>JAJDTF010000047.1 GCA_022827265.1 Acidimicrobiia bacterium | reverse complement strand
CCCGGCGTCGCCGCACGCATCGGCACCCGACTCCTCGCCCTCACAGCAGCCATCTGGCACAACGAGACCTACCGGCACACCCACCCCAGCCGCTCACTCACCCCCTACGACCACTAACCCTTGGAACTAACCATCTAGGGCTCAACCAACTAGGGTGCGCTCATGACTTGGTGGCAGCGTCACCGCGAACGAATCGGTGATCACTGGGCTTCGAAGATCGACGAGTTTGCCCGTGAATGCGCCAACACGAAGAAAAAGCAAACCGAAGTCCGACGACGCGTCGGCCGCTACGTGCTCTGGTGCCTCACCCACGACCGCAACCCCGCCGAACCGAATGACACACTCATGCGCATGTACCTCGATGGCACCCCGAAGCTCGAAGCAGAGGAGCCAATGGCATGCAAGACACAGCGCAGTGTGCGCAGGTACGTGACCGACTGGCAGCAGTGGCTACGGCGATGACCCAAGGGCGTCAGAGGCGGAGCCCGCTTGCGTCAGGCTCGGCTGGAGGCGCTGTCGCTGATCTCCACGCTCAGAACTGAAGCACAAGGAACGGTTTCCGCGTCTCGCGTGTGCGCTGCGCTAGCGAACTCCAGTGTGTTGCGCCCGATGGTCGCATCGCCGCAGCCAACCTCGTAGAGAGCATCAAGCGCAGGCCATTCGAGGAGATCGGCACGTGCAGTCACCAGCACGACGCGGAACGTCTCGCCCGGCTCGTCCAACTGAGCGCCACTCGCGCTCTTGTCACCCCGATCCGCTTATGATCGTCGGCATTGGATAATAATAGTATTATCAAGCGTGTCGCAGTGGTCGGTCGAGTTTCATCCAGCCTGCAGGCAATGGGCGGAGGGGCTCGAACAGGCCGATGCTGAGGCCTTGCTCGCTGCCGTCCGCGTGCTGCGAGACCAGGGGCCGACGCTGGGCCGTCCGCTGGTCGACACCCTCAAGAGCAGCCGACACCACAACATGAAGGAACTCCGACCAGGCTCAACCGGACGAACCGAAGTACGCGTCTTGTTTGCCTTCGACCTCGAACGCAGGGCCATCCTGCTGGTCGGCGGCGACAAGCGCGACGACTGGGATCATTGGTATGAATCGAACATTCCGATCGCCGATGATCGACTCGACGAACATCAAGCCAAGCTCGCCGATGGGCGGCAGACGACACCACGCAGGACGGCACCGAGAAAGCAGGCCGACCGGAGGAAGCGACGATGAGTCTTGAGCAATGGGAGAAGAAGGTCCTTCAAGCGCCAGGCGCCGACCAGCGCGTCAGCGTGATCGAGGACGAGTTGCGATTGGCTGCTGGGTTGACCGCGCTGCGTGAGAGCGCCGGCTTGACCCAGCGCGACCTTGCTGAGCGAATCGGCGTATCACAACCCCGCATCGCCGCCATCGAGTGCTCCGACAACGTCACGATCAGCGTTCTCCAGCGCTACGCCCGCGGAGTAGATGGCCGCCTCGAAGTGTCCGTAGTGCAAGATCAGCGACGGACTCCTCTGCTCTGACACCTATAGGCCGCACGGATCGACCGCTACGGGAACTCAACCAGATCGACATCGGCACCTCACGTAGCCGGGCGAACTCAGACCCGTGGATGAGCTAGCTCTTGAACTGCTGGGCCAGCGCTTCCAGTGTTTGTCGCACCTCGGCCATTACCGTCGATGCGTCGCCATCCGGGTCCACCGGAGCGTGCAGGCGCAGCCGGCTGCCGCCGGGCACCTGCTCGACGTCGAAGCGCCAGCGCTCGGGAGGCGTGTCGAGCGACTCGATGGCAGCGCGCACCGCGTCAGGCTTGGCCTTGAGGTCGACTTCGTCGACGACTGCCGGCCCATTCGGCGTCTTGGTCCGGCCATAGCGATCGAAGTAGGCGATGTCGGCGGCCGGGTAGCGCCGCGACGTCGGCGTGAAGTCGATGCCGATCGTGTAGGCGACCGGAAACAGGCAGATCTGGGTGACGTGGTCTGGCAGTTCCAGCAGCTCAGCCACAGCCGGCGCCTCGTTGAGGTACATCGTGGTCCAGACGGTTCCCAGGCCACGGCTCCGCAGCGCCACCATGAAGCTCCACGCCGACTGGATCACCGAGTCGAACAGCCCGGGCCGTCCGCTGCCGTCATGGCGGCCGAGAATCGTGGGGATGACGAGCGCCGGCGTCCTGGCGATGTTCTCGCCGAGATGCCGGGCGCCAGCCATCAGCCGTTCGTTCTGATGGCCGCTGCCTTCCAGCCGCTTCGCCGTCTCGATCACCCAGTCGACGCCAGCCGACCCGACGAGGTCAACTGGCTCACCGGTCGCGACGATCCAACCCTCACGAGGCAGATCTGCAACGGCTGGAAGGCAGATCGGCTGATCGCCTCGACGGTGCTCGACGCCCGCCTCGGTGAGGCCGTGGCCACGCTGGCTGGCTGGCCTGACGCCCGCATCATCAAGGACAACGTGCTGTGGAAGCCGGCTGGCGCCTTCCCGATCCTGTGGCGGTGTGACGGCTACCGGACGCCCGGGATCTGACGGCGATCAGCAGCAGCCCGAAGCCCGGGATCCGGCCGGTATCAGCGGCCACCGGGCGCGAGCGCCTAGCGTTCGATGACATCGAGGGGGAACATCGATGGCACTGACCGTGCAGAGTTCACCGGCAGAACACGACTACCGGCACCTCGTGCAGGACGATCGCATCCACGGCAGCCTCTACACCGATCCTGCGGTGTTCACCGACGAGATGCAGCGCATCTTCACCGACGGCTGGGTGTTCGTCGGCCACCAGTCCGAGGTACCCGAGATCGGTGACTGGGTCTCCCGGCGCCTCGGCACCGAGCCCGTGCTCATGGTGCGCAACCGTGACGGCGCGATCAGCGTCGTGGCGAACCGCTGCGCACACCGCGGCACCACGCTCTGCCCTCAGAACGACGGCAACAACCGCAACTTCCGCTGCGCCTACCACGGCTGGACCTATGACCTCGACGGCACGCTGCTCGGCGTTCCCGGTCCCAAGGGCTTCCACAAGGACACTGCTGATCTGGGGCTTGACCGGCCCGGACAAGTCGACGAGTACCGGGGGTTCGTGTTCGCCAACCGCAGCGGCACGGCGGGGCCGCTCGGCGATCATCTCGGCGCCGGCGGCACTGATCTCATCGATCGCACTTCTGATATGTCGCCCAGCGGCAACGTTCGCCTCTCGGCCGGCTGGATCGGCCAGCGGATCGACTCGAACTGGAAGATGTGGCCCGAGAGCGACCACGACGGCTACCACCTCAACTTCACGCACGCCTCGATGGCCCGTGCCGTTCCCGACACCTACTACGACGAGATCGTGATGACCGGCGAGGAGGCATCAGAGTCGGCCACACGTGCGTATGACGGCGGCCACCTCGAGCTCGACTTTCGCCGCAGCTACACACGAGAGCTGGCCTGGCTGGGCACCACACGCGAGAAGGTCGCCGATTACTGCGAAGCCCTCGAAGGGTCGTTCGGCCCCGAGAAGGCCAAGACGATCATGTGGGACGGTCCGCCGCACGCCCTGGTGTTCCCGAACCTGTTTCTGGCCGAAATGAACATCGCCCGGATCGAACCGGTTGCACCGGGGGTCACCGTGCACCACCACACTCCCCTGCTGGTCGAGGGCACCGACGAGAGCGTCAACCGTCGGCTGGTGCTGCAATCAGAAGCGGCGATGGGCCCTGCATCGTTCTTCCTGACCGACGATGCAGTGATCGCCGAACGCATGCACCGGGCCTTTGAAGGTTCCTCTGTCGGCGACGACGGCTGGGTGGACCTCAGCCGAGGTATCGAGCGCGAGCACATCGAAGACGGCCAGCGCTGGAGCGACATCACCGACGAGACCACCAATCGCGGCTTCTGGCACCACTACCGCGAGGTCATGGCCGGCGTGGCAGGCGACCAGCAGAACGGCATTTGAGCAACGGTGATGGCCTCAGTCGACGAGCCGACGCGTCGCGACATCGAGGCGTTCGTGTATCTCGAAGCCCGGCTCGCGGACGAGTCCCGCTACGACGAGTGGGAAGCGCTGGTCACCGACGACATGCACTACTGGGTGCCATTCGGTCCCGGCGACTACGAGCCCGGCACCCGGGTCAGCTACATCAACGACAACCGGGCCCGCCTGGGCACCCGGATCCGGCAGCTCGCCACCGGTGTTCATCACGCACAGGACCCGCCGTCGTCGATGCGCCGGGTGGTGTCGAATATTGAGATCCTGAGTGCCGAAGGCGACGAGTTCGAGGTCGGCAGCAACTTCGTGCTCTACGAGCACGCAGTTCAGGCGACCGGGCACCTGCGGCTGTGGGCGGGCCGGGCGACACACTGCCTGCGGCGCACAGCCGACGGTCTGCGCATGGCAGCCAAGAAGGTGGAACTGGTGAACTCCACTTCGCCGCTGCCGAACCTGCCCTTCATCATCTGAACAGGGCCATGAACGGTTAGTCGAACTGGGGCGGGCGCTTCTCCACGAAGGCCCGCTGGGCCTCTCGGGCGTCGCTGCTGTGGAACGTCTCGCCTTCCAGGCTCAGCGACAGCGGCAGGATCTGGGCGGACATCTGGCGGATCCAGTTGTTGATGGGCACCTTCGAGGCGCTGATGGCCTTCTGCGGGCCGGCCGCAAGCTGGTCTGCTTTCTCGACTGCCGTGTCGAGGATCGCGTCGTCATCCACCAAGAAATTGACGAGGCCCATGTCGTAGAGCATCTGGCCGGTGACCCGCTCGCCGGTCATGAGATGCCACTTCGCGCGGTTCACGCCCATCAGCAGCGGCCAGATCACCTGGCCGCCGTCGCCCGCGCCGATGCCCATGTTGACGTGCGTGTCGGCAAACACCGAGCTGTGGCCTGCCACGACGACATCGCACAGCAGGGCGATGTTGGCGCCGAGTCCCATGGCGTAGCCCTGCACTGCGGAGATAATCGGCTTGCGCAGCTCGAGCAGGTGATCGACGATCTGGCGCCCCTCTTCGAAGCTGACTGCCGGCCCGCCGGTGTCGCTGAAGTCGCCGCCCGCACAGAACGCACGGCCGGAGCCGGCGAGCACCACGACCTTCACGTCATCATCGGTCTGGGCGTCACGGGTGAAGCTGGCCATCTCGTGGTGCATCTGGCCATTCACGGCGTTGAGCCGTTCTGGGCGGTTCAGCGTGACCACGGCGACGCCGTTGTCGCGCTTGTCGATGAGCATTGCCTGATAGTTCGCTTGATCCAGCGGCATGACGAGCCTCCCCATGTCCGTCTACGCATGAGCGTTCAAGGTACTGCGGTGAGGACTCTGCCGACTTGGGTGTGGGGGCGGCCGACAATGCGTTCGTAGTTCGCGGGGTCGGTGGCGCCCTCAGTCACCATGATCAGCACGGTGGCGCTTGCAGGGTCCTCCAGCGCCGCGCTGCCCTGCTCATCGGCCAGGAGTGCTCGCACGCCGGCCAGCGAGGCGCTGCCGGTCTCGCCCGCGACGACCTGCGAAGCGGCCAAATCGGCCATGGCCGCACCCGCAGCGTCGCTGTTCACCGAGACGCACCACTCCACGCCGCTGGCCATCATCGGCCAGGCCAGCGGTGAGGGCACCCCGCAGTTCAGACCCACCATGATCGACCGGTGCGGGCCGGGAGTCTCGGTGATCTCCCCGTTCAACGTCGAGAGCTGCACGCAGTTGGCGTCGTCGGGCTCCACCGACACCAGCACCGGCCGCTGCTCCCCGCTGCGGTAGTGGGTGACTGCGGCGGCCATGAAGGCGCCGACGCCCACTGGTACCGCGACCAGGTCCGGCTGGCCGATGCCGTTGGCTGCGAGCGCATCGTCGACCTCGGCGAAGATCGTCGTATAGCCCTCGGCGACGTTGGCGGGAATGGTCTCGTAACCCGGCCACGAGGTGTCCGACACCACCAGGCAGCGATCACCGGCCATCTCGGCGCTCTGTTCGATCGCGTCGTCGTAGGTGCCGTCCACCACCGTCACCGTCGCGCTCTCGCCCTCGATGGCGGCGATGCGAGCCTCCGACGTGCCGTCGGGCACCAGGATGTGCGCGTCGAAATCCAGCAGGCGCGCCATGAACGCGACCGCTCGCCCGTGGTTGCCGTCGGTGGCGGCCGCCAGCGTCATCGGCCGCAGGTGCGCCAGGCTGGCTGCCAGTTCGTTGATGTTGGCCCAAGGCGGGGGGTCGTCGCCGATGTGCTCGCAGATGGCACGGTATGAGGCCCACGATGCGCCCAGGATCTTGAACGACGGCAGGCCCATGCGCTGCGTTTCGGCTTTCACCAGCACCCGCCCCACGCCCAGGCTGTCGGCCAACCGGGGGGCATCGATGACCAGCGTCGGCGCATACGCAGGCAGCCGGCGGTGAAACGCCATCACCTCGGGCGGCACAGCCGGCCAGTCGCGCCCGTCGAACAGCGGGTTCCGGTTGACCAGAGCACCCATTGCTGACCTCCCCAATCCAGTGTTTCCGTCGAATCCGGTCTCAGTCGAGTTCGTCGAGCGCCCTGAACAGCCGCTGGGCCTGCTCGGCAGCCTTGGCCCGCACTTCTGCAGGGTCAACACGCGTCGCGGTGCCGCCCACCAGCACCTGCTCGCCGTCGATCGCGATGTCGAGGGGGTGTACGCCTGGCGTATAGGCCAGGTGCCAAGGGTCGGCGCTGGGATACGACCATCGGACGGTGTCGTTGCGGGCGTCGGGCATCAGCTCCCAGCCCTGTACGAGCCACTCCCACGGCGGGTCGGGCGACGCGGTGACGTCGTGCTCGCGCAGCCGGGCGTAGGCCACCCGGAACTCATCGAGCATGTCTGCGCCGATGCCGTCGGTGCCGAGCGCGATGGGGTTGGTGGCGGCGAAGCGCACGGGATCCGCATAGCCGACTGCGTTGTTCATGTTGGAGCGAGGATTGTGCACGACCGTCCCGGCGAGGCCGTGATCGGTGGGCAGGTGCACACCGTGGATGAGCAGCCATCGTTCGTCGCTGAGGCCCAACAGCCGCTCGGCTGCGTCGGCATCTGGGGGTCCTTCGGCCACGTGAATGTGCACGCCGACACCGTTCCGGCTGGCCAGATCGGCTGCCGCTGCCAGCGTGTCATCGGTGCACGTGAACGACGCATGGACGCCGACGTACCCCCGGCCGCCGGCGGCCAAGTAGCGCTCGTTCTCTGCGATGCCGCGCCTGGCCCCATCCGCGCCGTGGCGGTCGGTGACGCCGTAGCAGCAGCTGACACGCACGCCGACCTCGGCACACGCCGTTGCGATCACGTCGAGCGAGCCTTCGATGGCATTGGGCGACTCGTGATGATCGACGATGGCCGTGCAGCCAGATTCCAGCGCTTCCAGCGCGCCCAGCTTCGCCGACCACTCCAGCATCTCAAGGTCGAGCGCCCGATCGAGGCGCCACCACACCAGTTCGAGGATCTCAGCAAAGCCGCCGGGCGTGCGCGGCGGGGCGGGCATGCCCCTGGCCAGCGCCGAATAGAGGTGGTGATGCGAGCACACCAGTCCCGGCGTCGTCGCACCTCCCTCGCTCACGGCTGCGAGCGTAACCCCGACCCCAGTGTCGACTGAGCAGACTGCGGCAGGCAGAGGACGGCGAGGCGGAACCCGGCTTCAGCGCCTGATGGCCAAAGGCAGGACAGGCGGCCAGTGCCGACTAGCGGCGGAGCACGGGCAGCAGTTCCACGAGGCGGTCGAGCTGGGTATCCACATCAGGCGATGCGAGCCGGATGCAGAGATGGTTGCAGCCTGCGTCGATGTAGCTCTGCAGCCAGGCCGCGACCTCGGCCGGTGATCCCGAGTGCGTGCCCATGACGCGCCGCAGCACCTCGATCTCTACGCCGTAGTACAGCTTCGAATGCTCGGCCACGTCGGCGGCTGCCGATGCCGGCTCGCCGATGTTGACCGTCAGATAGGCCGCTGCGGTGATCGACGCCGGGTCGCGGCCTGCGTCGGCCGCGTGGTTGCGCACGGTCGCGAGCTGCTCGGCGAATGTGCCTGCCACCGGTGCCGTCGGGAACCAGCCATCGAAGTGCTTGCCTGCACGCTCGAGCCCGCGCGGGCCTGAACCCCCCAGCCACAGCCGAGGCCCGCCGTCGCTGACGCAGACCGGTTGCAATCGCTGCTGGGTGGGCGTGCCTTCGGCGCGCCAGAGCTCACGGGCGCGGTGGACGATGTGCATCATCTGGGTGCCCCGCCGGTCGTAATCAGCGCCGACCAGATCGAAGTCGGCTTTGACCTCCGCTCCCGGCGGGCCTGCGCCGACACCCAGGATGAGCCTGCCGCCCGAAAGCGCATCCACCGTGGCGGCCTGCTGGGCGAGCTGCGCTGCATTGCGCATCGAGGCCAGCAGCACTGCCGTGCCGAGATCGACGCGTTCGGTGGCCGCTGCTACGCCTGCCAGCACCGACAGGGGCTCTGCTCTCGGCTTGGCGAGCAGGGAGTCGCCGATCCACACCGCGTCAAGACCAAGCTCTTCCGCACGCACGGCCCAACCGACGAGTCGGCGGGGATCGCCGTCGTGCGGCGGATACATCGCCAACTCTCGCGAGGGCAGCAGCAGACCGAAGGTGACTGATCCAGGTGACGTCATGGCGAGAACTCTGCCAGCGGCGCGCTGCAATTGCGCCGCCGTCATTCGATTCTTCGACCGGCGCGGTTAGACCCAGGCGTCCGCGCGCTCTCGGTTGGACGGATTGCGCATCGGCAGCTCGTTATGCCAGACGCCCTCGTGCTCGCGCAGCGCAGCCGCCACCGCTCCGGCCGTCGGCACGAGGCCGATCTCGCCGACGCCCTTGATGCCGTAGGGAGCACCGGGTTGGGGCGACTCCACCAGGATCACGTCGACGTCGGGCATGTCCTTGGGCCGGATAATCGCGAGGCTCCGCAGCGTGGAGTTGCGCGGCCGCCCGTCGGCGTCTGCGGGGAAGCCCTCGCTGAGCGCGTAGCCGAGGCCCATGTGCACGCTGCCCTCGATCTGGCCCTCGCAGAGCACCGGATTCACAGCCCGGCCGACATCGTGAGCGGCGACGACCCGCTCCACGTTGCCGGAATCGGGGTCGAGAATGACGACCTGCGCGGCGTAGCCGAAGGTCGAATGGATGACCGGGTGCTCCAAGCCCTCCGACAGCGAGTTCGTCCAATCAACGCGGTATTCGCCCTCGTAGTCCGTCTCTGGCCGGCAACCGTCGGCGAGTGCAGCACGACACGCATCGGCCACTGCGCCTGCGCCCATGAGCGTGCCCCGGCTGCCAGTGGTCTGGCCGGCGCCGAGCTCGCGTGTGGAATCCACGATCACCCGCACCGCTTCGGGGTCGACGCCGAGCTCCTCCACGGCGACCTGCAGCGCGACCGTGTGCACGCCCTGGCCCATCTCGGTCCAGCAGTGACGCACCTCGACGGTGCCGTCGTCACAGAAGCGCACGATCGCCTTGGCGATCTCCTTGAAACCGTTCCCGAGACCCGAGTTCTTCAGCCCCAGACCGATCCCGACCGGCTTGCCGGCAGCGCGGGCCGCTTCGTAGGGCTCGCGCACCGCATCGAGGCACGCCTGGGCACCGAGGCAGCCGTCGTCCATGATCTGGCCCGGTCCCCACACTCCCCCGGGCGCCACTACGTTGCGCTGGCGCATCTCGAACCCGCTGATGCCCACCGCTTCGGCCAGCCGGTCCATCACGCCTTCCATGGCGAACTGCGCCTGGTTGGCGCCGAAGCCCCGGAATGCGCCGCACACCGGGTTGTTGGTGCGCACCGCGACCGACTCGACGTCCACCGCCGGCACCAGGTAGGGACCCGTGGCGTGCCCCGCTGATCGTTCGAGCACCTTCATGCCCACCGAGGCGTAGGGACCAGAGTCGCCGAACATGCGTGCCCGCACTGCGGTGAGCTGGCCCTCGGCGTCGCAGCCGACCTCGTAGGTCATGCGGATGGGGTGCCGCTTGGGATGCATGAGCAGCGATTCCTCACGCGACAGCGTGATCCGCACCGGGCGACCGGTCAGCCATGCCGCCAGCGCCGTATGGGCCTGGTTCGACATGTCCTCCTTGCCGCCGAACGCTCCTCCGTTGGAGACCAGCTCAGTCGTCACCACCGACGGGTCCAGCGCCAGCACCGCAGCGATGTCGTTGCGGTCGTCCCAGATGCCTTGCCCGCCGGTGTATACGTGCAGCCCGGCAGCGACCCCGTTGTCCGGGGTGGGCACAGCAAGCGTCGATTCGGGCTCGAGATAGGCGTGCTCGATGCGCTGGGTCTGGAACGTCTCGGTCACGACATGTGCGGAGGCGGCCAGCGCAGCGTCGACGTCGCCGCGGGAGTAGGTGGAGCGAGACAGGATGTTGCCGTCGAGCTCCCAGACGGCATCGATGTCGCTGTCCTTCACGCGCACCGGGTCGGTCATGGGATCGAGGACGTCGTAGGACACCTCGATCAGTTCTGCAGCACGTCGCGCTGCAGGCCGGTTGTCGGCCACCACGATGGCGAGCACGTCGCCGAGGTAGGACGTGCGCCCGCCTACCGGGATCATCACCGGCCAGTCCTTGTGGATGAGGCCCACCCGCAGCACGCCGGGAATGTCGGCAGCGGTGAACACCGCCTGCACGCCCGGCTCGGCCTCCGCCGCGCTCGTGTCGATCGCGAGCACGTCGGCGCGGGCATGGTCGGCAAACCGCAGCGCGCCATGCAGCATGCCGTCCGGATACATGTCGTCGATGTAGGGGCGGCTGCCGAGGGTGAGTTCGCGGGCTTCGTAGCGAACGCCGGAGCTGCCCACGCCCTTTGGCGGAAGCGCTACCGGCACCTCTCCCGCCGCCAGCGATTCCACCGCGTCCAGGATCTTGGTGTAGCCGGTGCAGCGGCACAGATGCCCGCCGAGGTGACGGCTGGCCTCTTCACGGGTCAGCGCTGAGCCTTTGCGGTCGAGCAGGGCCTTGAGACGCACCACGATGCCCGGCGTGCAAAAACCGCACTGCAGCGCACCATGCGCTGCGAACGCGTTGGCGTAGGCCTCTAGCTCGGCCTCGTCGAAGCCCTCGACGGTGGTGATTTCGGTGCCGGCAGAGCGCTCGAGGCTGGTCTGGCAGGCCACCCGGGCCTTGCCGTCCACCAGCACCGTGCAACAGCCGCATTGGCCCGACGGCGCGCAGCCGTCCTTGGGAGAGATGATCCCCAATTCATCTCGCAGCGCCGCTAGCAGGTGCTCGTGATCGCTGGCAACCGTGACCGGCAAACCGTTCAGCACGAACTCGGTCGTCATCGACATCCTCGTCCCTGGGACCCCGGAGCTCTCGTGGTCCCTTCCCCGCAGGCCATTGTCGCACCACCGCAGGGCCATTCACACCACCAGCGCGCTGTGCTGACTGTGGCATCGGTTGTGAGGGCGGCTACGGCGGGGGGATGACGCCCTTTTGCTTGCCGATGAGCTGGTAGGTCTCGGGTCGGCGGTAGCGGTCGAAGTTGAACAGGGTGTTCTTGTAGTGCGAGCACCAGTCGAGGTCGCACTGGGCAGTGATCAGCTCGTCGCCGTCGGTGACCGCCTGGGCCACGATCTGGCCTGACGGGGCGATCACCGCCGAATGAGCGAGCGATTCCACACCCTCTTCGGTTCCGCCCTTGGCGACGCCGACCACCCAGGTGCCGTTCTGGTAGGCGCCAGCCTGCATGACGAGGTGATTGTGAAAGGCCTGCAGCGGATCCTGGGTGGGGTCGGGGGCATAGAACAGCGGCGTGTTGTAGCCGATGAAGATCATCTCGACGCCCTGGAGGCCCATCACCCGGTAGGTCTCGGGCCAACGACGGTCATTGCACAGGGCGATACCCATCACGCCGTCGAACGCCCGCCACACGCTGAAGCCTTCGGAGGACTCCTCGAAGTAGCGACGCTCCAGGTGCTGGAAAGGTCGTTGAGGCTCGTGCTCGTCATGCCCCGGAATGTGCACCTTGCGGTACTTGGCGACGAGGCTGCCGTCTCGGTCAACCAGGATCGCTGTATTGAAGCGGTGGCCGTCAGGCGTCAGCTCGGCATAGCCCAGGTGGAAGCCGATGCCGAGCCGTTTGGCCTCGTCGAACAGCGGCTGGGTCTCCGCCGAAGGCATCTCAGTCTCGAAATAGGCCAGCAGCTCGGGCGAGTCGTCGGGGAAGTACCAGCGCGGGAAGAACGTGGTGAGCGCCAGCTCTGGGAACACCACGACATCGCAGCCCCGATCTGCTGCCTGATGCAGCAAGGCGATCAGCCGCTCGACGACTTTGGCACGGGTCTCGTAGCGGGCGATGGGTCCGAGCTGCGCAGCGCCCACGTTGATCAGTCTCACGCTGGTGCCCCATGAGCAGCCAGCTCGCTGTCGATGGCGCCGCTGGCAAGGCGCCACACGACGTCGGCCAGCAGGTTCGCACCCGCCTCGATGTCCTCAGGTGCCGTGTATTCGGCCGGGTTGTGGCTGACCCCGTCGAAGCTGGGTACGAAGATCATCGCAGTCGGGCACACACGAGCCAGCATCTGTGCGTCGTGTCCTGCGCCAGACGGCATGCGACGGTGCGTAAGGCCCGCCTCGGTCGCGCAGCGCTCCACGAGGTCGATGACCGCTGGGTGGAATTCGACCGGTTCGAAGCGTGCGGTGCGCCGCATCGATGCATCGAGGTGTTCCTCCTCCGCATTGCGACGCACGATCTCGTCGAGCCGAGCCTCCGCGTGCTGCAGCATCGCCTCGGAGGTGTTGCGCAGATCCACGGTCATCACCGCCGCTCCGGCGATGACGTTGACCAGATTCGGCACCAGCGAGATGGAGCCAACAGTGCCGACCTGCGAGTCGCCGATGTTGTGCGCCAGTTCGCGCACCTCGCCGGCAATTCGGCACGCAGCGAGGCCTGCATCTCGCCGCAGCGGCATTGGCGTGGTGCCAGCGTGGTTCGACTGGCCGCCGAGCGTGACCTCGGTCCACGAGATGCCCTGCACGCCTTCCACCACGCCGATCTGAGTTTCGTGGAACTCCAGCACCGGGCCCTGCTCGATGTGCAACTCCATGTAGGCGTAAGGCACTGTGCCAGGCACAGGCGCGGCACCGCGATAACCGATGCGATCCAGCTCGTCGCCCACTGCGATGCCGTCGCGGTCGGTGATCTCCAGCGCTTCCTCGAGGGCCATGCCCCCCACGTAGGCGAGGCTGCCGAGCATGTCGGGCGCAAACCGGCTGCCTTCCTCGTCGGTGAAGTACGCCACCGACAGGGGGCGAGCCGGCATCTGGCCCCTCGCCAGCACCGACTCGATGACCTCCAGCCCGGCCAGCACGCCGAGATTGCCGTCGTAGCGTCCACCGGTGGCCACCGTGTCGATGTGGCTGCCCATCATCACCGAGTCGGCAATGCGTCCCGGCTCCGCGCAGGCCACGACATTGCCCAGGCCGTCGATAGTGACATCGAGCCCCAGATCTGCCATCCACGTGCCGACCAAGTCACGCCCGGCCCGGTCCTCGTCGGTGAGCGCCAGGCGGCAGTTGCCTGTCGTGCCCTCGATGGCGCCGATCTGGGCGAGCTCATCCAGGCGACGCATCAAACGCCCGCCGTCAATCTGCGGTGCTCCCCCAGCTGATCCGCTCATGGCTTCATTCTCTCATCGCTATTCGCCCGTGCCGTACCGCAGTTCGTCACGTCACGTGCCGCCACTCGCATGTCCCACGTCTGCTCACACGAAGGTGGCGGCGACTTCGTCATTGAGTTCGTCGATCATGTCGTCCCAGAGGCGGGGCAGCCCTCTCAGCGAGTCCCAGAAGGCTTGGTCGCGGCGTGCCTCGAAATCGTCCAAAGGGACGCCCTGCTGCTCGACCCAGGTGTAGTAGCCGAGATTGAAGATCCGGTCGCGACCCCGGTCAGACAGCACTTCGATGTGGGGAGCATCGCCGCTGCGGGCGTCAGGTGCCAGGTGACGCTCGATGATGCCGCGTGCGGCCCCGGCGTCGAAGCCGTCTGCATGGCGTTCTGCAAGGTGGCGTTCCCGTTCGGAGAAGTACATCTCGAAACCGTCGGTCGCCACTGTCATGACCACGTCGTCGGGCCCGAGACCCAGCTCGTTGGCCGCACGGGCTGCGGCGAGGGAGTTGCAGATCGACGAGTAGCCGAAGTGCCCGAGTTCGTCGAGCACCCACGATGCTGCACCCAGGTGTTCGCGCAGGGCGTCCCGGCCCGCTTCGGTGTTGAACACCAGCCCGAGCCCGTCGGTCGCATGGTCGCTGACGCCGACGATCACATCGGTGTTCATGACGTTGTGGATGAGCGGGATGTGCTTGTCACCGATGCCCTGGATGTTGTGCTCGCCGTAGCCGTTGTACAGCATGGTCGGGCATTCGAGCGCCTCGACCGCCACGATCTGGGCGCCGTGAGCATCCTTGAGCCGGTCGCCTGCGCCGAGCGTGCCCGCGGAGCCGCTAGCAGCCACGAACGCAGCAAGATTCAGCTCGCTGCCTCCAGATGATTGCTGTTGCAGATGCTCGAATACCGCCAGGAGCGCGGTGCCGGTGACCTCGTAGTGGCCGATGTGGTTCGAGAACTCGCTGAACTGGTTCAGGATGAAGTTGCCGGGATCCTCTTCCAGCTCTGCGCAGGCGTCGTAGATCTCCTTGACGTTGCTCTCCGAGCCGGGGGTGCGGATCACATCGGCAGGGTCGGCGATCCAACGCTCCAGCCACTCGAAGCGCTCGCGGCTCATGTTCTCGGGCAGCACGGCCACCCCGCGGCACGCCATGATCCGGCTGATCGCCACACCGCCGCGGGCGTAGTTGCCGGTGGACGGCCACACCGCCCGGTGCCGGGTGGGGTCGAACTGGCCCGAGACCACCCGCGGCGCCAGGCAGGAGTACGCAGCCAGCACCTTGTGCGCGCCGATCATCGGGAAGCGGTTGCCGAACAGCACCACGACCTGTGCCGGCGTACCGGTCAGCTCGCTCGGCAGCACGACGTGCTCGGGTACATCGGTGCGCCCACCGGCGCCGTCGTTGAACCAGTGCACCCGGAACAGATTCAGAGGATCGGCGAAGTCGGGATCGACGTCGCCGAGCGCAGTGTCAACGTCCGGGTCGATGAGCATCGGGTCGGCGAGCTCGGCGAACGTCGGCAGGCGGATGCCCTGGGTCCGGAATCGCTCTACCACATGTGCCCGGCCACGAGGATCGGTGACCTCGGTGGCGAGCTGAGCGGCGTAGCTGGCAGGAAATGCTCCGGCGGCGACGGATGCCGCATTCGGCCCGGAAGCCCGATGTGACGCAGTGTGATTGGACATACCGAACCGAGGCTATGTTCCGCGAACGGTTCCGTATGCCCGCTCAACCGGCAATGCTGGAATACCGGACAGATCAGGGGTTCGGGGCTCGTGACGGCAGACCAATGGCGGTAGATCGATGACAACAGCACGAATTGCGCTGTACCTGCAGGACGCTCACACCATCACCGAGGCGATGGGCTTCACCCAGTACGCGGAGGAACGCGGTTTCGGGGCGGTGTGGCAAGCCGACTCGCGGTTGGTGCGCGAGGCCAGCGTGCCCATGGCCGCCTTCGCTGCCACGACATCGCGCATCAAGGTGGGCGCCGGCGTGATCGACATCTGGTCCCGCAACCCAGCCCGCCTGGCCTCGATGTTCTCGACGCTGGATGACCTCGCGCCGGGTCGCATCATCTGCGGGCTGGGCGCCTGGTGGGACCCGCTGGCGGCCAAGGTCGGCATCAGCCGTGCTCGGCCGCTCGGCGCGATGCGTGAGGTCACCACGGTGGTGCGGGCGCTGCTGGCTAACGAGAACGTCACCTTTCACGGCGACCACGTCCACCTCGACGATGTCGAGCTCGACTACGTGTACCAGGAGCGGCGGCCGAAGGATGTGCCGATCTACATCGGCGCCACGGGCATGAAGATGATGGAGCTGACCGGCGAAATCGCCGACGGCGTCGTGCTGAACTACCTGGTCTCGCCCGACTACAACAGCCGGGCCATGGACGCTCTCGACCGCGGTGCGGGGGCCGCTGGGCGCAGCGTCGATGACCTCGACCGGCCTCAGCTCGTGGTGTGCTCGGTGCATGAGGACCGCGGCACGGCGCTCGACATGGCTCGCAACATGGTCACCCAGTACCTGGGCCAACAGCCGCACATCATGAAGGCGTCTGGCGTGCCCGAATCCCTGCTCGAAGAGGTCGGCAAAGTGCTCACCTGGCCGGCCACCGCCGAGCAGGTCGAAGCAGCATCACGCCTCGTGCCCGACGACATCGTGCAGATGCTCACCGCGTCGGGCACCCCGGCGGAAGCACGTGAAGCTGTCGCCGGCTACCTCGCCACCGGTGCCACCTGCCCGATCCTGTACCCGCTGGGCGACGTGCACGCCATGATCGACGCTTTCGCTGCCTGAACCAGACAGGGCGCGACCGCTGCGGAGGCGAAAGGAGTCTCTGCTCCCGCGATCCGGCAGGTCGCAACGTCGCAGAGTTCCCTGCCGCCCCCTCCGCTATGTGATCTGTGGCTACCCGCTCGTGTCCTAGTAGCCGAGTTCGGTTGCGGCGCGTTCGAGGGCCACGGTGACCGACCAGTGCGTGCGGGCCAATCGCAGGTCGCTGTTGGCGCCGTCGGCGTACAGACCTGCGGCGCTCATCCAGAATGCCGCCGAGCGCATCGCGTAGAGCAGTTGGTAGTACGCACAGCGCTGCTCGTCGATCTCGATGCCGGTGGCCTGCTGGTATCGCTCGAAGAACAAGTCCCGAGGCACAACGTTTGACAGCAGCTCGGTGCCCTCCCGGTTGAGCTCGGTGAGCACGTAGGCCACGTCGTACATCGGGTCGCCGATGACCTGCAGCTCCCAGTCGAGAACCGCCGACACCTGGTCTTCGTGGATCAGGACATTCCCGGTCCGGTACGCACCGTGCACGAGCGTGAGCTGCTCAGTGGCGGGTGCGTGGTGGCGCAGCCAGCCGATCAAGTCGGCGAGGATCGGGTGGCCGGGATGACCTGAGTCATCGATGAGTGCTTCCCACTTGGCGATCTCGCCCAACGCGAAGTCGCTGCCCGTCCCGGGCACACCCAAGAAGTCGAGACCCGCCGCCTGCCAGTCGACGTTGTGCACGGCTGCCAGCGCGTCGGTGAAGCTGGCCGGCAGCACGCCTCGCTCGGCCGCTGCGGCGTAGTACTCGCGACCGGCACGGCGCCAGGGGCTCGGGCATTCGCCCGGCACCCGTTCCATCACGATGGCGGGGGCGCCGAGAGCCTCTGGGTCGGGTTCGTACCAGAACGCACGCGGGGCGGGCACATCGGTCGGCTCAAGACACAGCAGCACACGAAATTGCTCACCGAGATCGGACTCCTGCCGCAGCAGGGCGTTACCGGGATCACGTCTCAGGCAGAATGCCTGACGTTGCTCGCCGACGCCGTCGGACCACACGGCCGCGAACAGCCACGTCTCGTGAGACCAGCCCACAGCAATGCGTTCGGCGTTCTGGATGTCGACGGAACCGCTGGCGCCGAGGCGTTCACGCAGATAATCGCTGAGCGCTCCCATCAGTGCGCCTTCGCCCGAGCGTGACTCCGATGTTGCCCCAGCACTCACGAGGCAACCCCCATTCGCCCGTCTCGCCGTGTGAATGGACTCACCGGGCGATCTCCATGCGCCGGTCGATGTCGCGTCGCAGCACCTGGCGGATCGTGTCGAGGGCTGGAGCGGCGACGGGCCCGTCAGGACCCCAGCGATAGAGGGCCTCGAGGACTTCCGACACAGCGGCAATCGACGACAGTCGCCGCATGCGAGCAACAGCGTCACGGACGTCTGCGGGGACATGAGCCTGTGCGTCTGGGGCGGGCCCGGCTGCTGCGAACGCAGCATCGAGCTGGTCGGTGAGAGCTGCGACGTCGGAGAACTCGGCTGCGCGGTGCTCGTCGAAGAACTGTGCCTGCTTCGCCAAGCGCTGCAGGATCACCGCGGCCATGAATGCCTGGGTGCGGGCATACTCGTCATCGACTGCCGGCGCAATCTGGCTGCGCACGGTGTCGGCGAGCCGTGACAGCAGCTCGTGGTCGTCGGCAGTCATCGTCGGGAGGCCGGGATCGACCAATCTCCGCCGCGCTTGGCCGCTGCGAACCGGTGGGTGGGCCACATGTCCTGATCCTCACCCCACCACTCGCCCACCCCGTCGACCTCCCAGCGGATGAGGCTGTTGATGTCGATGAAGCTGTGGCGGTTGATGACGATCCGGCTCACCGGGCGACCGCTCGCGACGAAGCGTTCACCAGCGGCATCGACGGCATCGATGCGAATCTCGGAGATCCAGCCCTCGGGGCTGCGGCGGACTGAGCGCTCTCCGTCGACGAGGCTCACCTGGGCATCGCCGTGCTGGACGAACCCGTACGCGACACGGTCGACGCCGTCGCGGGTGTTGGTGACCGCCAGGAATCCCGAACCGTCGTCGCCGGCGCCGGTGACGTACGCGGCTTGGCGGGGACGGTCTTCTGGCCGGCGGCCCCACGTGCGGTCGCGCATCGACCAGCAGTCGATGTCGATGTCCTCGCCATGGAGCTGGATCGTGCCGGTGACCCGTCCGATCTGGTCGAAATGCGCAGAATGGCCGAACGTCGAGCCGCCTGCCGTCAGCGGCCGCGGCGCCAGCACGGCCTCGAATCGCAGATCGGCGCTGAAGCGTCCCGGGTCGTCGTAGCCAAGCCGGTACGCCATGGTCGGGATCTCGGCGCGAACGCTGACGCCATTGGGCAATGTCGCGTCCCGCAGGTCGAGTTCGGGCGGCAGGCGCAGCGCGGTGAGGTTGGCGCTGTAGGGCACCTCCCACGGCAGGTGTGCGGTGTCGTCCCACACCCAGGCCCCGCCCGAGATCGTGCCGATGTTGTGGCGGGCCAGCGTGTAGAGCCAACCTCCGAGCGACCCCTCTGCGTGATGGAACGAGAACCACGCCGTCTCGGTGAACCACCAGTCGTCGCCTCGAAGATGCGCGTGAAAGCCGTCGTCTTCTGCAGTGAAGACGGGGACGCCGCCCGATACCTGACTCACGAGGAGCAGCGTAGGCCCACGGGCGGCGTGAATTCAGAAGCCGAACGGCACGGCCTCACAGGATTGATAAATGGAATCTTTTCAATAGTTTTCATTTAATTCAGTTGATCTCACCGGTAATTCAGTTGATCTCACCTGGCAAACCTGTTGATGTGTCGGCATGACACCTCCACCACAGGACCTACCCATGTTGCACACGGCCGGAGACGGGAGGTGACCGCGGCCCACGCCTCGCTACTCGCGGCAGGCGTCCCCAAGCCGATCTTCTTCGCCTGGTCGGCGATCTTCCTCGCCCTATCCATCCTGTGCAACGTTCGGAATGTGCGGCGCCTGCGCCGACTGGCCACGGATACCCAGGCCAAGCTGCAGCGCCTCGAGCAGCGCATGGATGACTACGAGCGCAGGGTCAACGCAGAGATGGCACACATGCGCTCCGAACTCGACGCATACGGCGTATGGAGCGATGCCAACGACCGCTTCTTTCACCACGGTCTCGTGGCGGTCTCTCACCTCATCGGCGCACGAGCGATGCCGGCACGTCGGGCGTGCGCCTCTGTGCGAGCGACCACGCAGGAGCGGCGAGCGACCGAGACGGCCTGGCGTCCCGGATCATCCCGCGCTGCGAAATCCGTTTCAGCCCTGTCGGCCGCGATGCGGATGCAACGCCGCACCTGTACGTGATTGCGGCAGCGCGTACTGTTGGCACATGGCTGGGCTTGCGCGTTTCACCTTGGATGCACCGGACGAGGAGATCGTCGAGGTCGTGCGGATCGACGGCGGTGCGATCATCGAGGAAGCCATCGATGTCGACCTGCTGAATCGGCTCGAAGCCGAGCTGCGGCCGTGGATCGACCGCACGCCTGGCGGGCTCGACAATTTCTCCGGCCAGAACACAACCCGCACCGGCGCGCTCGTCGCGCGATCGCCGGCGTGCCGTGAATTGGTGATGCACCCCGAGGTCATCGACATGGCGAACCGGTTCCTCAGCCCCTACACCAACAAGATCCAGCTGCACCTCACACAGGTCATCAACATCAAGCCCGGCCAAGGCACGCAGCCGTTGCACCGCGACCGGGACGCATGGGGCGGCTACGTCCCCAGAGAGATCGACCCGCAGTTCAACACGATGTGGGCACTCAGCGACTTCACGCCGGAGAACGGCGGCACCCGCATCGTTCCGGGTAGCCCCGGATGGGATCCCGAGCGCAGAGCCGACGATGACGAGAAGACGCAGGCCGCGATGGGTGCCGGGTCGGTGCTGCTCTACTCGGGCTCAGTGATCCACGGCGGGGGCGAGAACCGCTCCGATGCCGAGCGCACCGGCATCAACATCACCTACACGCTGGGCTGGCTGCGCACCGAGGAAAACCAGTTCCTCTCGTGCCCGCCGAGCATCGCCAAAGACCTCGATCCCGACCTCGCAGACCTGATGGGCTACTCGATGGGCAACTACGCACTGGGCTACTACTCCGACCCCGACGGCATGCCCGGACCGGTCGACCTGCTCACCCCGGAGATCGTGCTCGGCCGCAAGCCGACCTCGAAGCACGACAACTCCTCATTGCTCGTCGGCGACTGAGTCGACCTCCGCCGGCTCAGCCAACTGCCGCATCGACAGGCATCACCGTTTCGATGAGCGCGCCGGCTGCCAGAAAGCTGCTTGAGCGCCGGGAACAGGCGCTCGGCGCGGGCGCGCAGCTCTTCTATACCGAGCCCCTGCACATCGTGCGGGGCGACGGCGTCGAGCTCTTCGACGCCGACGGCCGCCGCTACATCGACATGTACAACAACGTGCCGTGCGTGGGCCACGGCAACGCTCGAGTCGCCGAGGCCATGGCCACTCAGCAGGCCACGCTGAACGTGCACAGCCGGTACCTGCACGAGGGCATCGTCAGCTTCGCCGAGCGCCTGGTGGCACTGCATCACGGCGGCATCGAGAGCGCTGTCATCAGCTGCACCGGCACCGAAGCCGTCGAAGTCGCCATGAACATGGCACGCATTGCGACCGGGCGCCGGGGTGTCATCGCCACCGACGCCACCTACCACGGCAATACCGAGGCGGTCATCGCGCTGCGGCAGGCGGCGTCGCAGCCCGACGAGCATCCCGACGTGGCGACCTTCCCATTTCCCCAGCAGTTGCGGCCGATCCGGGACGGGCTCGATGGCCCAGCACTGGCTGACGCCTACCTCGACGAGCTAGCCGCCGCCATCGGTCGTTTGGAGTCCTCCGGTGCGGGCGTGGCCGCCATCATCCTGTGCTCGATCCAGGCCAACGAGGGCCTGCCCGACATTCCCGGCAGCTTCATGGCACAGGCCGCCGAGTTGGTGCGCGATGCAGGAGGCCTCGTGATCGCCGACGAGGTGCAAGCCGGCTACTGCCGCACGGGTCGCTGGTGGGGATATGAGGTCACCGGCTTCGAGCCCGACATCGCGGTGATGGGCAAGCCCATGGGCAACGGGCTCCCCTTGGCGGCCACCGTCGCCAGCCGGCAGCTAGTGGATCGATTCCGGGCCGCCACCCGCTACTTCAACACCTACGGCGCCAGCCCGCTCCAAGCCGCAGTCGGTCACGCAGTCATCGACGAGATCGAGGATCGGGAGCTGGCCGCCAGCGTCACCGAACTCGGCTACGGACTCAAGCAAGCGCTGGTCGAGAGAGCCGCGCGCTGCGAGTGGATGGCCGATGTCCGCGGCCACGGGCTGTTCCTCGGCGTGGAGATGGTGTCAGCGGAAGACCTGGCGCCCGATCGGTCACGGGCCGTTGATGTCACCAACCGGCTCAAAGACCGCGGCATCCTCGCGTCGCACGCCGGCGCATTCGCCAACGTGCTGAAGGTCCGCCCGCCGCTCGTGTTGCAGCAGTCCCACGCCGAGGAGTTCCTGTCAGCCTTCGACGCAGTCATCGACGACATCGATGGATAGGCGCTGGCTCAGCGCAGCACATCAAGCGCTCGAAGCGTTCGGCGTGGAGGCCAGCCACCTCGAATTGGTCGGCGTCAGCGAGAACATCACCTTTCGGGCTGTCGATTCCGGTTCTCGACAGTCCTATGTGCTGCGATTGCACCGGCCCGGCTACCACACAGCAGCAGAGCTCGACTCCGAGCGCGTCTGGCTGGCAGCGCTGCGCGACTCGGGCATCTGCGTGCCCACGCCGGTCTGCGCCCCCGACGGTCGCTACTTCGTTCCCACCGAGACCGGACCCAGCGAGATCCGCAACGCCGGACTCAACCTGTGGGCTGACGGAGAGATCGTGGGCGTGCTGCTGACCCAGCCCGGTGGCACGAACGAAGCACTCTCGGAGATATCGGAGTCGTTCGGCCAACTCGGTGGGCTGATGGCAGCCATGCACAATCAGGCGACAGCGTGGACGCCCCCGTCGTCGTTCAGCCGTCACCGCTTGGACATCGACGGCCTGCTCGGCGATGCTCCCTTCTGGGGGCCGTTCTGGGAACATCCCAGACTGTCTGCCGGCGAGCGCGACCTTGTCGTGGCCGCTCGTGATGCCTGCCGGACAACCCTGGACCGGTACGGCGAGCCTGAGCGGACGTTCAGCATGATCCATGCAGACCTGCACCTGGCGAACCTGCTGGTATCAGACGGCCAGCTAGCAGTTATCGATTTCGATGACGCCGGGTTCGGCTGGCACCAGTACGACATCGCCGTGGCAATGTTCCATTCGCGGGCCGCTCCCGACTTCGAGGCGGCTGCGACGGAGTTCTTGAAGGGCTACCGAGATGTGCGGGCAATCAGCGACGCCGATCTGGCCTTGGTGCCGTTGTTCGAGCTGATACGCGGCATGGCCATCATCGGCTGGAAGGCCCAGCGGCCAGAGGTGGAATGGCCCGACGGTCAATTCGAGCTGCTGCTGAGCGGTGTGCTCAGTGGCTGCCGGCGCCTGCTCGACGGGGGCTAGCGTCGGCGGTTGCTGCGGTGGCGGGCCGGGTGCAGGAGGGGTGCCGTGTGGGAGATCACTGAGCCCGATCTCGCGCCGATCGCCCTGGGGGCTGCGGTGCTGGGCACCGGCGGCGGCGGCAATCCCTATCTCGGTCGTCTGCGGGTGCTGCAGGTGATGCGCAATGGCGGTCGGGTGCAGGTCATCGAGCCCGACGAGATTGCCGACGACGACCTGCTGGTGGCCGTCGGCGGCATGGGCTCGCCGATGGTCAGCCACGAGAAGCTCGCCGGCGGCGACGAGGAGACCGTCGCCGCCCGGGCGCTCGAAGGCCACCTGGGCCGGAAGTTCGACGCGATCGCACCGTTCGAGATGGGCGGCAGCAACTCGATGGTGCCGATGGTGGTCGCCGCTGCAATGGACATTCCCATCGTGAACGGCGACGGCATGGGGCGGGCCTTCCCCGAGCTGCAGATGATCACCTACCTCATCTACGGCGGCAGCCCCTACCCCGCCGCCATTGCCGATGAGCGCGGCAACCAGGTGATCATCTCGGACGTGCTGGATGCCAAGTGGCTCGAGCGCATCGCCCGGGCTGCCACGGTCGAGATGGGCGCACACACCGGGCTGGCGTCGGCAGTCATGGACGGTGCGTATTGCCGCCGTTCGATCATCCCCCACACGCTGCGTCTTGCCAGCGAGATCGGCCATGCCGTACACCGTGCGCGCGATGTCAAGGACGATCCCACCAAGGCGATCCTGGGTGTCGCCGGAGGGAAGCGGTACCTGCGCGGCAAGGTCACCGACGTGCATCGCCGCAACGCGGCCGGATTCGCACGAGGCCAGATGACGGTGGCTGGCATCGGCGACGATGCGGGGCGCACCATCCGCATCGACTTCCAGAACGAGAACCTCGCCATCTACGAAAACGACGTGCCCCAGGTGATGGTGCCCGACCTCATCACGCTGGTCACCACCGATACGGGCGAGCCAATCACCACCGAACTGCTGCGGTTCGGCGTTCGTGCCGATGTGCTCGTGCTGCCTGCGCCCGACCTGCTGCGCACACCCGAAGCACTGGCGGTCGTAGGCCCGCACGCATTCGGCATCGACGCCGAGTACCAGCCCGCAGTCTGAGGGGTCACATGCGAGCGCCGGCGAAGCCCCGGCGCCTTTTCGGGTAAGCGCCGGCGAAGCCTTGGCGCCTTATCGGGTGAGCGCCGGCGAAGCCTTGGCGCTCGCAAGGAGAGGCAGAACCTCGCGGGCGGTGAGGTCGATGGTCTCCGAGAGCCGGTCGGTCGCGATGGGAGCCAGCGCTACCGAGTCGGCGCCGCCAGCCAGCAACGCCCCGATCTTGGCGGCGCATTCCTCGGGGGTGCCGGCGACGGTCAGGTCGGCGACCCACTGATCGGGCATGCCGTCTCGCACTGCGGCGTAACCGCCCTGATCGATCAGCACCTGCAGCTCGTCGGAGATGCCGTACACGTCGGTGAGGGCATTGGGGCCGTGCTGGCGGTAGAAGGCCAGCGATGCCCGTGCCGAGTCACGAGCTGCCTGGCCGTCTTCGTCCACGGCGTACAGCGCGAACACAGTGATCGGGTGAGGATCGGTGCGGCCGGCGATCTCGCGACCCTCGTCTATGCGCTCGGAGGCCCACTCCACGTAACGCAAGCTTGAGCACACCGACAGGATCGTTCCGTCAGCGATCTCGCCGCCCAACCGCAGCATGTTCGGTCCTGACACGCCGAGGCGGACTGGCATCGGCGGTACTGTCTCGGGAAAGGTCAGCTTGACGTTGTCGAAGTCGAACACGCCGCCGTGCCGGTCCAGCGTGTCGCCGCCGAGCAGCGCCTTGACCGCCGTCACGCACTCCCGGACAGCCTGCAGCGGCGAACGGGGATGCAGGCCCATCTGGCGGACCCATGCCGGCACTCCCAGGCCGACTCCGGCGATCAGCCGCCCGGGCGTCGAGCGGCTCAGCGTGGCCAACTCCATCGCCAGCACCGAGGGATGACGCGCCACCGCTGACACCACGCCCAGGCCCACGGTGATCTCGCTCGTGGCCCCGAGCACCACCGACGCGCCGGAGATGCCGCCAGTGAAGAAGTAGTCCTCCGCAAGCCAGATCTCGTCGAAGCCGCTCTCCTCGGCCTGCGCGGCGGCCCCTGCGATGTCCTCGGGGGCTATCGCGCTGCCGAGGATGAGGCCGATCTTGCCTTGTGTGCTCATGGGCCAACTCCCCCGCCGGATATGCCGTTGCCCGCAGCAAGGTCACCGACTGCCTTCACGCGGATCCGTATGGCATTCGACGGCAGGTACGTGAGGGGGATCTCATCGATGTCGGTGATCTCGACGGTGGCAGCGTCGGCACCCGCGTCGACAGCGCGCTGGGAGGTGACCGAACGGGCCTCAACCATTGCCTCGTCGCGGGTCATCGACGCCATCGAGTACACCCGGTCTGTCTCGGCGCCGACCTGTGCGATGGCTGCGCCGATGGCGCTGGCAACCGAGAAGTAGTCGGGCCGGATCGTCTCCGATGCGCCTGCCAGGCCGTCTCGCACCAGCACTCCCCCGCCACCCACCACCACGACAGGAACCGGGTCGGCCGACGTCTTCATCTGTTCGACTGCGGTGGCCAGCATGTCCTGCATGCATTCGACCGCGTCGCCCACCAGCCCAGCGTCCACGTGGCTGACCGTCGCCCGGTCGCCGATGTCGGCCATTCCGGCCGCAGCAGCGACGTCCGTGGCGGTCAGCTCGCCGCCGCCGAACACCAGCGCCCGTTCGGTGAGCTCGTAGCCGACGCTGTCGGGCCCCACTGTCACGTCGCCGCCATCTCCGTCGGCGCCGTCGCCGGAGCGCACCAGGCTTCCGCCGCCGAGTCCCAGTGAGAGCACGTCGGGCATCCGGAAGTTCGTGCGCACTCCCGCGACCGAGACCGCCGTCGAGGCCTCTCGGGGGAAGCCGTGCACCAGCACGCCCACATCGGACGTCGTGCCCCCCACGTCGATGACCACCCCGTCCCGGATGCCGCTCAGGAAGGCCGCTCCCCGCATTGAGTTGGTGGGGCCCGAGGCAAACGTGGCCACCGGGTACCGGCGGGCGAAGTCGGCGCTCATGAGCGTGCCGTCGTTCTGGCTGACGTGCAGCGGGCAATCGAGGCCCAGCTCGACCAACGCCCCGATCAGCCCGGACACGGTGCGTTCAGCCAGCGGCCGCAGGCATGCATTCACGACGGCCGCGTTCTCACGTTCGAGCAATCCAAGCCGGCCGATCTCGCTGGACAGGCTGATGTCGAGTTCCGGTACCTCGCCTGCCAAGACCTCCCGGGCCTCGGCCTCGAAGCTGGCGTCGACAGGCGAGAAGACCGAGGCCACCGCCACCGAGCCCACCCCTTTCGAGACGATGTCCTGCGCTGCGGCCCGCAGCTCGTCGTGATCGATGGGGCTGATCAGCCGCCCGTCGAACTCATGGCCTCCGTGGCAGAGATAGACGTGGTCGCCGAGCACGGCCCGCAGCCGCTCGGGCCAGTCGATGAACGGCGGCAGTCCCCGCGTGGCGGGGAGCCCGAGTCGCACCACGGCGGTGGGCACCAGGCGGCGTCCCTCCACCAGCGCGTTGGTGAAGTGCGTCGTGCCGATCATGACCGCGCCGATCGCATCGGGCGACGCGCCGCAGTCGTCGAGCACAGCCCGGACTGCGGTCACGATGCCATCGGTCACCTCCGGTGTCGTGACCGCCGTGGACCACCCCACAACCTCGTTGCCGGACATGGCGACCGCGTCGGTGTTGGTGCCGCCCACGTCCACGCCGATGCGCAACGTTCCGGGCGCCGCCGGCTGCGTTGAGTTCACGATGCCCGCCCTGTTGTTTCCCGCTCTTGTTCCCCGTCCCGTTTCAATACGGGCTCACGGGCCGCTCGGGCCACGGCTTCGCCATTCGGCTCAGCCTCCAGGGCCTCCAGCACCGCTTCGGGCGTGATCGGCAACGTGTCGAACGGCACGCCGACGGCATCGGAGACGGCATTGGCCACTGCAGCCGCCACCGGGACGATCGGGGGCTCGGCAGCGCCCTTCGCGCCGTACGGTCCAGCCGGGTCGGCATGTTCCATCACGATCATCTCCACCCTCGGGACATCTTCCGCCAGCGGCAGGCCGTGAGCCTTGAACGTGCGCTGGACATAGCGGCCGTGGTCCAGTTCGACACGCTCGCTCAACGCGAAGCCCAAGCCCTGAGCAACGCCGCCCTGGATCTGCCCCGCGATGGCGTCGGGGTGAATGGCCCGGCCGACCTCCTGGCACACCACGTAGCGGTCGACGGTGACCCGACCGGTCACCACGTCGACGCTCACCTCGGCCTGGTGCAGGTGATAGGTGGGCGTCGGCCATCCCTTGATCAACATGCCGGAGGCGCACGCCGGATCGTGCGGGGGTGTCGGCGTGACATAGGAGGCACCTGCTGCAATCGGCCCGTCGGACCAGGTGGCCGCTTGCGCGACCGCGCCGAGCGTCAGGCTGGCGGCGGGCACACCCGCAACCGTCACGGCACCGTCGGCGATCACCAGATCCTCGGGGGCCGCTTCCAGCATCTGGCTTGCCCGGTCCAGCACCTGGCTGCGAACCTCGGCTGCAGCGTCGGCGGTGGCCCGGCCGACGACGTGGGTTGTGCGGCTGCCTTGCGACCCGGCGTCGTAGCCGGTCGCGTCGGTGTCGGGCATGGTGATCGTCACAGCGTCCGCAGCGAGGCCGAGCGCCTCGGCGGCAATCTGGCGCAACCCCGTGGCCACAGCACCCGAGCCATTCTCGGTTGCCGACGTGATCACCGTGGCAGTGCCGTCCTCGTTCAGCTTGACGGTCGCGTGGCCGGGCATCGGATTCGTCAGCCAGATCGCCGCTGCCTGTCCCGCGCCGCGCAGCACATCTGCGTTGCTCCCGGCCGGCTGCGAAGTGCGTGCGGCGGCGTCCCGCTGTCTTTGATTGCGCGACACGATGTCGCGCTGTGCTTGATGGCGCGACACGATGTCGCGCCAGGGCGCCAGCTCATCGACTCGGTCGAAGGCTTCGCGCAGGATCGACGCCTCGGTGAGCGGTTGACCGTTGCGCATCAGATCGCCGTCTCGGGCCAACGACTCCAGCCTGAAGTCCCGGCGATCGCGGCCGAGCGCGTCCGCTATCGCGTCCATGTGCCGCTCATTGGCGAACACCAGCCACGGTCCGTTGACGCCCCGGTAGGCACCCGTCGGCGCCGTATTCGTGTACACGTTGCGTGTCCGGATACGCGCCGTGCCGACCCGGTAGATCGACCCGAAGACGAAC
>JAJDTF010000022.1 GCA_022827265.1 Acidimicrobiia bacterium | reverse complement strand
GGGCTGCGCGACGCTGCGGTCATTGCGGTGATGAGCGACGCTCTGCTGCGCATCGGCGAAGCCGCATCGCTCGACATCGCCGACATCGGCCGGGCCGACGACGGCGCCGGCAGTGTGACCGTGCGGCGCTCCAAGACCGATCAGGAGAACAACGGCGCGTCGCTGTTCGTACGCCGCGCCACCATGACTCGCGTCGACGCATGGCTCGGCGCAGCAGCTATCGACGACGGGCCGCTGTTCCGACGGATCCGGAAGGGCGGTGACGTCACCTCAGAACGGCTCAGCGCACGCGCCATCGGCATGATCGTCAAGGCCGCTGCCGCGGCCATCGGCATCGAGGGCGCATCAGGCCATTCGCTGCGCGTCGGCGCTGCCCAGTCACTCGTCCGCGCCGGAGCGCAACTGCCCGAAGCCATGCTGGCCGGCCGCTGGAGCACTCCGGCGATGCTCAGCCGTTACGCCAAAGCTGATCTCGCACAGCACGGCGCCGTATCACGACTCCGACCCGACAGCCATGCTCAGCGCTGAGAGACCTCGCGCCAGACGTTGTCGAGACCGGTGTCGCACCGTCAGATCGTGGATCCGTACACGTCAGCTTGCATGCCTCATCGAGTGCCGGGAGACTTCTATGCTTGCCGTGAATGAATATCATTCACGGCAAGGATGGAATTACATTGCCTCGGCTGGTGCAGTCCAGGCTCGAGGAGCATCTGCGGGTGATGCCTGCGGTGGTGGTGACCGGTGCACGTCAGACGGGCAAGAGCACCCTGGTACGTGAGCTGGCACCCGGTCCGCGACGCTATGTCTCGTTGGACGACCTCGATGCAGTGGATACCGCTCGCCGCGACCCCGAGGCGCTGGTAGGCGGAAGCGAGCCGGTGATTCTCGACGAGGTGCAGCGCGAGCCGCGGCTGCTGTCGGCGGTCAAGAGCGCTATCGACCGGCAGCGCAGTCCGGGCCGGTTCCTCCTGACCGGCTCGGCCGATCTGCTGCTCATGGGGCGTGTCTCGGAGTCGCTGGCCGGACGGGCCAGCTATCTGTCATTGCGGCCGATGACCCGTCGCGAGCAGCTCGGCCTGGGACGATGCGGCATCTGGGAGGAGCTGCTGGCGGCACCTGAAAGCGAGTGGGCCGAACTGGTGGCGGCGCAGCCTGACGAACCCGCGGATTGGCGCGACAGCGCACTGCGAGGCGGCATGCCGACGCCGTCGATTCATCTGGCCGACGGTGCTGAGCGATCGATCTGGTTCGACGGCTATGTGCGCACTTATCTCGAGCGAGACCTGCAAGACCTGTCGTCGATCTCTGCGCTGCCCGATTTCCGCCGTTTGGCGCGTGCCGCGTGCCTGCGACTCGGCCAGACGGTGAACCAGACCGAGCTTGGCCGCGACGTGGCGCTCGCGCAGCCGACCGTGCATCGCTACCTGAACCTGCTGGAAGCCTCGCATCTGCTCGTGCGGGTGCCCGCGTACTCGGTGAATCGCACCAAGCGGCTCATCAAGTCGCCCAAGCTGTACTGGGCAGACGTCGGCTTGGCGCTGCATCTGGCTCAGCTTGACGAGCCCGCGGGCGCACACCTTGAGAATCTGGTACTCGGCGATCTTCTCGCCTGGCGAGACGCCCGCATGCAGCGCGCGGAGGTGCTGCACTGGCGCACCACTGCAGGCGAGGAGGCCGACTTCGTAATCGAAGCCGACGACCGGCTGCTGCCTGTCGAAGTCAAGGCGACCCGGCGGACCCGGCTGCGCGACATCGGCGGCCTGCGCGCCTTCGCAGCCGAGTACGGCCTAGAGGCCAGAGCGGGCCTGCTGCTTCACGCAGGCGACGCCATCGAATGGCTCGCACCCAACGTCCTCGCCGCCCCGTGGCGACGGGTGCTCTGAGCCGACGATCCCACGCCGTCCCGGCGCCGGCGTACCGGCACGGTCGAGCGGCCATGCGCCCGGCGCTCCGTCGTCTGGCACGATGTACCGCCGTGGCAGCGGACTCTGCACCAGATCGCTCTTCGACGGATTCGACCGAGGGCGATGCTCGGCTGAACTACATCGTTCATGGGGCCGGTGCGATCGGCTGCGTGCTGGCAGCTCGTCTGACCCGAGCGGGTCGCCGGGTGGCGCTCATCGCACGCGGGGAGCACCTCGACGCACTGCAGCAAGAGGGCCTGCGCATCTCGGGGCGCACCGAGGGCCGCTTCAGGCTGCCGGCTGTGCGCACGGCGCACGAGCTGGAACTCGACGCGAACAGCGTGGTACTGCTGACGATGAAGACCCAGCACACCTTCGAGGCGGTCGAGGAGCATCGTGAGCTGTACGCCGATGTGCCGCTGTTCTGCTTCCAGAACAGCGTCACCAACGAGGAATGGCTGCTCGCACAGGGCTTGCGCGCGTACGGCGTGATGGTGCGCATCGGCGCCCGCATCGACGAGCCCGGCGTGGTGACCCATACCGGTGCACGCCGGGCCGACATCGGCTGCTGGCCCGCGGGATCCGATGACCTCTGCGCGCGCGTGGTCGACGATCTGGTTGCCGCACAGATGCGCGCATCGCTCGTTGAGCGGGTGATGGATCTCAAGTGGGGCAAGCTCGTGATGAACCTGACGAATGCCTTCTCGGCGCTCGTCGATCTGCCCGTTCAGGAATGGTTCTGCGCTCAGGAGAATCGCTTCTTCATGGCCGACATCCAGCAAGAAGCGGCCGACGTGCTCGATGCTGCGGGGATCACGCCGGTCATGGACGACGGCAGCGATCTTCACTCTTGGATCGCCCGGTTGCGCAAGCCCGGTCAGCGCGAACCACGGGAAGTCTCTGACCCGTCGCTCTACAGCTACCCGTCGACCTGGCAGGACCTGCACTTCCGCCGCCCGACCGTCGAGGTCGAGCACTTCAACGGCCGGATCTGCGAACTCGGCGAGCGCCACGGCATTACCACGCCGCTCAACCGGGTGCTGACTGAGCGGTGCTGCGACGCCGCCGCCCGCCGGCTCGGACCAGGCACCGAGACCGCCGCTTCACTGCGCGCCGCCGCCGAACGTCGCTGACAGTCCCTGCCGAAATTCGTTCGAGAATTCGAGGGGAGGCGGCATATGTTCGCGAGGGGGCGGGCCAGCCCCCCGAGTGACGCCATTTGCGGTGCGTCTGCCAAAGCTCGGGGCGGCTGGCCTCTGAGACAAAGACTACTCGTGGCTCAGCGTGAATCGAAAACGAATTGCGGTGCCGCGATCGCCGGGCTCTCGACGAACCACCGGGGTGCCCGGGGCGGGATTCGAACCCGCACGCTCCCGTGGGAGCCGAGGGGTTTAAGCCCTCTGCGTCTGCCAGTTCCGCCACCCGGGCCGGTCGGCGCGTTCGTTGCCTCCTCAGCCCCCATCATGCTCGCTCCGCCGGCCGGAGGCGACGCACTGAATGGCTAGGCGGCTTCGTCCAAGGCGTACGGATCTACGACCGCGCCCGGCTTGCGATGCTCGCTCTCCGACGCTTCAGTGCAGGACCCTGCTGCGCCGGCGACAGGAGCGGAGGCGTCGTGGCTGCCCTCGATCTCGCGCCACAGCCCGTCTCGCACCACACCCGCTGCCGACGCATCCAACCGGTTGCACACCACGATTCCTTCGATGACGTCGGCAACGACCGCTGCGAAGGGGCGTCCGCGCACGCGCACAGCCACCACACAGTCGCCTCGGGCGCTGCGCTGGATGGAGCGGTCGAGCTGGTCCGATCGCGGCGGGCTCTGGAAGCTGGGCACCTTGAGGCCCAGCTCGCGTGCAGCGGCGGCCAGGGCCCGCGCTGTCAGCGCGAAGCGGCCTGACGGGTCCGCACCCGAATCGCCGAGAACTCCGGCATCTGCCGCCGACGAACTGAGGGCTCGGTGTAAGCGCCCGCGAGCCGGCGAGGCATCGACCAGCCGGAGCGCTGCGGGCGGATGAGTGCGAGGCGTTGCTGACATGTGCTCACCATCGCAGGGGGGTGTCACATCAGAGCGCTTGACAACCGGCGAGACCGCCAACCGATAGGCGGCAGAGTGCAGCAACTACCGTCGCCGACATGAGCACCGGCCCGGACTGGGCACGCCGCCGCCCCGCACAAGCTGACCACAGCGTGCAGCTGGGCACGGGCGAGTGGGTGACTACCGTCTCGCCCTCGCACCGCTTCGGCGCATGGCTCATCGACTCGGCCGTCAGCGGTCTGCTCGCAGCCGTGGTCGGCACCTTCGTCGGGACAGTTACTGCCTTTGCCTTGCTCGCGGAATCCCGTACATCCGGCGAGGCAAGCGAGTCTTTGATGCGCGCTGAGATCGTGTGGCTGGTGCTGGTGATATGCGCATCAGTGCTCGGACCGCTTGCCTACCACTTCGTCGGCGTGGCTGTGTGGGGCAAAACTCTGGGTCGGCTCGCCACACTGTCACAGATTGTCCGCGTCTCCGATGGCAGCCCGCCGGGCACGGCGATTGCGCTCGCCAGAACGTTGCTGCTGGGCGTGCTGTTTGTGCCGGTCATCGGCTGGCTGCTGGCGCTTGGCTCGCTGATTGCCTGGATCATGAGCGATGACGGCCGCGGCCTCGTTGATCGGGTCAGTCGCAGCGCAGTCATCAGATGGCATCGATGAGCACGATCTACTACGACACCATTGCCAAGTGCCGCTCGAACCGACAGCGAGGCCCACGCGAGCCAACTCAGATCGGAATCGGCCATGTCAAGCAACGCTGAACTGCTTCCTGCGCAGCAGGCTGCGCTGCATGCGATCCGCACGCCGGCAGAGCACCGTCCCACGTACCCGGCCGGCTTTGCCAACGAGATGCGCAACGACGCGGAGGCAGCGCTGACCGAGTTGGTCGATGCGGCTCGCGACATCGACAGCCGTGGCCTGTGGATTTCCAAACGAGACCTCGCTGGCGTGTTCGGCTGCGAAGCGCGACACCTCGCCGATGCCGACACTCCGTTCGAATGGTCGGTGCCGACGGCGCGCGGCACCGTGCTGCACAAGGCGGTCGAGCTGTCAACCCATCGGCGGTTCGAACCCGAGGACGCCGTCGATGCCGCTCTCGAACGTATCGTCGCCGACGACGACAGTCTCGGCAGCTTCCTGGCCCGCGCATCGGCCGGCGAACTCGCCGATCTGACCGCCAACTGCGTTGCGCTGCTCACACGTTTCGGCGAGACGTTTCCGCCGATGCAGCGTGCCTGGCGACCCGCCGCCGAGGTCCGTGCCCGCGCACCGCTGTGCGGCGGTGCGTTCGTGCTCAGCGGCAAGTACGACCTCACGCTCGGATCGCCTGCGCCGCTGGGCGGACCCGACGACCTTCAACGTGCCGGCAAGGTCATCATCGACCTCAAGACCGGCTCGCGCACGCCGACCGACCCCGAAGACCTGCGGTTCTACGCACTCGTCGAGACGCTGTCGGTGGGCGTGCCGCCGCTGGGCATCGGCTCGTTCTACGTCGCCGAGGGCCGCATCGAGCACGAGGCGGTGACAGCCGAGGTGCTCGACAGCGCGCTGCGTCGCACCGTCGACGGCATTGGCCGACTCATCAGCTTGCGAACGGACAGACGTGAGCCTCGGCGCGTGCCCGGACCGCCGTGCCGCTGGTGCCCGATCTCGGCCGACTGCGAGCCGGGTCAGGCCTGGCTGTCGGATCCCGACGACTGAACTGGGCTGCCGCGGCGGTTGCCGCCAAGTTGGCCGGGTGCTTCCGCCTGCCCGCCGGTGGGCATCGGAGAGCGACCCAGCCGGGCCGCCCGCAACTGCGCCGCCATCTCTTCCCGTCGGACCCGCCACTCCTCCAGCGTCAGGCCGAAACGCTGATGGTCTTCCCACACGCCGGCGATCTGGATGTACCCCTGCGCGATGCCTTCTGAGCGCAGCCCCAGCTTCTCCACCACCCGCAGGCTGGCAGCGTTGCGCGGCATGATCGACACCTGCACCCGGTGCAAGCCTGCCTGTTCGAAGGCGAACCCAAACACCGCCAACAGCCCTTCGGCGACCAGCCCCTTGCCGGCCAGTCGCTCGTCGATCCAGTAGCCCACATGGGCGCTTTGGAATGCCCCGCGCGCCACATGGGAGACGTTGATCTCGCCGCAGAACCAGCCCTCGTGCCAGAGCCCGAAGTCGAACGCGGTGCCCAGCGAGCGCTCGCGTTCACGGACACGGCAGCGATTGGCGAAGGCTTGAGGGTCGCGCGACGGATCGGGTGCGCCCGCGGGCGGGCGGGGCTCCCACTGTGCCAGCCAGTCGCAGCAACGTTCCCGGACTTCGTTCCACTGGGCGAAGTCTGACGGCACGAGCGGGCGAAGCTCGAGCCGCTCGGTGCGCAGGCGACTCACGCCGCGCACAGTACCGGCGCGCCGTCTCCGCTCACCGAGCGGCATCGGTGCCGTCGCGGAGCTCAGCCGCTGGGCTGGCCTGCGCCTCGCGGAGCTCAGCCGCTATGCCGTCGAGGAGATCGCGCTCGCGCACGATGCACTCGTCGATGTCCCAATGACGCATGACCGCGACGAGGATGCAGCAGCCGCCCACGATCACGGGCGCACGATCGACGTGCAGGCCCGGATTGTGGACACGGTCGGCCAGCCGCTCGGTGGCCAGCGTGCGGAAGACATCCTCTGCCGCGGCCCGAGTGAGCACGAACCCGTCGATGATCTCAGGATCGTAGGGATCGAGGCCGATCTCGACCGCGGCCACCGTCGTGACGGTCCCGGCGACACCCACCAGCCGTGCCGTCGCGGCACCCCGCGCGATGACCGGATGGTCACGGTCGATGTCGTCCAAGTGCAGGCGCGCCACCGAGATCGCCGAACTCAACTCCTCAGGCCGGGGAGGATCCGACGCCAGAAACCTCTCCGTCCACCGCACCGAGCCCATGTCCACGGAGGTCGCGGCCTCCGGACGGGCGTCTGCCGACGGAATGCCGTAGGCGAACTCCGTTGAGCCGCCGCCGATGTCGAGCACCAGCGCAGCGCTTCTCTCCGCGAGCGCTGAATCTGTGGGCGCGTCGGGATCGGAAAACGTGCCGCGGCCGGAGACACCGGCGAGGCCGGTGGTAGCCCCGGCAAACCCGTACGCGGCCTCGGCATCGCCATCCAACAGCTCGACATCGGCCCCGAGTGCCTCGCTCGCCCGCTGCAGGAATTCAGCACCGTTTGCGGCATCGCGCGCAGCACTGGTGGACACCGCCCGCACAGCGATCGCCCGGCAGTCTTCGATGATCTGGCGGTATTCCTCCAGCGCATCCACGACCTGGCCGATGGCATCATCACGGAGCCGACTGTCGGCGTCGACGCCTCGACCGAGGCCGGTGATGCGCAGCAGCCGCTGCCCGAGCCCCTTGCCGTCGTCGATGAGCAGGCGCGTGGTGTTCGTGCCGCAGTCCACGACTGCAACCGGACCCGGCGACGGCTCAACCTGCATCAGAGCCCGCCAGCGGCTGCGGTCGGACACACGTACGCGTCGGCTCTCCCGACCCCGACGCACGTGCTGACGGCGGCGCAGCTTCGCCGATCGCTGGGGCGAGCGCTGACTGGCCGGATGCCGGCGCGGTCGCGGAGCGTTCGATGACCGACACATCGCCGCTGTCGGCGAGCCGCGCCAGAACCCAGTCGCCGACGGGGTCATCGCCGCCAGCCAAGCTGTGCGCCAGGTGCGCATGCAGGCATTTGACGCCTCGCGCGGTCCCCCCGACCCCGCCCGTCGGGCGCGGCCCGCGGTGATCCTGGGGCACCAGCGCGTCCCGTTCGGCGGCGTAGCGATCATGGGCCGCGGCGAGCGCCGCTGCATCGACGGCCGCCTCAGCGGCCCTCACCCCGCCATCTCCCTCAAGCCGGGACACCTCTCGGCGCAGATCGACGTCGACCAGCCAGTAGCGAGTCGGCATCGGGCGCCCGTCATCGAGCAGCGGGGCATTGGAGATGACCACCGGCCGCCCATCGTCGTGCACAACAGCCACATCGAAGGCGCACTGGGGCGCTCGGCCGAGCAAGGCGGCCACAGCTTCAGCTTGGGCCGGCGTCGGGGGTGCGCCGAGGGCGCAACGAACAAGCAACGCCCGAGGAGAGCCGCGACAGCGAGCCCTCAGCCTTGGCGGCGCTTGCGCCTGCGGCGACGGTTGAGCAGGAAGAACACCACCACCGCGAGCGGTGCCAGGATGCGCTTGAGCACGGGACGGCCCGCAGTCCCGAGCAGGTCGACCGGCGCCGGCTCAGCCATCTCGATCTTGCGCGGCCCATCCGCCGCCGGCGAGGGAGCATTCGACTCGGCGCCGGACTGGTCGGTCTCGGCTTTGGTGTCAGAGGACTCGTCTGCCGGGGCATCAGCAGCAGTCGCGCCGCCCTGGTCGCCGACCTCGGACAGCTTCTGTTCGAGCGAGTCCACGAACTGTCCGATGAGCTTCTCGGTGACATCTGCCATCACACCGCGGCCGAACTGGGCCACCTTGCCGGTGACCTTCAGGTCGATAGCGATCGCCACGAGCGTTCCCTCGCCATCGGGACTCATCTGCGCCGTCACCTCGGCGGCTGCGTTGCCCGCGCCGCGGGAGTCGCGCCCCGAGGCTTCGAGCACGATGCGGCGGTTGGATTCGTCGAGCTCGACGAACTTTGCGGTGCCCTTGTACTGCGCCGTGATCGGGCCGACCTTGACCTTGACCCCGCCCTTGAACTCGTCGCCGTCAATCTCGGTGAGCTGCGCTCCGGGCATGCACGGCGCGATGAACTCGACATCGGTCAGGGTGCTCCACGCCTGCTCGACGGGTATGCCGACACGCAGCTCGCTCTTCAGCTCCATCGGTTCAGGTCCTCCACGGTGTCGATGTCGTCGGGTGTTCCGTCGCAGGCTACCGGCGCCACGATTTCAGGCATCCGGCGCATGAGCACCCGGGCGCCTTCGTCGCCGTCGACTGGCAGGAGCGGCCAGACCTCGCGCGCAAGCCGCACCGGGTTCCCCCGCCGGCCGCCGTAAGTGCCGACGGCGATGGGGGCCGTGCTGGCGGCGACGGTCTGCCACGCCGACGGCGTCACGAACGGCTGGTCGGCGAGCCCCACCACGATCGCGTCGTGACCGTGCTCGGCCGCCCACGACGCAGCGCAGCGAACTGACGACGCAATCCCCGATTCCCAGCGATCGTTCTCGATCACGGCGATCTCGCCGCTCGCTTCGGCCAGCACTCCCGACAGCTCCAGAGCCCCGACCACCACGGCTGTCGCATCCAACGACGCTTCCTGCAACGAATCGAGCGCATGGGTGACCACGCTGCGCCCCTCGATGGTGGCCAGCAACTTGTGCTGCGGGCCCGCGTACCGGGTCCCCGCCCCCGCTGCCAGCAGCACTCCCGCCGTGGACACTGGCAGATGACCGACGAGGCTGAGCTCGGCTAGTACGAGCGGGGCAGGCCGAGCACCTTCGACGCCACGAAGTTCATGACCATCTCCTGGCTGACGGGCGCGATCTTCATCAGCCGCGCCTCGCGCCAGTAACGCTCCACGTCGTATTCCTTGGCGTAGCCGAAGCCGCCGTGGGTCTGCATGGCCCGGTCGGCGCACTCGAACGCCGCCTCCGACGCCAGATACTTGGCCAGATTGGCCTGCTCGCCGCAGCTCAGGCCGTTGTCGTAGCGCCACGATGCGTCGCGCACCACCAGTTCGGCCGCGTGCAGGCGGGCGTGGCTGTCGGCCAGCGGGAAGGCGATGCCCTGGTTCTGGCCGATCGGGCGGCCGAAGATCACCCGGCTCTTCGCGTACTCAGCAGCGCGACGCAGCGCCACCCGGCCGATCCCCAGTGCCTCAGCAGAGATCAGGATCCGCTCGGGATTCAGGCCGTCGAGGATGTAGCGGAATCCCTCGCCCTCCTCGCCGACCCGGCGGTCTACCGGCACCCGCAGCCCGTCGTAGCGCACCTCGCACGAGACCACGGCGTTGCGGCCCACCTTGGGGATCGGGGTGATGTCGACTGCCGGGTCCTGCAGGTCGACCAGCAGCAGGGTCATGCCCTGGGTGGGGCCGTCGCACAGCTCTTTCGGCGTGGTGCGCACCAGCAGCAGGCACACGTCGCAGTAGGGGGCCTTGGTGGTCCACACCTTGGCGCCGGTGATCACGTACTCGTCGCCGTCACGCTCTGCTCGGGTGCGGATAGAAGTGGTGTCGGTGCCGGCGTCGGGCTCGGTGACGCCGAAGGCGGCGTGGAGGGAGCCGTCGGCAACGCCGGGCAGGATCTCCTTGGCCAGTGCTTCCGAGCCATATTTGCGCACCGGCTCCATGCCGAAGATCGACAGGTGCAGGGCTGAGCAGCCGTTCATGGCGGCCCCACTGGCAGCCACCTCCTCCAGCACGATCGATGCCTCGGTGATGCCTTGGCCGCCGCCGCCGTACTCCTCCGGGATGGCGATGCCGACCCATCCGCCCTCGGCCATGGCGTTGTAGAAGTCCCAGGGGAACTCGTGCAGCTCGTCGCGCTCGCGCCAGTACTCGTCGGGAAAGTCGGCACAGACGCGCCGCACGCCCTCGCGGATCGCCTCGTGGTCCTCGTTTTGGGTGAAGTCCATCGCGCCGACGCTACCGGGCGATTGCCGCCTGATTCCGAGCCCGGGCCAGGCCGGGACCGGCGCGGCTAGTGGATGCGACCCTCGCCATCTTTGAGACGGGGGGCTTGGCGGCCGGTGTGCGAGGCGATGATCTCGGCCACGATCGACACGGCCGTTTCCTCGGGCGTGCGGCCGCCGATGTCGAGGCCGATCGGGGCCATGACGTGCTCGAGTTGCTCGTCGGTCACGCCTGCCTCGCGGAGGCGCTCGGTTCGTTTCTCGTGGGTGGTGCGGGAACCCATCGCCCCGAGGTAGCCAACCCGGGTGGGAAGCGCGCCCACGATGGCGGGCACATCGAACTTGTGGTCGTGGGTGAGCACGCACACCGCATCGCGGGGTCCCAGGTCGTCACCGATGCGATCCAGCAGGCGATTGGGCCAGTCGACGACGACCTCGTCGGCCATCGGGAAGCGGCGCTTCGTCGCGAAGACCTCTCTTGCGTCGCACACCGTGACGCGATAGCCGAGCAGCTTGGCTTGGGAGGCGAGCGCCCGGGTGAAGTCGACGGCGCCGAAGATGACCATGTGCGGGCGCCGGGCGTGGCACTCGACGAACACGCTGAGGTCCATCTGGCGAGCTTCGCCGTGCTGGCCGTAGTGGCGCACCTCGCTGATGCCCGCATCCAGCATCCCCAAGGCATCACGCTCCACCACCCGATCCAAGTCGGGGTCGCCCAGCGTGCCCAGCGTCGGCTGATCCGGCAGCACCAGCAGCTTCGCGCCCGCCCCCGGGCGCACATCAGACACAGCGCCGGCGTCTGGGCCGTCGATGATCGTGGCGAGCGCGACAGGCTGCTCGGCGCGGATGGCGTCCCGGAATGCCTCGTAGATGCCTGGAGCCCCGCTCACCAGTCGAGTTCCTCCACGAACAGGTGGATCGTGCCGCCGCAGGTCAGCCCGACGGCGAATGCCTCGTCGTCGCTATAGCCGAAGGTGGTGATCCCCGGGCCGCGCCGCCCGCCCAGCAGTTCGAGTGCCTCGCCGACCACAGCGCCCTCGACGCAGCCCCCGGAGACCGAGCCGGCCACTTCGCCCTCTTGGTTCACGGCCATCGCGGCGCCTGGGTCGCGCGGCCCCGAGCCCTCGATGTCCACCACCCGGGCGACGGCCACTCGCTGGCCCACAGCCCGCCAACGGTCGATGTCATCCAAGATCTCGTCCATGTCCCCAGTCTCCCTATTGACATTGTTGCGGTATCGGAAGGTCGTGCGTCGGGTGAGGTCGCGATGCTGCCAGCGTCAAGCCGCGATGGCAGCAGCCAGGTGTTCGAGCGAATCGAAGGAATGGCCTTCGATGAACTCGTCGACGTGCGGCAACGCTGCGGCCATGCCCCGGGCCAGCGGCGCATAGCCAGGAGTGTGCTTTAGCGGATTGACCCAGACAAGCCGGTGGGTCACCAGGTGCAGGCGGGCCATCTGCTCGGCCAGCTCGTCTGGTTCGCCGCGGTCCCAGCCGTCCGAGCAGATCACCACGATGGCCCCGCGCGCGTGGCCCCGCACTCCCCAGCGATCGTTGAATTCGTGCAGCGTCGCGCCCAGCCGGGTGCCGCCCGACCAGTCCTGCACCGAGTCGGCAGCAGCGGCCAAGCCGGCGTCAGGATCGCGGGAGGACAGCTCGCGGGTGACCCGGGTGAGCCGGGTGCCGATCGTGAACGCCTCCACCCGGGTGCGGCCGATCACCGCAGCGTGAGCGAACCGCACCAGCGCCCGCGCGTAGGGCTCCATGGATCCCGAGACGTCGAGCAGCAGGACCAGGCGGCGCGGCTTGCGGTCGCCGATCAGGTACTCACGGCGGATGGCTTCACCGCCCGTGCGCAGGGCACGGCGAATGGTGCGACGCAGATCGGGTCGCCGGGAGATGCGCTTGGCCCGCACGGCGCGCCGCGAGCGCCGGGTGACAGCCTGGAAACGCAGCTCGCCCATCAGCGAATGCAGCTCAGTCAGCTCGCCATCGCTGCAATCGGCGAAATCCTTGTGGCGCAACGTCTCGACATCGCTGTAGCGGACGCGCAGCGTGGGGCCAGCATCGGGTTCATCGCCGTCACCCGGAGGCGCCGAATCGCTGTCGTCGTCAGTATCGGTGGCCAGGGTCACCGAGATCGGCGGCAGCTCCACAACCATCCCGCTGGGCTCGCGTCCTTCCCAGAAGACGGCGAACGCCCGGTCGTAGACGCTGATGTCGGCCGGACTGCCCACCAGCGTCGCCCGTCCGGCCCAGTACACGTCGTCGCGGCTGCCGACACCCAGCAGCCGCAGCGCTTCAGTGAAGGCCATCACCCGGCGGATGGTCACCACCAGGCCTGCCCCACGCAGGACCGATGAGAACGCTGAAGCCAAGCGTTCCGGCTCGTTCACCTGCTCGTCAGTGGCCGGCTGGGGCGCGCCGGATGCCTGAACGCTGAGTCCGGTGCCGCTGGCTGCCATGACGGCGTGGCGGTCCAGGCCGCTCAGGCCTCGGCGACGGCGGCCATGATCATCTCCATCCCGACCGACGTAACACGTTGCTGGTCCTCGCGGTACTTGAGCACAGTGCCCAGCGTGGCTTCAAGCATCGGGGTGTCGAGCTCGGCCGCGCCGAGACGCCCCAGCGCAGTGGCCCAGTCGATGGTCTCGGCCACTCCCGGCGGCTTGTACAGCCGCATCTCGCGCATCGCCGAGACGGCGCCCGCGACCTGGCGGGCCAGCGCGCCGTCCACATCGGGCAGCTTGAGCTTGACGATCTCGACCTCACGGTCGACCGACGGGTGCGAGACCCAGTGGTACAGGCAGCGGCGCTTGAGCGCGTCGTGCACGTCGCGGGTTCGATTGGAGGTGACCACCACGAGCGGCGGCCGGGCCGCCGTGATCGTGCCCAGCTCGGGCACGGTGACGGTGAAGTCGGACAGCACCTCGAGCAGGAACGCCTCGAACTCGTCGTCGGCCCGATCCACCTCGTCGATCAGCAGCACTGCGGGCGTGGCGTCGTCGTGGTCGATGGCCCGCAGCAGCGGCCGGCGGATCAGGAAGCGTTCCGAGTACAGCTCGTCCTCGATGGCCTCCGCGTCGGCCGCAGCGCGTCCCGCAGCCTCTGCGGTGCGCAGGTGGAGGAGCTGGCGGGTGTAGTCCCACTCGTAGAGCGCCTGAGCGGCGTCGATGCCCTCGTAGCACTGCAGGCGGATGAACTCGCCGCCGATCCAGGCCGCGAGCACCTTGGCCAACTCGGTCTTGCCCACGCCTGCATCGCCCTCGAGGAACAGCGGCCGACCCATCGTGACCGAGAGGTACACCACCGTCGACAGCCCCTCGTCGGGCAGGTAGCCGTGCTTGGTCAGCGCCGCCGAGACTTCAGCAGTGGTACCGGGCGCCGTGAACACAGCGGTCAAGGCTACGGCTTCGCACGCCGTGCTATGAGGTGGTCTCCAACCGGCAGAAGCATGACGCGGTGATGGGCACGTCTGCCCGTGCGATGGCGAGATCGAGGCGCTGGCGGATCAGCGGTTCCTCCACCGTGTCTCCTCGCCGCACCAGGCACTCGTGCAGCCCGTGCAGGCTCCAGACGTTGTCGGGGTGCTGGCAGGGGCGGCGCAGCTGGTCGTCCAAGCCCAGATCGGCCCGGTAGAGCGTCTCCGCCTCATCGAACTGACCCTGTTCTGACAGCAGCGCGGCCAGCGCGTGGCGGGTCGGCTGCATCCAGCCCCAAGGCTCGTCGAAGGGCAGGTTGTCGTCGAGCTCCACCGCGTGGCGGAGATGGTCGAAGGCCACGTCGTAGTTGCCGCGCCGGTACTCGACCTCGCCGTTCAGCATCGCCTCGGCGACAGCGAGAATGTCGAGGCCCGTGTTGTTGAACAGGGTCCGGCTGGGCAGGACATGAGCCTTGGCAGCCACGAACGCCTCGCGTTCGGCCAGTGCGTCCTCGACCCGGTTGGTCGAGGCATATGCCACGGTCCGCGCGTAGCGCATCATCGCCGTGGTGACGCAATAGAACTGCTGGTCGAAGGGCAGGTGCTGGGCGAGGATCTCATCCCACTCGCCGAAGCGCACGTACACGTGCTGCTTGATGGCCACGAATCCTTCCAGCCAGTCGGCCATGGGCGGCGAGCCGGTTCGCAACAGCTCCTCGGGCAGCGTGCGGTTCATCTCTTCTGCCGCTGCCAGGGCGGGGGCGTATTGGCCCGCCAGCATCGCCCCGTACACCTTGAAGTGGTAATCGTGGCAGCGATAGGCCGAATAGAAGTTCATCGGACCCTTGAAGTCCAGGTACTTCCGGTCGGCGACGATCGCGGCCGAATTGCGCGTCACGACGTTGTGGTAGTGGCCGCACAGCACGTCGATGTGGGTGGGCATGTGGACGAGGTGCCCGGCATCAGGCGCAAGATCGACGAGCCGATCACCGGCAGCCAGCGCCCGTTCGGGATGCGGCGACATCTCCATGAGGTGCACATACATGTGCAGCAGGCCCAGATGGCTGTTGGCGCCCATCTGGTCAAGCCGCTCGAAGGCGGTCTCGAGCACGTCGACCGCTTCGAGCGTTCCCGCGCCCGCAGCCGGCTCGCCGGTATCGAGGTCCCACAGCTCCCACGGGGTCCGGTTCATGATCGCCTCGGCGAACAGGGCGCAGACATCGAGGTCGTCGCGGAAGGACCGGTAGACGTCGCGCATGGCGTCTGCGTAGGAGTCGTTCCATCGCCCGAAGTCGTCTTCGCCGGGCACTTCGGGATCGGACGGGTAGCGGTGCGCAAGTGCACCGATCAGCGCCCCTTCGAGGTCGCTCGTGCCTCCCGCGGCATCGAGAGCAGCTGCGGTCTCCGAGCGCGCACGCGCCAGCGAGACGCGCAGATCAGCGTCATCGAACTCTTCCCACGCCTTGTTGTAATTCGGCCCGATCGCATACGCGATGCCCCAGTGAGCCATGGCGAAGTGGATGTCGTGCAGCAGTGCGCGCTCGAAGCAGGCGATTGCCTCTTCGTGGTTGAAGCCGTAGCACCACGCCATGCCTCGGTCGAACCAGAGCTGGGCTTCGGCGTCTCGGGTCGTGACCGGCCATCGATACGAGCCCAGATCGAAGTACGCCATCGCTGTTTTCCGAACCCTCCTGGCTGTATGACTGCTCCCCGGTTGCCCAGTATCTCTCACGAAACCTGCGAAAGCCATGAGGATCGTTCACGTTACGGATGCGGGCGCATCCGGCAGCCCGTCGGGCTCAGCCCAAGGCGATCATCGACGTGCCGGCCAGCGCTGCAGCGATGCCGATGCCTTGCCACCAGCGCAGCGTGTCGTCGTCGAAGAGCACCGCCAATGCGATCGTCACTACCGGATAGAGCGACGCAGCTACCGCAACCTCACTGAGCGGGCCCCGCTGCAGCCCGGCGATGAACGCGCCCATGCCCGCCCCGCCGGCGACTCCCCCTGCGAATCCGGCGAGGCGGAGCGAGGGAGGCAGAATCTGGGGTATCCGACGGACCCTGGTCACCGCCAGCATGCACGCCAGCGCCGCCATCCGCTGCGTGACCGCCGGCCACATGCCGCTGTCGACGCTGGTCTCGCCCAATAGCACCGTGGCCGTGGCGAAGGAGACCCCTGCCAGAAGCGCGAACGCGATGCCGCGCCCGATGTCTCCGCGCAGATCCGGCACGATGACCGCCGCCAGCAGCCCGGCGATGGTCACGGCAATGCCTGCGGTCGCCACAGCCGAGGGCCGCTCGCCGGCCGCGAGCCCGTACGCGAGGGGCCCCAGCGCGGTAGAGGCCGCAACAACCGGCGAGGCGATAGCGGCAGAGGACACAGCCATGCTGTGCCACATCGCCGACAGCGCGAGCGCCATCAACGCGCCCGAGACGGCTCCGAGAGCGAGGGAGACGCCATCGGCAGAACTCGGCACCGCCAGCAGCAGCACCACCGTCACGATCAGGCCGCCCATGAACGCCGTGCCGACCGCGGTCATCGCGCGGGCGCGCCGGCTGCAGTATCGACCGAAGTAGTCGGAAACGCCGATCAACACCGACGCCGCGGCACCCAGCAGCACCGGCATCCGATTCGCACGCTAGTTGCGCGGCTCCCCTCACTCGGCAGCCGCGACGGCGTGCTCGGAGGTCATTGCCGCAGCAATCAGTTCAGGCGCGGATGACTTCGCCGGATGCCCTGTCGAAGAAATGCAGCGCCGAAACGTCGATTGCAATCTCCATCCGCTGTCCGACACGGGCCTCGCTCTGCTGCGCGAACCTGCCCAGAAACGCACTGCCGAGGTCCTCATCGTCGTCGGCGTCGGCGGACGGTCCCCCGGTCTCGACGCGCTGCACGCCGATGTCAAGGTGGGCCACGATTTCCGAGCCGAGTTCTTCGAGGAGCTGCACGTTTGCCGCAATCCGCTGGCTGAAGTCCGGGGCCAGTGCAGCGTCGTAGACGTCGTCAGGCCGGATGCCGCAAACCAGAGGCAGTCCGTCGTACCCGCGCAAGGCAGGACAGTCGTCGAGGAACGACAGGGGCAGCTCGACCTGCTGGTCGCCCGTTGCGACCGTGACCCCGGCGTCGCCGATGGAAATCGTCGACTCGAAGAGGTTCATTGCCGGCGACCCGACGAACCCGGCGACGAATATGTTCGCCGGTTGTCGGTACAGCACCGACGGTTTGTCGACCTGCTGCAGCACTCCGCCATTCAGCACTGCCACCCGGTCGCCCATGGTCATCGCCTCGACCTGATCGTGGGTGACGTAAATGGTGGTGACACCGAGATCGCGCTGGATCCGCGAGATCTCGCTGCGCATGTACACGCGAAGCTTGGCGTCGAGGTTTGACAGCGGTTCGTCCATGAGGAAGACCGCCGGCTCACGCACGATCGCTCGGCCCATGGCAACTCTCTGGCGCTGCCCGCCCGACAAGGCGGCCGGCTTGCGGTCAAGAAACTCGGTGAGATGCAACACCTCGGCGGTTCGCTCCACACGCTGTTCCATCTCCGACTTGCCGACCTTGGCGAGCTTGAGCGGATAGGCGATGTTCTTGCGCACCGTGAGATGCGGATACAGCGCATAGTTCTGGAAGACCATGGCTATGTCCCTGTCTCGGGGATGCACCTTGGTCATGTCGGCGTCCCCGATGCGCAGCGCGCCTCTGGAGATCTCTTCGAGCCCTGCGACCATCCGCAATGCAGTCGACTTCCCGCATCCCGATGGTCCGACGAACACGACGAATTCGCCGTCGTCGATGCTCAAGCTCATGGCGTTCACTGCTGTGACGCCTCCTGGGTACACCTTGGTCAACTCTTCGAGCTCAACCGTCGCCATCGGAATCCTCCTCTGTCGTTTCCTGTGGGTCGCCTCCCTCGCACCAGCGTGCGAACGGGACAACCCACGGCGGGGAGAACAACTCCCCGTACCTAGCCCGATTCGCGGCGATCGCGATCATCAGCAGCCAGTTCAGCCACAGCAATGCGAGCAGCAGCGCGCCGACAGGCACCAGAACTCCGGCCAGCTCAAAACGAACTCCCAATTCCAGCACGCCCCACAAGACCAAGGCCATCAGCGCAACCGAAGCATTGAAGTCGACCGCTCGCCGTCGATGGCTCCGACCGACGTCCCGTCCTCGAGCCAACAGCCCGCCAAGCAACAGCGGTCCGAGCACCAATGCCGGAGCCGCCCACACGGCAGGCCGACCGATCAGCGCCACCGCCAACGCCGCCGGTGCCAGCGGTGTCAGATGCACCGCTGCGTCTCGGCGGCGCCCGCCTCGCGTGCCTGGCTGGACGAGGTACTCGGGACTCATGGCCGTGCCGCCTCACCCGTCCGGGTAATCGTGACGTGCCGGTTCACGTCGAGATCGTCGACCGTCGCGACGCGGCCGTCAGGCCACGTCACCTCGACCTCGACAGGCCCGGATGCCTCCCCCACGCCGAAGTGCACCGTCGCCGATGCACCCGAGAGATAGCCCCGTGCCGCCTCGATCGTGCGTACCAGCGCGCCGCCCCGCGATTCGCGCAACCGCACCTGCGCGCCGATGGCGTGCGGGTTGCCGGTGTCGGGCCAGCGCAGCGCGACAGTCACGGCACTGCCGCCGCACAGCCGGTTCTCGTACAGCCGTGACGGCGCATTGAGATTGTTCACGACGATGTCCAGGTCGCCGTCGGAGTCGAGGTCGGCCATGGCCATCCCCCGCCCGCCGGTGGTGTCGTCCAGATCCCAACCGGCGGACGGTGCAAATCGCTCGCCATCGATGTTGCGGAACACCTGATTCGTCTCAACCAGGCTGGCGTCGGGCAGATGCTCGAACAGGTTGTCTGCGACCATGCCGTTGACGACGTACAAGTCCACGAACCCGTCATTGTCGAGATCGCCGAACAGCCCGGACCAGCTCCATCCCGTGGCCTCCACGCCGAACGACGGTGCCCCGCTGGCGAAGCCGTCGCCGGTCGACAGCAGCAGCACGTTCTCGGGTCGCTGGATGTCGTCGGTGGGCGACGCGTCGATGTCCGATTGCACATTCGCATAGGCGTCGATGGTCTCGGGTCGGTCGTCCATGGGCTTCATGTCGGTCGCGAACAGGTCCAGATCACCGTCGTTGTCGATGTCGCCCGAGTCGATGCCCATCGTGCTGAACGCGGTCTGGGCAAACGGTGCCGCTTCGGTCCAGGAACCGTCGGGGCCGGCGAACCACACGTAGTCGGGTGTGGCGAGGTCGTTGCCGACATAGATGTCGTCGCGGCCATCGCCATCGATGTCGCCGATGCGGGCGGCGAGCGCCTGGGACTCGGGCGCAAGCTGCGTGTGCGCGAACGTGCCGCCGTCCCGCTCGAAAAGGCCCACACCTCCCTTGTTCCCGAGGTTGAGACGGCGCTCGGCGGTGAGCTCGGCGTTGTAAGCACCGGTCACGGCGTCGAGGTCGCCGTCGCCGCCGAGGTCTCCCCAGGCCATGGAGTAGGTGTAGGCGTCGAGCCCGTCGATCTCGTCTCGCTCGAAGCGCTCGCCTGCCACCGAGCCGCTCCCTGTATTGCGCATGAGCAGCGGGCGGCCGACGCCGGTGGTGAGCACGATGTCGTTGCTGCCGTCGCCGTCGCTGTCAACGATGATGGCTTGGCGGAATCGGCCCTCGATGAGCGCTTCCCGACGGAATCGCAAGCCGCCGTCATTCCACAGCAGCGACGTGTCCCCGCTGAGGTTCGCCAGGACGACATCGTCGTCACCGTCGAGGTCCACATCCCCGACCGCGAGCCCCGCGCCCATGCCGTCGAACATCGACCGGCTGGCTCCGGGCCCGCGAGTGTGATGCTCGAGTTCGTGGGGAACGAACCGATCCTCGCAGAGACCGCGATCACGGTGCGGGGAACCTTCGACATTGACTTCGATGGCATCTGCGGACGTGCCGCACGCGGCGCCGACAACCATCGCGAGCACCACGGCGACGCAGAGCAGCCGTTTTTCCGGCCGCCGTCTGAGGTCACCGGACCGAGGCCGGATCGGAGGCAGCTGGCGCGCCGAGGTCTCCAGGAGGGACTTCCTCGACATCACCAGCGCCTCCGATCCGGGACCAGTTGGACGGACGCCTGTCAGGAGCCGAGAACGGCGTTGACCTCGTCAGACACCTGGCCGAGTCGCTCCGCAGCATCGACCTGTCCGCGCAGGATCTCCTGCATGGCCGGGCCCACGATGGCCTCTATCTGACTGGCGCTGTCCGTTATGGGGAACAAGAACGTGGTGCCTTCGTCGACATGGACGGTGAACGCCGTGACGTCGACTCCGTTGCTCTGGTGCGCGGCGATGGCAATGTCCGCAGCCGACGGAATCGCCGGGAACACGACCGCTCCTTCGCCGATGACGTTCTGGCACTCAGCCGACGCCATGTGCTTCACCCATTGCCAAGCCTCTTCTTGGTGCTCGGAGTTTGTGTTGATCGAGTCAGCCAAGCCGTTGAACATCGAAGCGCGCGAGCCGCTCGGCCCAACCGGAAGCGGAGCGAATTCGACATCGAAGGGGGTGTCGGCGCCGATGTAGGTGCCGATCTTCCACGAGCCGTCGGCCATGACCGCGGCAGAGCCGTTCTGGAACACGGTGGTGCCGCCGAGCGATTCGACGTCTTCGATCGGCACCACGTAGCCGGCCTCGATCATGCGGGCGAACCAGTCGATGGTGGCGGCGAGGCGCGGGTCGTCATAGTTCGCAGAGTCGCCGAACGGATTGACGTCGAGGAATTCGAAGCCCGTCGAGGCGGCGAAGGCGGAGAACGTCGTCTGGCCGAATGCGCCAAAGTTCCCCTCGAGGCCCAGGCCATAGACCTCGACATTGTCCGGGTCGAAGTCCGGCGAGTCGCCGGTGTTGCCGTTGGCATCGACACTCAGTCGACGGATGAGCTCGCCGAACGAGCCGCCGTCGTCGGGATTCCACTCGGCGCCAGCGAAGTCGGCGGCACTCAGCCCTGCGTCGGCGACATGCGCGGCGTTCATCACGAGGGCAATCGTGTCGAAGTCCTTGGGCAGGCCGTAGCGGTTTCCGTTGTCGTCGACCCACAGCTCGGCGAGGCCGGGGAAGTAGGCGCCGGCATCGACGCCGTCACGGTCGACGAAGTCGTTGAGCGGGACCAGCACGCCGCTGGCCACGAACTCGGGGTAGCGAGCGAGGTGGTCGGTGAAGACATCGGGGCCCGAGCCGGAGGCGAAGCCTGCCGTGACGTTGGTCCAGTAGTCGCCCCAGCCGAATTGGGTGATCTCGACATCGATGCCAGGGTTGGCCGCCTCGAAGTCCGCAGCGCACTGCTCGTAGTAGGGCTGCTGGTTGCCATCCCAGAGCCAGTATTCGATGCTGACTGCCTCATCGGTCATGTCATCGCCGTCCGATGGCGCCTCCGTCGCCGCGGGTGCATCGGCATCGGCGTCGTCATCACCTCCGCATGCCGCTGCAATGAGCGAACAGGCGCATAGGACTGCGAGCAGTCTCCAGAGTGCTTTGGACATCAGGGTCTCCCTCCCAGGAGTCGGCGGCGACCCTGGGCGGGTCCCCGGTTTTCGGTGGGGATCACTTGATCCCCGAGAAGCCGATCGAGTCGACGACCTTCCGGCCGAAAGCCAGAAAGATGACGATGATCGGCAGGGCGGCGAGCAAGGTGCCCGCCATCAGGCCCGACCAGTCCGGGGAGGTCCCCGGCTGCTGGGCCGTGAACTGTCCCAGTGCCACGGTGAGCGGCTGGCGCGCTGGGTCCCTGGCCACCACCAGGGGCCAGAGGAATTCGTTCCACGCGGTGATGTAGGTGAGGATCGACAGCGTCGCGAGCGGAGCGGCGCTCATCGGCACGATGATCCCGAAGAACGTCCGGAAATGGCCTGCGCCGTCGAGCAGCGCCGCTTCCTCGACCTCGCGGCTGATGCCCAGGAAGAACTGGCGCAGGAAGAACACCGCGAACGGCGTCATCAGGAAGAAGGGCGCAATGATGCCGAGATAGCTGTTCAGCCAACCCAGGTTCTTGACGAGGATCAGATTGGGAATGAGCGTGAAGATCGGCGGGATCATCAACCCACTGAGGAACAGGAAGAAGAGCTTGTCGCGGCCCCGGAATCGCATGCGAGCGAACGCATAGGCCGCCATTGCCGAGAACGCCACCTGCCCGATCGTCACGGCAGTCGAGACGATGACGCTGACCTGCAACGACTGCAGGAAGTCGAACGACCCCGTGTTCTCCCGGCCCAGGCTCTCGAGGATCTCTTCGTCGCTCGCCGTGCCGAGCACGCGTTCAAAGTTGTTGTCGGTGTAGCCAACGGGGAGCAAGCTCTGCTCGCCGGCGAAGAGATCGCCGTTGGTGGAAAGCCCCGTTCGCAGAGCCCACCAGAAGGGAAACACGCTGATGACCAGGATCGCCGCCATGAAGGTCCACGCAGCTGCGCGCCCGATGCGCGGCTTGCGAAGCCGGGCCGATGGCTGCGGTCGAGCCGCAGACGGCGCATCGTGGGGTATCTCGTCCGACGCGCGAGCGGCGTTCACGTCTGCCGGGCCGGGCGCGGAAGCCGTCATGCCAAGTCGCTCTCGCCGGCCCGCAGGAGCTTGAGCTGCAGGTAGGTGACCGTGAGCAGGATCGCAACCAGCAGCACCGAGATGGTGGCGGCATAGCCGAGCTGGTTGAAGTCGAACGCGTTCTGGTAGATGTACAGGTAGATCACCCGGCTGGCATTGGCTGGACCGCCGGGCTGGCCTCCGAACCCGCCGGTGGCCACGAACACCGTGTCGAACACCTGCAGCGAGCCCACGATGGTGATCACGAGCACCAGCGCCAGGATCGGGCGCAGCAGCGGGATGGTGATGTCACGGAACATCTGGCGCTCCGAAGCACCGTCCACTGCTGCCGCCTCATAGAGACTGCGAGGAATCGTCTGCAGTCCCGCGAATATCAGCAGGGCCGTATAGCCCATGTGCCGCCAGGTGTTGATGCCAGCGAGGCTCGGAATGACCTTGCCGGTATCGGTGAAGAACCTCACCGGGTCCATCCCGAACAGTCCGAGGAAGTCGTTGACGATGCCCAGATTCCCGTCGAGCATCCAGACCCACAGCAGCGCCACGATCACGTTCGGGATGAGCCAAGGGAGCAGCAGGATTCCCCGGATCGTGACTGACTTGGTGAGCCGGTCCATGAGGACCGCGATGGCGACTGCCAGGATCGTCTGGGAGGCGATGTTGATGACCGTGTACTTGAACGTGATCTTCAGCGATTCCCAGACTTGGCGATCATTGAACAGTCGCTCGTAGTTGTCGGTGCCGACCCAGCTGCCCTGATTGGCGATCAGGTTCCAGTCGGTGAAGCTGATGTACAGACCTCGCAGCGCGGGGTAGAGATAGAACGCGACGAATCCCACCAGCGCGGGGAGCAGGAACCAGAAGGCGGATCGCCAGCCGCCGTGCAGGCTCGCCGTCCCGAACAGCGAGCGCCGGCGCCGTATCTGCTCGGGCGCGGCTGTCGACGTCACGCAACCGCTCCTGCGCCTGGGCCCGGCTGCCGCAGCGACTCCGGGATGTAGGCCCCGTGCGCTGCGATCAGGTCATCGACCAGCGACCAGATCTGGTCGAGATCGAGTTCGGCCGCGGTGTGGGGATCCAGCATGGCGGCGTGATACACGTGCTCGCGGCAACCGGTCCGCAGCGCTTCCACGGTGAGCTGCTGCGGGCCGATGTTGGTTCGCATGAGTGCCGCCAACTGCGGCGGCAACGGTCCGATTGCGTGGGGCGCCACGCCTCGGTCCCCAACGGTGGCCGGCACCTCCACCGTGCAGCCGGCCGGAAGATTGTCGATCAGGCCGTCGTTCGGGACATTGACATAGACGACTCGTTCCGTGCCCGTCGCGATGCTGTGGATGATCTGGGGCGCGTACTCGTCGCTGGCGGGTATCTCCAGCGGATGCTCGGGGTCCTCGAGGCGCTGACGGAGTTCTTCCCATTCGGCAATCTGCTCCTCGCAGCGCCGTATGTACTCCCGCACGGGAATCTTGAACCGCTCGACGAGGTCCGGTCGCCCTGCTTTCAGGAAATAGGGCGTGTACTCGGCGAAGTGCTCGCTCGATTCGGTCACGAAATAGCCAAGCCGTCTCAGCATCTCGTACCGGACCGCATCGCCGAGCCCCCACTCGCCGCGCCTCGGCGCATGCTCCGGATCGGGATGGAGCTGCTGCAGCCTCGGATACAGGTCAGCGCCGTGATGCTCCAGCTTCAGGAAGAAGCACATGTGGTTGATGCCGGCAGCGAGATAGTCCAACTCTTCGGCCGGGATGCCCAAGTCATCCGCCAAGTGCTGCGCCGTGATGGGGACGCTGTGGCAGAGCCCGTATGCCTCGACGTCTGCCAGAGCTGACAGGCCCCACATGTTGATCGCCATCGGGTTTGCGTAATTCAGCATTCGCGCGTCGGCGCCGAACTCGTTCATGGCCTCGGCGACTTCGACCAGAGCGGGCACCGTCCGCAGCCCGCGCATGATGCCGCCGATGCCGATGGTGTCTGCGATCGTCTGGGTCAGCCCGTATCGCTCCGGCAGGTCGAAGTCGTGGACGGTCGCCGGCTCGAACCCGCCGATCTGGAACATCGTGATGACGAAATCGGCGTCTTCGACCGCAGCACGCAGATCCGTCGTGGCCATGAGCTTGGCGCGTGCGCCCTGCGCCGCCACCAACCGGTGCCCGACGATCTCCGACGTTCGCAGTCGCTCGCGATCGATGTCGTGGAGTCGGATGTCCAGTTCGTCACGCAGGTCGTCATACGCGAGGAGATCGCTCATCAAATTGCGGGAGAACACCGTGCTCCCCGCCCCGACGAATGCGACTGCGACCATCTGCCCCCCTGGTCGTTCGCCGACCAAAATAGCATACGTCAACGTTGGCGTCAACGTTGACGTCAACGATGGCGCAAGACTGGGACAGAATCAGCTCAGCAAGTAGGTTCGTGCGAGAAGCGCGCACCGCCAGTTGCGGCGCACGAACCGAGAGCCAACGCCGTCCGGCGAATGGCGATCGGGAGGGTCATGGACAGGGAAGCAACTCTTCACGACGTGGCCGGCAAGGTCGGCGTCTCGCCGCGGACCGTCTCGCGCGTGGTCAACGACGAAGGGGGCTACAGCCCCGAGACCCGCAAGAAGGTGCTGGCGGCCATCGAGGAGCTCCGCTACCGGCCCAACATGGTTGCCAGGGCGCTGATCACGAAGCGGAGCGGCACCGTCGGCCTGGTAGGCGGCGACATGACCGACCCGTTCTTTCCCGCGCTCGCCGAAGGCATCCAGCACCGTGCTCGCGAAGCGGGCCAAACGATGTTCTTCGCCAGCACCGGCAGCGATCCTGATCGGCAGGCAGAGGTGCTCCGATCGTTCTGGGCCCGCGCCGTGGACGGCGTCATTGTCTTTCCTGCGCTGGACTCGATCGATCAGCTCACCGACTACGGGCGGCGTGGGCTGCCGATCGTGGTCGTGGACGACCTGGTCGAAGCGCCCAACGTGGCCTGCGTGCTGTTCGACCTTCCCGAAGGCGGGCGCCTCGCAGCACAACACCTGCTCAGCGCTGGCCGTCGTCGCATGGGGGTCATCAGTGCCACGGTCTCGCCCCCCCGGCGACGCCATCGAGAACGCGGATTCGTTGCGGCCTTGACCGAGACCCAGGGCGATCATCTGCCCGCCGTGACCGCAGAGGCCGACCCGACGGTGAGGGGAGGCGAGGCGGGCTTTGCGGAGCTGCTGTCGCTGATGCCCGACCTCGACGGCATATTCGCCTACAACGACCTCGTGGCCATCGGTGCGATGCGTGCCGCCGCCGCGAGCGGCCGACGCGTGCCAGACGACATCGCCGTGGTGGGCTGTGACGACATCGAGATGAGCACCTACATCACACCGGCGCTCACCACCATCCGGCTCGACCGCGGCCGACTCAGCAACGAAGCCGTCGCCGCACTCGGTGACTTGATCGATGCGCCGGCGCAGCGAAGGCCGCCCGTGGTGCTGCCGGTCGAATTGGTGGCCCGCGAGTCGGCGTGACAAATCGCGCAGCAGCGGCCGAGCGCGCCGTCGCGCTGCATCGCGAGCGGTGGGGTGTGCCCGCTGTGGTCAGCAGGGCGCCCGGACGGGTCAATCTGATCGGCGAGCACACCGACTACAACGACGGGTTCGTGCTGCCGATGGCGATCGAATTCGACACAGTGGTTGCATTGAGTCGAGCGCAAGTTGACCGCCCCGGCAGTGACGTCGTCAGCACCGTCGTGTCTGAGCACTTCGGCGAAGCATCGCTCGATCACCAGCGAGATCAGATCGATGCGACGCGCTGGTCGGCCTACGTCTTCGGCGTGAGCCAGCTGCTCAACGGTTGCGGAATCGCTATTGATCCGTGGCGATGCTCGGTTGCCACCGATGTCCCGATCGGCGCGAGCTTGTCGTCTTCGGCGGCACTGGAGGTCGCCATGGCGGCTGCACTGCTGCACCTTGCAGGCGAGAGCTGGGATGCCGTGGCGACGGCCCAGATCTGCCGGCGCGTCGAGAACGAGGTGGTCGGCATGCCGTGCGGGATCATGGACCCGCTCATCTGCGCGAGCGCAGTAGAGGGGCACGCCTCGTTGATCGATTGCCGGTCGCTCGACATCGAGCCGCGGCGACTTGTGGACGGGACCGTGATCGCGATCCTGGACACGATGACGCGCCGGGAACTGGTCGATTCCGCATACGCCGACCGGCGTGCCGCCTGCGCTCGCGCGGCGAAATGGCTCGCCGCCGATGCGCTGCGAGACGCTCATCTGGATGCGATCGAGCACATGCCGCCCGACCTCATGACCGAGCGCCGCCGGGCGCGGCACGTCATCACCGAGAACGAGCGGTCGCTGGCAGCCGCGCGCGCAATGGACTCAGGAGACGCTGACGCCCTCGGCGATCTCATGAACGCAAGCCATGCCAGCCTGCGCGACGACTACGAGGTCTCGGGCCCCGCGCTCGATGCCATGGCGGGGATCGCACAGTCCAGCCCCGGCTGCCGGGGCGCTCGCATGACCGGCGGCGGCTTCGCCGGCTGCGCTGTGGCGCTCGTGGACGCTGAGGAGGCAGAAGCCTTCACACGCACTGTGCGCGACCGGTACCGGGCTGCCAGTGGGCTCGACGCAGATATCTGGCTGTCGCAGCCAGCGGCGGGCGCTTCGCTCATCGGCCACGACGAGTGAAGCCGGCGGCGACCCTGCCGGCTCAGTGGGCGTGGGCTGCCACCGAGGCCACGATCTCTTCCAAGGTCGACTGCGACGGCTCCCACTTGAGCACACGGCAGGCTCGCTGCGGCGAGGCAACCAGCTCAGCGGGATCGCCGGCACGGCGAGGCCCGGCCTCATAGGGCACTGCCCGGCCGAGCCCGTGCTCGACTGCAGCGATCACTTCCAGCACCGAATGACCTCGGCCCGCTCCGAGGTTCAGGACCGTCGTGTCGCCGCCATCGCGCAGGTAGCCGAGCGCCAGAAGATGCGCTCGAGCCAGATCGGATATGTGGATGTAATCGCGCACGGCGGTGCCGTCAGGGGTGGGATAGTCGGTGCCGAACAGCTTCAGTGGCGCGCCTGGATTCGTTGCTGCGCGTATCGCGAGAGGCACCAGGTGCGTCTCTGGTACGTGGCGTTCCATCCGGCGGGAGGTCGCACCCGCGGCGTTGAAATACCGCAGCGAGACTGAGCGCAACCCGCTGGCTGAGTCGTACGCAGCCAACATCTGCTCGACCACCATCTTCGTCCAGCCGTACGGGCTGGTTGGCTGCAGCGGCGCATCCTCGCTGATCGGCACCGACGAGGCGTTGCCGTACACCGCTGCTGACGAGGAGAACACCACGTTGCGGACGTGGTGATCGGCGAGGGCCTCGAACAGCCGGGCCGAGCCGACGATGTTGTTCTCGACATAGGCGCCCGGGTCATGGACTGACTCGGCCACAGAGATCAGGCCAGCGAGATGGATGCACGCATCGACGCCATGGTCGTCGATGAGCTGCCCGATGTGCCCCGTGTCGCAGATATCTGCGGTCTCGAAGGACACACCCGAGGAGAATTCCGGCTGCACCGAGCGAGTCAGATTGTCGACGACGAGGACGCTCTCGCCGCGCTCGACGAGGGCGTCGACCACGACTGATCCGATGTAGCCGGCCCCGCCTGTGACAAGCACCGTCATGGGGACCCCGCCGCCATCATCCCGATCAACTGGTGCCGAGTGAGAGCAGGTTCTCGACGGGCTTGTAGAGCTCTTCCAGGTAGGCCGTGTCGTCGGCGCTGAGCTCGATGGTGGTGGCTTCGACGAGCTGGTCGAGCTGGCTGATCTTGGACACGCCGACCACGGGGGCGGTGATCTCGGGCTTGTTGGTGAGCCATGCCAAGGCGATCTGGGCGGGGCGCACATCGAGTCGCTCGGCCACTTCCGACACCCGCGCAGCAATGTCGAAGTCGCGCTCGCCCAGGTAGAGGCTTTCAGTGCGGGCACGGTCCTGGCCCTTGGAGCGATCGGTGGTGCCGGCGTCGAGGCTGCCCTGGTAGGAGCCGGTGAGAATGCCCCGCGCCAGCGGCGACCACGGCGTGAGCGCCACCCCGGTGCTGGCGCAGTACGGGTTCATCTCCCGCTCTTCTTCGCGGTAGATGAGGTTGTAGTGATTCTGCATCGACACGAATTTGGTGAAGCCGCGCATCTCGGCAGTGAGCTGCAGTTCGGCGAATTGCCAGGCGAACATCGACGAGCCGCCGAGGTACAGCGCCTTGCCCGCCTCGACGACATCGTGCAGCGCTTCCAGCGACTCGGCAATGGGCGTCTGCGCGCTGCCGGGGATGCCGTGCGGGTGGCGGTGGATGATGAGCTGGTCCACGTAGTCGACGCCGAGACGGCGCAGCGAATTGTCGACCCCCTCCCTGATGTGCTTGCGGCTCAGGCCGCCCTCGTTGGGGTTGCGCCCCATGGGCATCGAGACCTTGGTGGTCAGCACGTACTTCTCGCGCGGCAGCAGCTCGCGCAGGATCTGTCCCACCACCTCTTCGGACGCACCCACCCCGTAGATGTCGGCGCAGTCGAAGTAGTACAGGCCGCGCTCGATGGCGGCCTCAAAGATGGGGCGGGCCTCCTCGACGCCCAGGGTCCAGTCGCCCTGGTGGCCCCGCCCAGGCACGCCGAAGTTCATGGTTCCCAAGCAGAGCTCCGACACCTGGAGACCGCAGTTCGAACCGAGCTGAGTGGATTTCAGTCGCGACATAGCCCCGAAACGTATTCGACGGCGGCCCCGGCCCGTCGGCGAGTCCCGGCCAGCGCTTCAGGACTGCTGCGCCGCGGGCTCGGGTGACCCTGCGGCGAGCGCCCGCCAGAGCGAGCGGTACGTCGGCCACGACGCGTCAGCCGGCAGGTAGCCATCCTCTTCCAGCGCCCGCTGCAGCCGCTTCAAGTTCCGGGCCGGCACGCCCGAATCGACATGGTGAGCCAAGTGGTAGCCGACGTGGTACGGCACGAACAGCACTTGGGCCAGCCAGCTCTGGCGAATGTGATGCGTCGTGTTTCGACGGTCGGGGGTACGCGTCATGCCGCCGTGCTCGGCAATGGCCCGCAGCCGGTTGATGATCTGATACCAGGTGAACCACGGCAGCGCCCACAGCAGCAGGTACAGCCACGGATGGCCCGCGAGCCAGAACAGGCCGAACACGATTGCCTGCCCGGCGAAGAAACGCAGGCTGAGCGGCACATATTTGAGCTTCACGAGCCCGGTAAAGCGAGGTTTGGTGATGCGCCACGCCGATACGCCAACGAGGTCGCGCACGAGCTTTCGGCTCAGCGACTTTGCCGAGATTGGGTAGAAGGAATACAGCAGGAAGTCGGGCTCTTTGGGACCGAACTCGTCGCGATGGTGGTTCGCGTGGCCCCGGCGGTAGAAGTGCGAGCCGGTGCCCAGCGGGAGCCAGCCCAGCAGGTTGATGCCGATGCGATCGTTGAGCCAGCGGTTCGAGAACAGCAAACGGTGGGCGGCTTCGTGATGGAGGATGAACCACCGGAGCTGCAGCGTGCCGATGACCGGCACCGCCGCGACCACAGCAAGCCAGTGCCCGATGGCAATCACCGCGGCGACGACCGCCACCGGCGCCGCCAGCGTGGCAACGACCTCGATCGCATTGATGAAGTTGGGAATGCGACGCAGTTCCGCCCGGAACGCGGGCTTGGGCCGGCCGTCAGGACGCAGGCGGTCCGACCCCTCGAACCGAGGCAGGTCCGGCCGGGTCATTCCCCCAGTCATCTGTGCCACAAGCTCGTCGTGCGTCGGCGGCGCGGCAGTCACGCTCACGCTTCGATGCTACGACGCTCAGCGTTTGGCAGCAGTCCATGAGGACCGTCCTCGTTCCCTACGCTGAATCGGCATGGACGAGATAGCGATTCGCCCTTGGGACCCCGTTGAGTACCTCATCGATTCACGCGATGCCGAGGCGTATCTCGCCGCAGCGCTCAATGACGGAGATCCACAGCTGATCGAAGCTGTCATCGACGACATCACACGCGCTGGCCTGTCGGCGACGGCGACAACAACGGCGGCAGCGGGCGTTGGCTACGGTTCGGCACGGCCACGGACAGACTCGCCTTGTGGGCGTGTCGGCTGAGAGAAGGGGATCGACGATGGACTTGGGAATCGCGGGACGCACTGCAGCCGTCGCGGCGGGGTCGGCCGGGCTGGGACTGGGCTCGGCAAAGGCGCTGGCCGCCGACGGCGTGCGGGTGGCCATCTGCGGCCGGGATCCAGACCGTCTGGCTGCAGCCGCAGCGGAGATCGACGGCGAGGTGCTGACCATCACCGCCGACTTGAGCGACCCAGCCGACGGACGCAGCTTCGTGGAGCAAGCCATCGAAGGCCTGGGCTCGGTGGACATCCTGGTCACCAACGCCGGGGGTCCCCCGCCGGGCATGTTCGAGAGCACCGAGATCGACGCCTACCAGATGGCCTTCGACATGAACTGCAAGGCCATGATCGAGATGTGCCGGGTGGCCGTCCCGCCGATGCGCGAGCGCGGCTGGGGCCGGGTGTGCGCCATCACCAGCGTCGGCGTGAAGCAGCCGATCCCGTTCCTGCTCGCCAGCTCGGTCGCTCGCGCCGGGTTGACCAGCTTCCTCAAGATCACCGCCCGCGAGGTCGCCGGCGATGGCGTGACCGTGAACTCTGCCCAGCCGGGCACCCATTGGACCGACCGGGTCGCGAAGATGATGGAACGCGAGCAGGCAGGCCAGAGCAACCCGATGGGCATCTGCGGCGAATCCGACGACTTCGGCGCCGCAGTGGCATTCCTCTGCAGCGAGCAAGCCAAGTTCATCACCGGCACCGGCCTGCTCATCGACGGCGGCCAAGCCACCGGCCTGCTGGACTGACCTCCCCGCCCGAACGTGACAACAAACCTAAAAGTGAGAACTTAACAAAAAGTGATAGCCTCACAGAATCATGACGGCTGCGGCGGCTGACAACCCCTTCCTGCCGACATTCGGGACGACGCCGCCGACACTGGCGGGCCGCGACGATGTGGTCGCCCGCTTTGGGCGCGCCTTCGAACGGGGTCCGCAGCATCCCGACTACACCATGCTGATCACCGGGGTACGCGGCTCGGGCAAGACCGTGCTGCTGAACGAAGCCGAGGATGCGGCACTGCGACTCGGCTGGCGCGTGATCTCGATGTCGGCGTCGGTGCGCGACCTGTGCCGTCTCATCACCAACGCAGCCCACCGACATCTCCGCGAAGCCGTCGACGGTGCATCGCCCCGGCGAATTTCGTCGGTGAAGGTGTTGGGCGTCGGCGTCGGATTCGAGCCCAGCGAGCAAACCGACACCGCGCGCAGCGACATCGACCTGCGTTCCGTTCTCACGTCGCTTGCGGAACGCCTCGCATGCGACTCGACCGGGCTGCTGCTCACCGTCGACGAGTTGCACGCCGTGTCGCTGCCCGAGGCCACGGAACTCGCGGTCACCATTCAGCACGTCACGCGACGAGAACTGCTGCCTGTCGCCTTTATCGGCGCAGCCCTGCCCGAAATAGACGAGACACTGCTGGCTGATCGTGGCATGACCTTCTTCCAGCGCTGTGCTCGTGCCCGGCTCGAAGCGCTCGGACACGATGACACGGCGGATGCGATCAGACTCCCGATCCGCGAAGCCCACGGACACATCGACGATGAGGCCCTCGAACACCTGGTGAGTGCTTCGGGCGGTCATCCGTTCACCATTCAGCTGCTCGGATACCACAGCTGGGAGATGGCGGAGCCCGCCGCCCGCATCAACGCCACGCACGCGACTGCCGGCACCATCGAAGCCGATCACGCAGTGCTCGAGCAGATCGTCAAGCCGATCTGGAGTGGACTGTCGAGCATGGATCGCACATTCCTATGGGCGATGTCACTCGACGAAGCCGACTCGGAGATGAGCCGCATTGCAGAACGCATCGAACGCTCCCCGAACTTCGCGCAGACCTACCGGCGACGCCTCATCGATGCAGGCGCCATCGAATCGGCTGGGCGCGGCAGGGTCAGGTTCACCTACCGGCAGATGGGTCCCTGGCTGCGCTCCCAGCAATAGCAGCACGGCCGCCGGGAAGTCGAACAGCCTCGTCTCTGGAGCAGTTGCCGGCGCGGAGTTCGACGCTCCAGCGGTGACCTGGCTCGAACTGGCCACCGAGGCCCGAGCCTGAGAGCCGGCTTCCGGCGCGCCTGAGCAGCCAACTGGCAACAACACGAGCAACCAAGTGACGCTTACGGCTCGACGGACAGTCGGCGAAATCCGCCTTGACCAGCACGCTCGCATTCGTCGTCCCTGTGTGACAACAAACCCAAAAGTGAGAACTCAACAAAAAGTGAGAACTCGTGATACGCAGCTCCCTGCCGGCCAGCTGCGTCGCATACCGTGTGTTTGGTCTAGGAGACGCCGGCTGCTTCGAGTGCTCGGCGGGTGAGCACCCGGGCGAGGTGCTTGCGGTAGTCAGGCGTGGCGTTCAGATCGGTCGGGGCGTCCGTGCCCTCGGCGGCCTGCTCGGCAGCATCAGCCGCCGAGGCCCCACCTGCCAGCGCCGCCTCGACCGCGCTGGCACGCAGCGGCACTGAAGCCATGTTCACGAGCGCCACGTTGGTGCCGCCGTTGACGGTCACCGCAGCAGCGCCGACGATCGCCCAGTCTTGGGCCCGCCGGTTGAACTTCTGGTAGTTCCAGCCGGCGCCGGGGGCCTTCGGGACCCGGATCTCGGTCAGCATCTCGTCGTCGGCCAGCGCCGATTCGAAGTAGCCGGTGAAGAAATCGCCAGCAGCTATCTCACGGCTTCCGCTGGGACCCTGAGCAATGAGCGTGCCGCCCAGCGCCAGTACTGCCGCCGGCAGGTCGGATGCCGGGTCGGAGTGGGCCAGCGAGCCGCCGATGGTGCCGCGGTGGCGGACCTGCGGATCGCCCACCTCGCCGGCCACATGGCCGAGAAGCGGGCACTCGGCCGCCAGCAGCTCACTGGTCTCCAGCGCGCGGTGGCGGGTGAGCGCACCGACAGCGATGTGATCGCCGCCGTCAGTGATGTAGCTGAGGTCGTCGACGCGGCCGATGTCGACGAGCACGCTCGGCACCGCCAAGCGCAGCTTCATCATCGGCAGCAGCGAATGGCCGCCGGCCAGCAGCTTGGCCTCGTCGCCATGCTCGCCGAGCAGCGCGATGGCCTCCTCAGCGGAGCCGGCCCGTACGTAATCGAATGCTGCAGGAATCATTGCTGCGCTCCCCTCAGGCCGCTGTCTCGCCGGCCGCGCAGGCCAGCACCGACTTGACGATGTTGTGATACCCCGTGCAGCGGCACAGGTTTCCTTCCAGTCCCAAGCGAACGTCTCGCTCGGACGGGTCGGGATTCTCCTCGAGCAGCGATACCGCCGCCATGACCATGCCGGGAGTGCAGTAGCCGCACTGCAGGCCGTGGTTCTGGCGGAAGGCCTCCTGCATCGGGTGCAGCTCGTCTTCCGACGGTGCCAAGCCCTCGATGGTCAGGATGTCTTCGCCGTCGGCCTGCACCGCCAGCATCGTGCACGACTTCACCGATTCGCCGTTCACATGCACTGTGCAGGCGCCGCACGAGGACGTGTCGCAGCCGATGTTCGTGCCTGTCAGCCGCAGGTCGTCCCGCAGCCAGTACACGAGCAGCGTGCGCGGTTCGACATCGCCGGTACGAGTCTCGCCGTTCACCGTGACGCTGATCTCCACTATGACCTCTCCCGTCTCGTCGGCCGTGAGGCCGGTCAATCGTACGGCCGACCACTCGGCCGGGCGAACGTTGGCCCGGCCGCGAAGCCGGGCGCCTGATATGCGGCAGCCGGACCCTACGCCCGGCGACGCGGCCCGTGCGGGCCGCGCGGCCACCATCATGCACCATGCAGGCACGGCGCGCAGACACGAGGACAAGCGCCCCGCAAGCGCAGCAGTAGTTTGGCGATGTGGCTATGGACACGCCGTTGCGGGCATGACCGAGGCGGTCCAGCGCGCAAGCACTTCCGACACCGTTGCCGCGGTCGATGAGGGTGCTGAGACGGCCACCGGCACGCATGGCTCGATCCTGCTGCGGGCCCGTGACCTGTTCGCCCGGCAGGGCTACCGCGGCACGTCGATCCGGCAGCTCACTTCGGGACTCGGCCTCACGCCGGCAGCGCTCTACTACCACTTCACCGGCAAGGAAGAGGTGCTTGCTGCGGTCTTGGCGCCGATGGAGCGCGACGGCGAGACGATCATCGCCAGGATGGCCGAACTGGAGCCGACGCCGGAAGCCTTGAGGGAAGTGCTCGATCGCTACTTCGACGTGCTGGTCAACGACATCGTCGTGTTCCGGCTGGTGGCGAACGATGTCGATGTGCAGCAGAGCGAGGCAGGTCAACGGCTGCGAGCCCAGGCCAGCAAGCTCTTTGCCTGGCTCACCGGATCGTCGCCCGATGTCGAGGATCGGATCCGTGCGGCAGCCGCGGTGGGCACGATCCGCCTGTCGCTCGAGCAGAGCGGTGTGGATCCTGACGCCCACCGCGACGCAATCCTCGGCCGCGCCCTGCAGATCATGACCGACTAGCCAGCGGCTGAGCCAGGGCCGGAGCGGCCCGTGAGCGACAGCGAACAAGAGCGGAACGCGACGCGTCAGCCGTCGCCGTCGCCGAGCAGGTGGGCCAGGCCCGGCAGCGGCCATGCCGGCGGCAGCGTGATCACGTCGGCAGGATCCACATTGAGTCGATACAGGGTGTCGCCCTCGCGCACCAGCGAGAGCTGCTCACGCGCAATCCGCTCCACCACCACCGGATCCTTGGCCTCGGCCACTTGGACGGCCAGGTAGGAGGTCTCCGCCTGCAGCCGTTCGAGGGTGTCGGCGGCGTGGTCGATGCTGCGCCGCTGAGTCGCCAGCGACTGCCAGGGGAACAGCACCGCCGCCAGCAGGCAGACTGCGCTCACCGTCATCAGCACGCCGACGAACCTCGCTGGCAGCCGACGGCGTCGGCGCTGCGGCGACGTGTCGGATGCGTCGCCGTCGTGGGCGGTGCCGCTTGCTCGCGGACGGTCTGGTTTGGACGCTGCGCGCGTGCTCATGATCGATCGATCGGCAGGTGAGCCAAGCTCATCGCCGGCCCGTCGCACGCGCTGCGGATGTTCCCGCCACAGCTCTCGTCACTGTCCAGCGCTCATGGAGGCCCGGATCGAGCTGCCGCCCCGGTACGCGGCATCTTCGCCGAGTTCTTCCTCGATGCGCAGCAGCCGGTTGTACTTGGCCACCCGGTCGGAGCGCGCCGGCGCACCGGTCTTGATCTGCCCGCAGTTGGTGGCGACAGCCAAGTCGGCAATGGTGGTGTCCTCGGTCTCGCCCGAGCGGTGCGACATGACCGCGGTGTAACCGGACCGTCCTGCCAACTCGACGGCGTCGAGCGTCTCGGTCAGCGTGCCGATCTGGTTGACCTTCACCAGCACGCTGTTGGCGATGCCGGCTGCAATGCCGCGCCCCAGCCGCTCGATATTCGTGACGAAGAGGTCATCGCCGACGAGCTGGACCCGTTCGCCGACCAAGTCGCCGAGCGTCGACCAGCCGTCCCAGTCGTCCTCGGCCATGCCGTCCTCGACTGAGCAGATCGGGTAGCGCTCGCACAGGTCGGCCAGATAGCCGGCAAATCCGGCAGCGTCGAGCTGGCGTCCCTCGCCGGCCAGCGTGTACACGCCGTCGGCATGGAACTCGGTGGATGCCACGTCGAGTGCGAGTGCCATGTCGACGCCGGGCTCGAAGCCGGCTTCGCTGATCGCTTCGATGAGCAACGCGAGCGCCGCCTCATTGGACTCCAGGTCGGGGGCGAACCCGCCTTCATCGCCGACAGCCGTCGAGAGCCCGCGCGAGCGCAGAACGCCGCTCAGCACGTGATAGGTCTCGGTGCCCCACCGCAGCGCCTCGGAATAAGAAGCCGCCCCGACCGGGACGATCATGAACTCCTGCAGATCCACGTTGTTGTCGGCGTGCTCTCCGCCGTTGATGACATTCATCATCGGCGTGGGCAGCACATGTGCATTGGCGCCGCCGACGTGGCGGTAGAGCGGCAGCCCCAGCGTGTCTGCCGCCGCATGTGCGGTCGCCAGCGAGGCGGCCAGCACGGCGTTGGCACCCAAGCGAGCCTTGTTCATCGTCGCGTCCAACTCGATCAGCGTGTGATCGACCGATCGCTGATCGACGGCATCGAGACCTACCAGCGCCTCGGCGATCTCGCCGTTCACATGCCCTACGGCGACGGCGACCCCCTTGCCGCCATATCGCTGGCCGCCGTCTCGCAACTCGACGGCCTCGAATTGTCCCGTCGAGGCACCTGAGGGCACGATGGCGCGGCCCACGGCACCGTCTGCGGTGTGCACCTCGGCCTCGGTCGTGGGATTGCCACGGGAATCGAGGACTTCGCGGCCGGTCACCTGGATGATCTGCGTGGACGCGCGCTCTGTCACGCATAGCGAGAGTACCGAAGGGCGGGTGCTGACTAGCTCGCGCGCGCCTCGCGGGCGGCAATGCGCTGCGACCGGGCCTCACGCTCGGCAGCCTTGATGGCCTCCCATTGCACCGACAGCTCGTCATCACTGGGCTCGGGCGCATCCGGATCGCGCTCGAACACGTGGGGATGGCGACGCAGCATCTTTGCCTCGACGGTCTCGAGCACCTCGGCCAGGGTGAACGTTCCCGCCTGCTCGCCGATGGCGGCATTCATCAGCACCTGCAGCAGCACGTCGCCCAATTCCTCGACGAGATCCTCGATCGCCGTGGCCGATTCGGCCGTGCGGCCGGACAGCGCTTCTTCGGCTGCCTGCAGTGCCTCGGCCAGCTCAGCGGCTTCGTCGAGCGCGTACGGAGCGAGCGTGGCGTGCGTCTGCACCCGGTCCCACGGGCACTCCCGGCGCAATCTGGTGATGACCTCGTGAAGCGAGATCATTCGGTGGCCGAGATCTGGCTCCTCGCCGGCGCCGCGATCAGCGACCATGGCTGCTCCCGCGTCGGCCTCCGCTCACGGCAGGATCGGCAGCGACACCCGCAGGTTGCCGGCGTTCCATTCGCCGAGCGCCGGGGCGACGTTCACCTCGTAGGCCGACATGACCTCCGTCAGCACATGGCCTGCAAACGGCCCGATCAATGAGAGATCGGTCGCATCGGTGTCCAAGGAGTCGAGGCGCAGCACCACCCAGAGCTCGCCGGTCGGGCTTGCTGAGGATGGCAGCATCAGCGGCGCGGTCATCTCGCCAGACTCCAAGTCGAGCAGCGCCAGCGCCAGCTCGCCGCCGCCGAATCGGTCCAAGGGCAGGGCGCAGCCGATGGTGCCGTCGGCCCCGGTGAGGCCGGGCAGGTTGACCCCGGCAGCAACGTCGTCCAGCGCCTCGCCGGCCTGCACTCGCTCGGACGCCGCGACGGCGTCGGCCTCCGACGACACGGCCAGCGCACTCACGCAGTGAGGCGTCGCCAGTCGCTCGATGCTGGGATCTTCCTCGATGGCGCGCTGCTGCGCGAATTCCTCGAAGGGGCCTTCGAGGTGCGCCTGCACCTGTGCATTGATCTCCGCGTCAGCGAGGCCGATGTCGACAGGGAAGCCCAATTCGTCCAGCGCGACACCGGCGAGCCGCAGCTGGATCATCGACGTGAGACGCGACACGAATTCCTCGTGCGTCGGGTTCTCCGGATCGTCCATGAGCGTGACCGGTGAGTCGACGATGTTGGCGAGTACGTCACCGATGAGCACCTGCCCGCCCGGGAAGCTCGCGGCTACAGCGACAGCGTCGGAGAGCAGCTCCTGGTACGCGGCTTCCTGAGCAGCCCGCGCCGCGTCGCGTTCGGCGCGCTCGGCCTCCAGCCGGGCTTCCTCCTCGGCTTCTGCGGCCGCAGCCTCGGCTGCCTCCCGTGACACCACGCCGTCGCCGTCGGTGTCGAGCTCGGCGATGAGCTCGGCGTCGGGCTCAGGCTCGAGCCCCGTGTGGATGGTGACGACATCGCCGTCCTCGGCGCATCCGAGCGCCACGAGTGCTGCGAGCGCAGCGATTCCCGCGACGGCAGCACCGACACGCCTGCGGCACAGCCGCCCTGCGCTGCCTGCACCCGCTGACGCTCGGTCGTCGTTCGAGGACACCGCGGCGGCATGGGCATCGGGAATCTTCGGCGGCGCTGTGGGCATCTCGGCAGCGTAGGTGCTCAGCGGACAGGCGAGCCGTCACGGGCCAGGCACGGCTTCGCCGTTCGGCGCAGCCGCTCAGTCGCGGGCGTCATCTGCTGACGAATCCGCCGACGGGGGTCGCAGCTGCTGGCAGAACGCGAACAGGTGCCCGACCGTGGCTGGCTTCAGCGCCCGCACCGACAGCTGCACTTCGCCGCCGCCTGCTCCGCCGTCGGCCTTGTACCTCGCTGCGCTGAAGGGCGTGCCTGCGCAGATGCGATTCATGCGCAACTCCTCGCTCGCCGTCAGCTCGAGCGGCCCCAGGCGCACCCGGCCCCCGTCGTGGCCGGGGGCGAACGCCACGGTTTGCAGGCCGAGCCGGTGACACTCCGCACGCAGGAGCGCTACGTGCAGCAGCGTCTGCGCGGGCGGCGGCACCGGGCCGTAGCGGTCGATCCACTCGGCTTCGATGTCGGCAACTTCCGACAACTCGGTGACGGCGCCCAGCCGGCGATACGCCTCAAGGCGACCGGTGGCGTCGGCCAGGTAGTCGTCGGGCAGGTGTGCAGGCAGCGGCAGGTCGATGACGATCTCCGGCGGCCGCTCGGGCGTCTCGCCGTTCAAAGCCGCGACCGCCTCGCTGACGAGTTCGCAGTAGAGGTCGTATCCGACGGCCGCAACGTGCCCCGACTGCACGCCGCTGAGCAGGTTGCCCGCGCCGCGCAGCTGGAGGTCGCGCATCGCGATCCGGTATCCCGAGCCCAGCTCGGTGGACTCGCCGATCGTGCGGAGGCGCTCGTAGGCCTCCTCGGACAGCGACCGGCCCTCCGGGTGGAACAGGTAGGCATACGCACGCTGTCCCGACCGGCCCACACGTCCGCGGATCTGGTGCAACTGACCGAGCCCGAGCAGGTCGGCGCGATCCACGACCAGCGTGTTGACGCTCGGCATGTCGATGCCGGACTCGATGATCGTCGTGCAGACCAGCACGTCGTATGCACCGGCCCAGAAGTCGATGACGACCTGCTCGAGCGTGCCCTCATCCATCTGACCGTGGGCCACGGCGATGCGCGCTTCGGGCACCAGTTCCGCCAAGCCCGCAGCCACCGTGTCGATGTCGGCGACCCGGTTGTGCACGAAGAACACCTGGCCCTCGCGCAGCAACTCCCGGCGGATGGCCTCGCTGACGGCGCGCTCGTCGTAGGGGCCGACATGGGTGAGGATGGGCTGGCGCTCGGCCGGGGGCGTCTGCAGCAGCGACAGATCCCGGATGCCGGTGAGTGCCATTTCGAGCGTCCGGGGGATGGGCGTGGCGCTCAGCGTCAGCACGTCCACCTCGGCACGCAGGTGCTTGATCGCCTCCTTGTGACTCACGCCGAATCGCTGCTCCTCGTCGACCACCAGCAGGCCCAGGTCGTTGAACTTCACGTCGCCCAACAGCAGCCGGTGCGTGCCAATCACCACATCGACGGTGCCGTCGGCCACGCCAGCCACCACTGCGCGCTGCTCGGCGGGCGTGAGGAACCGGCTGAGCACCTCCACACGCACCGGGTGATCGGCAAAGCGCTCGGCGAACGTCTGGTGGTGCTGCTGGGCCAGCAGTGTGGTGGGCACCAGGATCCCCGCCTGCTTGCCCGCGCTGACAGCGCAGAATGCCGCTCGCACCGCCACCTCCGTCTTGCCGAATCCCACATCTCCCACCACGAGCCGATCCATCGGCGTGGGCTCGGCCATGTCCGCCAGCACCTCGTCGATCGTGCGGCGCTGATCGGGTGTGGGCGTGTAGGCGAAGCTGTCGGCCAGTTCGGCCATGCCCCCGCCGTCAGGGTCGTAGGCGTTGCCCGCTGTGGTGATGCGTCGCTGGTACAGCACCACCAACTCCTGGGCGATCTCAGCCACGGCAGCGCGCACCTTGGCTTTCTGGCGCTGGAAATCGCTGCCGCCCATGCGGCTGAGCCGGGGCGTTTCCCCGCCGATGTACGGGCGGATGAAGTCGATCTGCTCGGTGGGCAGGTAGAGCCGGTCGGTCCCGCGGAACTCCAGCTCGAGGTAATCGCGCTCGTCGTCGCCGAAGGCTCGCCGGACGAGTCCCGCGTAGCGGGCGATGCCGTGATGGTGATGGACGACGAAATCGCCGACGTTCATGTCTTCGAATGACGGCGCTACACCCGTCCGCCGTCGGGCTGCGCGGTGGACACGGCGCCGGCCGGTGAACTCCGCCTCCGGCAGCACCGCCACCCCGGCTGCAGGAGCGATGAAGCCGTGCTCGAGGGGCGCGACCAGCACGTGGCCCCCAGGCGCGGGCGCGAAGCCGCCGGTCGCCCGATGCAGGCGCAGCGGCACTTCCTCCGCGCTCAGCGCGTCGGCAAGCCGGACAGCCGAGCCGTCGCCCTCGGCGGCCACGACCACGATGGGTTGCTCGGCCGCTGAACCGGCGGCGCCCCCTGGCGCCCGCGCAGCGGATCGCTCCGCTGCAGTCACGCCGAGCGGCGCCGCTTGCGATGTGACTCGTTGTTCCGCCGCTGTCACCTCAGTCGGTGCGGCGCCTAGCACCAGGCGGCGCAGCTGGGTCACCAGTCGTGCCGAATCGCCCGCAGCGGGCACCCAGGACTCGGTGGCGACATGCGGCCCGGGGCTGCCGTCCGCCGCTGGCGCCGCCGTGGAGTCCACCGACCACACGGCTGCGGAGCAGCGCGCCAGCAGCCGGTCGAACGCAACGTGCAACCGCGGGAACAAGCCTGCGGCATCGTCCTCGCTCCCGTCACGGGCGCCGGCAGGCTGTTTGGCACCGTCGCCAAGGCGTCGCACACCCCACGTCACTGCCAGCGACTGGGTGAGATCGTCGGTCTCCGCCTTGATGTCGGCAGCGCGATCTGCGAGCCGCCGCGGTTCGCAGAGCAGCACCAGCGAGTCAGGCCCGAGCAGGTCCGGCAGCACGATCTCGTCTGCGGCGAGCCAGGGCAGCCACGACTCCATCCCGTCGAAGAGCTCGCCCCTGCTGAGACGCTCCATGTGCTCGGCGCACCACGGCTCGCTGACGGCCAGTGCTGCGGCCCGTTCTCGCATGGCGGCGTCGGGCCGCATCTCCCGTGCCGGATAGATCTGCGTCTGCGCCAACTCCGCCACCGAACGCTGATCGGCAACCGAGAACTGCGTGAGGCGATCCACCTCGTCGCCCCACAGATCGATGCGCACGGGCGCGTCGGCCGTCGGACAGAAAACGTCCACGATCCCGCCGCGCACTGCAACCTCGCCGCGATGCTCCACCTGGTGCTCCCGCCGGTAGCCCCATGCCACCAGCTGCGACACCAGCTCGCCCAAGTCGCACCGGTCGCCGTGGGCGACGAGCAGCGATGCCGCCGCATCGCTCACCGCGTTCGGGCTCAGCCGCTGCAGCAGCGCCCGGATCGGCGCCACGATCACCTCGGCCCTCGGCCGCAGATCAGGCGTACCGTCGGCTGCGGGAGTCTCGTCTCGCGCCAGCGGCGCAGCCGAGGATCCAGGATCGGTTGCCGACGCAGGTCCCGCAGCCGTGGCTCGCAGCGCCTCCAGCACCGCCAGCCGGCCACCCATCGTCTCGGTTGCGGGGCTCACGCGCTCGAACGGCAGCGTCTCCCAGGCAGCGAACAGCGCTACCTGCCCCTCCCCCAGCCAGGTGCCGAGGTCGCTGGCATAGCGCTCAGCCTCGTTGGCGGTGGCGGTGACCACAAGGATCGGTGCGCGCGATCCCAGTGTCGCCAAGCCGGCGACGAGGAACGGTCGGGCTCCCTCGGCGACGGCAATCGAGCCGGACGACCGGCCCAGCATCGACACGAAACCGTGGTCGTTGCCGAGGCGCTCGGCGAGCGCCCGCAGCGGCGCGTCGCTCATCGGGCTCACTGCGCCCGGGGTTCGGTTCGCCGCCGGCGAGCATTCGTGACGGTCATGGCCGCCTCGATGCCGTCGTGCACCAGCACCTCGAGCCCCGCGACTGCGAGGTCCACTGCTGTGTCGATTAGCGGCTCCTCGTGACCCCTCGGTCGTTGCAGCACCCACTTCTTGCCTGCTTCCGGCCGGGGCGGCTTGCCGATGCCGATGCGCAGCCGTGCGAAGTCGCGGGTGCCTAGCTGATTGGCGATCGAGGCCAAGCCGTTGTGACCGGCAATCCCGCCGCCCGACTTGAGCCGCACCTGGCCGGGCTCGAGGTCGAGCTCGTCGTGGACGACGACGAGTCGCGACGGCTCGACGATGCCATAGCGCTTGACCAGCACGCCCACGCTGCGGCCGCTCTCGTTCATGAAGGTGGTCGGGCACGCGAGCGTGATGCGACGCTCGCCGACCGTTGCCTGTGCCACGCTGGCGTGCTCGCGCCGCTGCACAGCAAAGTCGCACCGCAGCTTCGATGCCCAGCGTTCGGTGGCCTCTGCCCCGACGTTGTGACGGCTTCCGGCATAGCGCTCACCGGGATTGCCGAGACCCACCACGAGCCAGTCTGCGGCTGTTCCCCGCCGCGCGGCCGCCCGGCGGAACACGGACACCGGGTCGTTCAGCCCTCGTCGGCGGCGGCGTCGTCGAGGGTGTCGGCGTCGGCCAGCTCGCCTTCTTCGTCGACCTGCTCGGCGGCGACTGCAGCCCGCGTCCGCTGGGCGATCGCTACCAGCGTGTCGCTCTCGAGCAAGCTCTCCATGCCGTCTGGCAGCGTGAGATCGCTGACACGGATGGGGTTGTCCAGCGAGAGCGACTCCACGTCGACGTCGAACGCGGGGGGGATCACCCCGGCGGGTGATTCAACATGCAGCGACATGAGCTGCTGCTGCACCACCGCGCCTTCGCGGCCCGCCTGCGCCGCCTCGCCGACCAACCGGATTGGCACATCCACCACGAGGCGCTCGTCGAGCGAGATCAGCAGGAAATCGACATGCGTAACGCGGTTGGCGATCGTGTCGCGTTGCATGTCCTTGACGATGGTGAGGTGGTTCTTGCCCTCGACCTCGAGGGTGATGATCGCGTTCGGGCCCGCTGCGTTCAGTGCAGCCCGAAACCGCAGCCGGTCCAGCGTGATCGACACCGGTTCGCTGCCGTGGCCGTACATCACTGCAGGGATCTTGTCTTCGGCGCGCAGACGCCGCGACGCACCCGAGCCGGTTGCGTGACGATTCTCGGCGATGAGCTTCAGCTGTTCCATGCTGGCCCCTTCGAGCACTGGGCGCCTAGTCGATAGCGACGAGACAGCCTACGAGTTCAGACTGCGGACGCCCCGGGCAACCGCTTCAGAACAGGTTCTGGCCGTCGAAGATCTCCGACACCGAGGCGTCCTCGAACACCGACTCCAGGGCGTCGGCGAAGACGCCGGCGACGCTCAGCACCACCAGCTTGTCGAACTGCTTTGAGCTGGGGATCGGCACCGTGTTGGTGACGATGACCTGGCTCAGCGAGGAGTTCTTCAGACGGTCCACCGCCGGCTCGGAGAACAGGCCGTGCGTGCTGGCGCACATCACGTCGGCGGCACCGTTGGCGACCAGCGTCTCGGTGGCCGAGCAGATGGTGCCTGCCGTGTCGATCATGTCGTCGATGATCACGCAGGTGCGGCCCGCCACCTCGCCCATGATGCCGAGCGCCTCAGACTCGTTGGCGTTGTCGGTGGCACGGCGCTTGTAGATCGAGGCGACGTCACAGCCCAGCCGGGTCGCGTAGCGCTCAGCCACCTTCACCCGTCCGGTGTCAGGCGACACGATCACCGAGTCGGGCCCCATGACGCCGGACAGGTAGTCGATGAGCACCGGCGCGGCCGTCAGATGATCCACCGGGCCGTCGAAGAAACCCTGGATCTGGCCGCTGTGCAGATCGATCGACACCAGGCGCTCGGCCCCCGCGACGGTGAACAGGTCGGCCAGCAGGCGTGCGGTGATCGGCTCACGGCCGGCCGCCTTGCGATCCTGGCGGGCATAGCCGTACAGAGGTGCCACTGCGGTGATGCGCTTGGCCGATGCACGCCGGGCGGCGTCGACCATGATGAGCTGCTCCATGATCGCGTCGTTGGGGCTCATGGTCTCGCAGGCGGCATGGCTCTGGATGATGAACACGTCGCCGCCGCGGATCGACTCGGCGAACTTGCACTTGATCTCGCCGTTGGCGAAGTCGATGAGCCCGGGGTCACCGAGCTCCACGCCGAGCTGCTCGGCAATCTCGGTGGCCAATTCCGGATTCGCCCTGCCGCTGAACAGGTGCAGGCGCTTCTTGGTGACCAGCTCCATTGCGTGTTCCTTTCGCAGCAGTCCTCTGGGCGCCGTGCTTGACGCAGACGCGCTCGAAGCAGCACTCGCTGAGGGCTGGGCGGAACGCTCGGCAATGGGTTTTGGCGGCATGTTCAGCAGTCCGGCGACAATTCGAGACTACCCAGCTGCTTCGCCTGAACCCCGGAGTCTCTCACCGTGCGGTCGAGTCCTGGGTCCTCCGCAGCCATGCCATCTCCCCGGCTATGGCATCGGTGCCGACCGGCCCGCGCGCGCGGCCAGCACAGCTTCGCAGGCCGCTAGCTGGTCGGCATCGTTCACGCCCATCGCCTCGGAGACGTCTTCGAGAGCCACTGCGGTGATCACCTCGCCGCTGCGGGCGAGCAGGCCGATGGCGTCGGTGAGGTAGTACTCGGAGCCGGCGTTCGCCGGGCGCAGCTGCGGCAGCACGTGGCGCAGCTTGGCCGCGTCGAAGCAGTACACGCCCGCATTGATCTCGTTGATCTGCGCCACTGATGGAGTCGCATCACGTTGCTCGACGACGGTCAGGCCGGCCGCATCACGCACGATGCGCCCGTAGCCGGTGGGGTCGCCGACCTGAGCCGTCAACAAGCTGGCGGCGGCACCGGCACGGCGACGTTCAGCGACGACGCGGCTCAGTGTCTTGGCTCGTAGCAAGGGCGTGTCGCCGGGCACGACCAGGACATCGCTGGCCCCCGGATGCGTGTCCAGCGCCGACAGCCCCACGCGTGCCGCGTCGCCGGTGCCGAGCTGGGCAGGCTGGGTCGCGAACATGAGTTGGTCGGTGTGAGGGGCCCCAGCTCCGACTGCTTCGCGGACCTGGGCTGCGCCGTGCCCGACCACCACCACGACCGGCTCCGCGCCCACGCCGGCCAGGGCGTCGAGCACGCGCAACACCATGGCGCGGCCCCCGATCGGGTGGAGCGGTTTCGGGAGGTCTGAGCCCATGCGGGTACCGGCGCCGGCTGCCAGCACGATGGCCGCGCACGGGGACGTCATCGGGCCTGCGGTCGTGGAGTCTGGCAGCGCGGTGCTGACTCACCGTATGAGACGTGGGGTTCGGGGAGGAGGACTCGAACCTCCATTGCCGGGACCAAAACCCGATGTCCTACCAATTGAACGATCCCCGATAGCGCCTGTCACGGCAGGCGGGTTGCCTGTGGATCGAGGGTAGCGACCCGCTTCAACCCCGTCGTCACGAATTTCGCTCGTGGCAGGGCCCCTCGGAGGCGCTAGCGTTCGGCTCTCCATGGGATCGTTGGTCAAGAAGCGCCGCAAGCGGATGCGCAAGAAGAAGCACCGCAAGATGCTGCGGCGGACGCGCTACCAACGCCGCAACCGCTGACCCCGGCCCCTCTCACCGTCGCCAGTACCATTTGACGAGCGCAACAGAGCGCTCGCGACGAGAGACCAGCCCCATGTTCACGAGCTTCAGCGCGAGCAACTACAAGGCTTGGCGAGCGACCGACGACATCGCCCTCGCGCCGATCACAGGCTTCTTCGGCGCCAACAGCTCCGGCAAGACCAGCCTGCTGCAGTTGTTCCTCCTGCTCAAGCAAACCGTTCAGTCACCAGACACGAGCAAGCTCCTCGATCTCGGAGGCGATTCGAACGCTCTGGTTTCGGTGGGCGGGTGGAACAACCTCGGATTTGGACACGCGAACTTGCAGTCGGTTAGATTCGGCTTTTGCTGGACGCCAGAACGGTCGCGGTCGATCCATATTCCTGAGACGGACGACTTCCTAATCCCGTTACCTTCGCTGGCATTCAGCGCGGGCATATATCTGCTGTGGCAGAGCGCATCGTTGCTCCACCTCGCGTACGCGTCCGATCGATTTGAAGTTGAGTTATCGAGCGAAAGAATCGGCGCTGAACTTCAACTCGCGGCAACGCTCAAGGATGGAAGGAACTTCCTAATGCCTCGGGTAGGAGGGCAATCGCGGATTCCGGCACCGATCCATTGCTACGGCTTTCCGAATGAACTCCTCGGCCAGTACGAGAATGCAGAATTCCTTCGCGACCTGCAATTGGAACTCGAACATCAGTTTGAGCAACGCCTCTTCTACCTCGGCCCGCGGCGAGAGGGTGGTCGGCGCCGTTACGCATGGCAGGGCACAGAACCAGCCGATGTCGGTCGAAATGGAGAACTGGCCGTCGATGCGCTGCTGGCATCTCGGGACCGTGGTCGAAACAACGCCGTGGCGCTGGCCGCCGACGGCGCTCCCAAGGAACGCGTGTCGGTTGAAGAGCACGTAGCGCGGATGCTGCGCGACCTTGGGCTGGTCACTGAGTTCAGCGTCGAGCGAGCTTCGGAGAGCTCCGAGCTCTACCGGGTGAAAGTACAGCTGGCGCACAGCTCAGTTCCGGTCGATTTGGTGGATGTGGGCTTTGGCGTGTCGCAGCTGCTGCCGCTGCTGGTCCTGCTCGCGTATGTGCCCGAGGGTTCCACGCTGTTGCTCGAGCAGCCTGAGATGCACTTGCACCCGCGAGTTCAATCCCAACTCGCAGATGTGCTCGTTGACGTGACGAGGGCGCGGAACCTTCAGGTCATCTTTGAGAGCCATAGCGAGCACATGCTGATGCGGCTGCAACGCCGCGTCGCAGAGCAAGAGATCGCGCCCGAGGGCGTGGCGCTCTACTTCTGCGAGAACGATGGCAAGGAATCGAGCATCTCGCAACTGCAGCTCGACAAGTGCGGCTCCATCGCCAACTGGCCCGAGGACTTCTTCGGCGACGCGATGGGCGAGACCGCGGCAATCGTGTCGGCAGGGCTTCGACACCGCGCCGAGACGGAGGCGTGACCGCATCCATCGTCGACACCAATGTGCTGGTGGTGGCAAACGGTGCGAATGCGCAGGCCAACGCCGAGCCAGACAGCGCTTGCAGGCTCACCGCAATCGATGCGCTCACTGACATCAAGGATCGGCGCAGGCTCCTGCTCGACGCAGGCGGCGAGATCCTCGACGAGTATCGGAGGCACTGCAACTATTCGGGACAGCCGGGGGTAGGCGACCAGTTCTTTCGCTGGGCGCACCAGAACGCCGCGATGCTGGCGAGCGTCAGCCTCACACCTCATTCCGGCCGTCGCTACATCGAGTTCCCCAGCGATCAAGCACTCAGGTCATTCGACCCGGACGACCGTGTGTTCGTTGCCGTCGCCGTCGCGGGACCAAAGCCGAATCGAATCTTGAACGCCGTCGATTCCGACTACAGCCAGCATCACGCTGCGTTGTCGAACGCCGGAATCACCGTCGACGAACTCTGTCCGAACCTCTTGCGGGCACCGTGAACACTGGCCAACTGCTGCGGTCCGCCATCACAAGGCGCATACGCTCAGCCTGCACGGAGGCGCGGTACTCGTCCCAGATGTCGGCGCGGCGCTCATAGTGAGCCGACGAGGACCTTGCCAATGACGCGGCCGTCATAGACGCGGCCACCGCTCTGACGACCCTGGACGACTACGTCGGTCTCGGCAGGTGTTTCGCTTGGCCATCCGCCAGATAGCGGTCCAAGGCTCTCCCAGTCCACCTGCAGCGAGGGCCACCAACGGTCGACCGCGATGCGCAGATCCCGGAGCGGATCGCTCGGCCAATCGCCATTGGACTCAGCTACGTTCACAGTCCAGCGAACGCCATTGTGGTCAAGTGTGAACATGCAGCGCTGGCGGTGCCGATGCTGGCTGCCCGGTCGCCAGAACAGCGTCTCCGCTAGCGGGTCCACGAAAACCCCGCATGCATCGCAGCGATCCCGGCGCACGGCGCCCCAATGCGAGTTACGGGCCCGCGATGGCCAGACCTGCTTCAAGGGATCCAGCGGCTCTCCGCACCTATCGCAGCGAAGCCGACGACGCACTCTCTCAGCGATAATGTGGCCTACGGCCCCGATGTCGGAGAGCACATCTGCATCAACGGGGCTCGGCCTCTCGGACAGGTCTGACCCGAAGCTCGCCCAGTCCACAAGCAGCGATGGCCACAATTGACCCACGGCATGCTGGACCTCGGACACAGGATCGACCGCTGAGCCTGTCGACTGTTCGGATTGAGCGGCAATCACCGTCCAACGGCCACCATCATGAACGAGCGTCAACGCGCAACGCCAATGGTTGGCCCCGCGACTACTTGCCCTGTCTGACCTCACCGCAGCGGTCCCGCCGCGAATCGAACCACGTCTAATCGCGTTCTCCTCGACGCACGGGCGAGCGTCGGTTGGCTATCGCCAAGGGTCGGTGTCGACGAATGTCTCACGACGGTACTGAAGCCTGCCCGTACTCATTGCTTCCCCAACAAGCCGCCTCGCCATTGGGCCGCAACCCGCATGTGTGCGCGCTGCCCGCAGCAATCTCCGTGAACTCACCCGGCGGCGGAGACGCCTGACCATACCCATCGCTGCCCCAACAGACTGCTTCACCGCCGGGACGCAGTCCACACGTGTGGGCGCCGCCAACAGCAATCGCCGTGAACTCACCTAGTGGCGGCGACGGTGGGGCGTCTTGGTTGAAGCCGAGGCCGCTATTCCAGCACACGGCTTCACCGCTCGGGCGTAATCCGCAGGTGTGGTAGCTGCCTGCCGAAAGGTTTGCAAGCTCGCCAGCAGGCGGAGGATTCCGCTCGCTGCGGTGGCTGGGCCAACAGACTGCGATGCCGGTGGGCCGAAGACCGCACACCTGAGTTTCGCTGACGACAACCTCGGCAAACGCTCCAGAGGGCACGGTTTCGAACATCTCAGGTTGCCGGCGGTCGTGAAACGAAGTCTCGCCGGCACCATGCCAGCATTCGACGTTTCCGCTGGGGCGAAGACCGCACGCGAACCAGATGTCGCCTGCGTTCTTTGACGAGACTGCCGTGAAGACGCCCGAGAAAGGGGTGTCCGCCATGTCATAGCCCCAGCACTAGGCCTCTCCAGAGGGTCGCAGCCCACAGGTTTGGTCACCACCCGCAGCTACCGAGTGGAATGCGCCGAAGTACGGGGATGCCTGATCGGAGTCATTTCGGCCCCAGCAGGCGATGTCGCCGCTGGGACGCAAGCCGCAAGTGTGGTTGTCACCGGCGGTGATCGCCGTGAAGCCCGTCCCACTGACGCCGCTCAGATTCGGATCGGGCGATGCGACCGACCCAGCATCCAATGATCGTTCATCAACGCCGTCGGCCGCATTCGCAAAACAGCCCGCAATGAATAGCGCAGTGGCCGTCACGACGACTACTGGCCACGAGAACCGAATTGGCGTTGCGCCGCCACCAGGCGAATTCAGCCGGGCAGTTGGCACATCTGCTGTTCGACCGCGCACCGGGTTGAATCCACCGACGCTCATGATTGGCATGATCTCATCTCACTCGAGACCACGCATTGGAGAGCTGTCGGAAGTGCAGCGGCGCCCGATGTGAACTGCGAGGAACGTCGAACACGTTGTGTCGGACGAATACGAAGCCCACAACCGTCACACCGCGGGAACCACGCCCGCATTATCCACCAAACCGGTCAACGGAAGGGCGGCCGACCGCGCGAGCGCATGACCGGCATACTCCCACCGTGCGCCTCGGGAGACTCCCATCATTGGCCGCCGCGCTCATCGTCGCTGTGTGCAGCGGTTGCGCATCGTCAGATGCCGTGGAGCAAGCACAAGTTGAATGTGAATCACGTGATGGGCACACCGAGCTGTTGCCTATTGGGGGGTTCTACCGCTGCTACGTGGTCACGACGGAGGAGGACGGTTGGCGGCTGTGCGAGCGCAGCGAACCGCATGTGCTGGTACGAGCCAACGAGGACGGTGAGCCAAACGAGATGCCACGATGGCCGTGCGGCAACACAGGGCCTCGCTACGACGACTACACCGAACCCATGTTGCTCCCTCAAGTGGAACCAGCCCCCAAGGGATGCGAGCCAGCACTCGCGTGGTATCAGAGCTACTTGGCTGCAGTAGAACAGGCTGCGCTTGACGGGCGATCTGCGCTGGCATCGGAAACCATCGGCGTAGCGCAAGCCATGTCTGCGTATGAATCCCTTGGACTGCTCTTGGAGCAAAACACACCGAGAGTGCAAGCTGCACGTGACACGTGTAGCGAAGATCGGGGGATTGACGGCCTCGGTGCGCTGGTCAGCCTGATCGAGATCGAAGACGAGATCAACGAGACGTATCGGGATCTCGTAAAGGCGTGCATCTGGCAGGGAGGCATCGACTGCGGGGTACTTGCCCCGACAGCCAAGAAATCATGCGAGGAAGCAAGCCCAGAGTTCACTTTCCTGCTGAACGAAGAAACGCTGGAGGTCTTCGGGCTGGATGGCTGGCCGCATGCCGCCTATGCCATCGGGTGCACCCTCACCTGACCAACTCGCCCGGATGAGCAGGGTGCCTGCGGCCCAAGGGGTCACCGCCCGGTTCGCGTTGGCTCAGATGGCGAAGCGGCGGCGCAGCCAGTCGGCGAGCAGGGGGTCGACGAGGGCGAGTTGCTGAGGGCGCCGGTGCAGGATGCCGTTGCCGACGAGCTTGTCGGCGGCGTCTCGGGCGGTGCCGGCGGGCAGGTCCAGCAGCGATGCCGTTGTGCCATAAACGGTCCCTTCGGCGGCCACTGCCCGCAGCACTTTCTGCTGGCCGGGGGGCAGCAGGCTGAAGATGCGATCAGAGCCGGCATCGACGTGCCTGCGCACATCGGCAAGAGCTGCCTCCCATGCCGGCGGACTGGCGGTAGCGCCTTCGTCGACGTGGCGCCACAGGGCGTCGGCAAGTTGCATGGCCCTCTGGGGATGCCCTTGGGCGAATTGAGCAATGCGGCTGGTGATGCCGCCGGTGCCACGCCCCGTGGCCTCGAAGCCGTCTTCGATGATGTGAACAATGGCGTCGTCGGCGAGCGGCTCGATCTCCACCAGGTCCGCTTGGGCGAAGAATGGCTGGCTCTGCTCGCTGAACAGCGCCTGCATGGTGGACGGCGCAGAGCCGGCGAACACGATGCCGATGTCCTGAAAATGGTGCTGCAACTCCGTTCGCAGCACCGCCGCGCCGCCTTGCACGTTGGCGATGCCGGAGAACTCGTCGAACACCACGAACAAGCTGTGGCGTTGCGCGGCTGTAGTGAGCACCTCGAGCAGGTTCCGCAGCGTCAGCACCGCGTCGGGCCGCTGCTTGGGACTGCGGGACAGCTGGACACCGAGCAGGCCCAGATTCACCGAGAACGGACCGGCGATTTCGTCGAGCATCCTGCGAACCGGCCCGACGACTTCGGCGAGTCCGCGGTCGACGGCGGCAGCCACGTCGGCGATCGATGTTCGCTCGTAGAGGTCGATCCACACGGGTTGATGGCCGACGGCTTCGAGATCGGCGGCGACGCGCTTGAGCAGGCTCGTCTTCCCATAGCGGCGGGGCCCCAGCAGAGCGGTGAGCCGCCGGTCGGTGATCCGTTGGGCGAGATCGACGGCGAGGCGTTCGCGGCCAGTCACCTGATCCGGCTCGAGCGGACCGTGATGAGGGAAAGGCGATCTCTCCATGAGTGCATCATACTTGGAAAAACCGAGTGATATTACTCGGATATTACGAGTGTTTTTACTCGGGAGAGCCGGGTGTCTTTGCTCGGAAATTCCGAGTAATGGGCGCAACCAGGCCAGTTCCGTGCCCCGTTGAGCCCGAAGCCGAGGCCTGGCAGACGACGAACCTGGCGCCTTCGTACCTCGGGTGTTGCGAGTTATTGGCGGCCGATGGTGCTTGCGTGTGCTGTGCCGACTCCTTGGTCGGCGGGGGCGGGAACGTGCGCGCCGAAGGGTGCGGGGATGAACCAGGTGCCGCCGCTGCCGGCGAGCTGCGGCCGGCGCCCGGAGGCCTGAGCCAACTCGTCGCGCCACGCCGCGAGTACGGGGTAGGCGGCGAGCGCGGCCTGTTCAAGATCGTTGGCATTCAGACCGGGCGGGCCGCCGAGTTCATCCCACCTGCGATACACCACTGCCGTATCGACGTGGATGGGCGGCGTCCACAACACGAAACGCTGCTCTCGGAACGGGCGCGGTTCGACGATCTCGCCTATGCCCGTGACGCGAGCACGGCCGCCGACGAGGCAGAACGCCACATCTGCGCCGAGCGATGCCGCCTGCTGCGGGGTGACGGGCGAAGGCTCGACGGCTTCGACCGACGGATCCGCCGATTCGCTTGGCCGCACAGATGCTGGGCTGCCCGGCGCACCCGAAGTGGCGCTTGGGCGCGGGCGCTCATTGACCGTGAGGCGATTGGCCCAGCGGAGCACTGCGGCCGCATCGGCCGATCCCCCGCCGAGGCCCGCACCGGGCGGGATGCGCTTGCGGATCCCGACGTGGGCGGTCCTGCCAGCCAGTTCCAGTGCCCGGATGACCAAGTTGGAGCCGTCGGTGGGAATGTCCCAGTCGGCCGCGGCACCAGCGCGGCCATATGTGGCCGGCACCGGAACGATCTCGACCGACGGCTGCGAGCTGGGGTGCACGATGATCTCGTCGCACAGGTCGAGCGTCACCATCTCGGCGTCGATCAGGTGGAAGCCGTCGGGCCGGGTGCCGGTGATGCGCAGCGACAGCGTCAGCTTGGCCGGCGCCAGCAGCCGTACCGGCGCGGTGTGTGCAGCCTCCCCGGTGGCCAAAGCGGATTCAGCCTCTCGTCCGAGCTGCGAGAGAGACCTCGGCAAGCCTGATCCACTGGTCGAGCCCGAGCCGTTCGGGACGGTCGGTCGGGTCCACGCCGGCTGCCGCGAGCGTGTGGTCGGCGTCATCGACGGCACCTCGCAACGTGCGGCGCAGCATCTGTCGGCGGTGCGCGAACGCAGTCGTGACCAAGCGGTCGATCTCGTTTCGCAGGATTGGCTCGATTGTTGGTGCCCGCCGTGTGATCCGCACCAGCGCGGATTCCACATCGGGTCGGGGATAGAACACCGTGGCCGGCACGGCGCCGGCCAGCTCGGCGTCGGCGTGGATGGCGACCCGAACGGAGACGGCGCCGTAAGCGCCGCTGCCGGGCGCCGCCGCCAATCGCTCGGCGGCCTCTCGCTGGCACATCACCAGCAGCCGGGTCACGGCCGGCACCTCATCGAGCACGGTCAGCACCAGCGAGGTCGCGATGTTGTACGGCAGGTTCGCAACGAGGTGCCAGCCGCTGCCCGGCAGGAGCGCATCCCAGTCCATGCGTCGCGCGTCGGCGTGCACCACCTGCACAGCGCTCGGCTCTGCGGGCCCTGGTGTCACAGGGCGTTGTGCCACAGCATCCGGCTCAGCCGCACTCCGTACCGCGGGACTCTGCGCCACGGCAGCGCGCGCGACAGAAGGCTGATCACTGTCGGTGATACATGGGCTCAGCACCTCGCGCAAGAGCGGCACGAGGCGACCGTCGGTTTCGACGGCGACGACCTCGGCGCCGGTCTCGGCCAATGCGAGTGTCAGCGAACCCAGCCCGGCGCCGATCTCGACAACACGGTCTTCCGGGCCGACGCCTGCCAGGCGTGCGATGCGGCGCACGGTGTTGGGATCGATCACGAAGTTCTGCCCGAGGCTTCGCCGCGGCGCCGCCCCAGCCCGTTCCAGCAGCTCCTTGACCGCAGGGCCGTTCATCTGCCTGAGACTCATCTGGCTGCAATCTCAGATGACCGCAGCCGTTGCGGACGGCGGCCACGAGGCGCACTCGGCAGCCGCAAGCTCATCTGGCCGGCAGGTCGTCGAGTCCGAAGATGCGCTGAGCGTTGGCCGTGGTCTCCGCAGCGACCTGGGCGGTGGACACGCCGCGGGCGGCGGCGACGGCCTCGCCCACGAAGCGCACCCAGCTCGGCCGGTTCTGCTTGCCGCGCTTGGGCACCGGCGCCAGGTAGGGCGCGTCGGTTTCGACCAGGTAGCGGTCGGCGGGAACGAGCGCTGCGGCGTCGCGGACCTCGGCCGCGTCGCGGAATGACACGATCCCGCTGAACGACACAGAAGCGCCCCGTTCGAGTGCCGCACGTGCCTCGTCGGGCCCGCCGGTGAAGCAGTGGAACACCGTGCCGGGGGGCACACCTTCAGCGTCGAGCACGTCGAACGTGTCTTCCCAGGCATCGCGGCTGTGGATCACCAGCGCCAACTCGTAGCGGTGCGCCATCGCGATCTGGGCAGCGAATGCCTCGCGCTGAGCGTCCCGGTCGGAGTGCTCGTAGTAGTAGTCGAGCCCGCACTCGCCCACCGCCACGAGCCCAGTGCCACGCACGCCAGCAGCGCCTGCGTCGGCGATGAGCTGTTCGAGCACCTCAAGGGTTGCCGGGCCTTCGTCGGCGTCGTGGGGATGCAGGCCGACGGTGGCCGCTACTCCCGGCAGCGTGCGGGAGCGATCCAGCGCCGCAACGCTGCGCTCGACGTCGGTGCCGATATCGACCACCCAGGCCACGCCGTCCCGATGCGCCTCGGCCACCAGTTCGGCACCGTCTTCCCACAGGTGGCAGTGACTGTCGACCCAGACCTCGGCCAGCGTGTCGCTCATCGCCTGCCCATTCTCGGATCGTCACGAGACAGCAAGGCATTCCCAGCAGTCATGTGCGCAGCCGGTTCATTCCTCGAACGCATAGCCGGTCAGCGAATCCGGGGGTACAGGGGATCGCCAGTCGATACCGGCAGACCACCGGGGTAACCACCCCAGACTGCAGCTTCGGGCAGGCGCTGATCGGCGACCGAGCCCGCCATGCCGATGCGCCGCCACACCTCGTCACAGCCTCTCGGCGTGGCCACCGATGCGAGCACCGCCACGATGCGCAGCGCTTCGAGTGCATCGCCGAGCACGGCATCGACCTTGGGGCCGGGATCGGCCTTCCACGGCTCGGCAGCCTCAAGCATCGCGTTGGTCTCGCGGATGATGCGCCAAGTGGCGTCGAGGGCTTCCGAGGGCGCGAGGCGCTCCCAAGCGTCGGCGGTCTCGGCAACACACTCGGCCACTGCCTCAGCCAGCGGGCTGTCCGCACGGGGCGCCGGCCCGATGCCGTCGCACTTGCGGCTGACCACGGTGGCGACCCGGCTCATGAGGTTGCCCAGGTTGTTGGCCAAGTCGGCGTTGTAGCGGGCAACCATCCCCTCATAGGAGAAATCGCCGTCGGGGCCGAACGGCTGATCGTGCAGAAAGTGGTGTCGTACGCCGTCGCTGCCGAAGTCGTCCACAAGGTCGCCCGGGGCGATCTGGTTGAGCGCGGACTTCGCCATCTTCTCGCCGCCGACGAGCAGGAAGCCGTGCACGTGGACCCGGCGGGGCGGCAGCACGCCACCGCTCATCAGCATCGCCGGCCAGTACACGCAATGGAAGCGGAGGATGTCCTTGCCGATCAGGTGCACACCCGGCCAGCGGTGCGCGAACTGGGCGTCGTCGCTGGCGTATCCGGCAGCAGTGATGTAGTTGGTGAGCGCGTCGAACCAGACGTAGGTGACATGCTGCGGATCCCAAGGGATCGGGATGCCCCAGTCCAGCGACGTCCGGCTGATCGAGAAGTCCTGCAACCCGCCGCGGATGAACCCCAGCGCTTCGTTGCGCTTGGTCGCCGGCACGACGAAGTCGGGATGCGCTTCGTACCAGTCCAGCAAAGGCTTTTCGTAGCGGCTGAGCGAGAAGAAGTAGTTCTCCTCTGAGACGTGCTCGACCGGCCGGCGATGGATGGGGCACATGCCGTCGACGAGATCGTCGGGGGTGAAGTAGGCCTCGCAGCTCACGCAGTACAGGCCCTCGTAGGTCTGCAGCGTGATGTCGCCGTTGTCGTAGCAGGCCTGCAGCAGCTGCTGGACCGAGTGGTGGTGGCGAGGCTCGCTGGTGCGGATGAAGTCATCGTTGGAGATGTCGAGCTGCTGCCAGGCCTGCTGGAAGCGCACCACGGTGCGGTCGGCCCACTCGATGGGAGTGCAGCCGTTCTCCTCGGCAGCCCGCTGCACCTTGAGACCGTGCTCGTCGGTGCCGGTCAGGAACATGACGTCGTCGCCCCGCAACCGATTCCAGCGAGCGATCGCGTCAGCAGTGATGGTCGTATACGCGTGCCCGATGTGTGGTGCGTCGTTGACGTAGTAGATCGGCGTCGTGACGTAGTAGGAGGTCACGCCAGCAGGGTAGTGAGGGACAGCGCAACCGCCCGCTGAATTCCGCCGCCGCCCTCGCCGCTATGGCATCTAGGCATCTAGGGATCGGGCTAGCTCGGTGGACAGGCGGTAGACGCGGTTGCGGCCTACACCGAGACGCGCTGCCACTGCTGCCGCACCGTCGCGGGGGCTGGCGCCGGATGCGAGTTCCCGGCGCAGCTCCGCTCGAATCTGCTCGTCAGACGGGGGTTGCGAGGTTGCTGGGCCCAGCACCACGACGATCTCTCCCTTGGGCGGTTCGGCGAACTGGGCGGCCAGCTCGGCGACCGTGCCGCGGGCGACTTCTTCGTGGAGCTTGGTGAGTTCGCGGACGACGACTGCTGGACGATCGGCTCCGCAGACCGCGGTGAGGTCTTCGAGCGTGGCGCCCAGGCGCTTTGGCGACTCCAGCAGGACGACGGTTCGCTGCTCGGCGGCGATCTCGTCGAGTCGTTGACTACGGGCCTTTCCCTTGCGAGGCAGGAATCCCTCCATGACCCAGCGATCTGTCGGCAGGCCTGAGATGGACAACGCAGTCACTGGCGCCGACGGACCCGGGACGGCGCTGACACTGATGCCTGCAGCCGCCGCCGCCGCGACCAGCCGCTGCCCAGGATCGGAGATGGCGGGCATGCCCGCGTCGGTGACGTACGCGGCGGTCTCTCCTGCCCCCAGGCGCCGCACCATCTCTGCGGCGACGGTGGCCTCGTTGTGCTCGTGCATGGACACCAGCGGCTGCCCCGCGATGCCCAGCCGCTGCAGCAGCAGGCCAGTTCGGCGAGTGTCCTCGCAGGCAACGAACGACACTGCCGACAACACCTCGACCGCCCGCGGGGCGATGTCGGTAAGGTTGCCGATGGGTGTGGCAACCAGCCACAGTCGGGGTTCGCTGTCGCTCATGCGTCCAGCCGGACGTCGAGCGTGTCTCCCACGGCCAGGCCCCAGCGTTCGCACGCGCCCGCCCGGGTCTCGATGACCGAACGAGCGCTCAGTCTCGGCCGCCCGATCCGGCCCGGCGGCATCCGCACCAGATCCACCACCCGTCGCTGCCCGTCCAGGAACAGCACGTCGATGTCGAAGCTCATCCCGATGGTGTGCACACACCGGCACCGCTCGATCAGCAGCGCTCCAGTCAAGTCGTCGCGCCCGAGCAGGCCTCGCCGGCGGTCGGAACGGGTGCGAGCAACCTCGAGGCTTGCCACCACTCGGTCCCCGCAGGCCAGCCAGGGCATGGCTACACGTTGAAGCGGAACTCCACGACGTCGCCATCGCGCATCGGATAGTCCTTCCCCTCGACTCGCAGGCGGCCGGCGTCCCGCGCGGCAGACCACGAGCCTAAGTCCAGCAGCTCAGCCCAGTCGATCACCTCGGCCCGGATGAAGCCGCGTTCGAAATCGGTGTGGATCCGCCCAGCGCATTGCGGTGCCCGCCAGCCGGCCCGGAAGGTCCAGGCGCGCGATTCCTTCTCGCCCGTGGTGAGGAACGTGCGCAGGCCCAGCAGGCCGTGTGCAGCGGCGACGAACCTCTCCAGCGCACCCTCGCCCAGTCCGAGTCCTTCGAGCAGCTCGTCTCGCTCGGCGCCGGTGAACTGCGCCGCTTCGGCTTCGAGCTGCACGCACAGCGGCAGCACGGTGGCGCCCGGCAGCTCGGCCTCGATGGGTGCGGCCAGCTCGGCCGCGGCATCGAGCTGGTCGTCGCCGATGTTGAGCACCGCCATGACCGGCTTGTCGGTCAGCAGGAAGTGGCTGCGCAGCGCCGCCCGGTGGGGGTACTGCTGCGAGGACAGCTCAGCGCCGTCGCACCCAGCGCCGAGCGGCCATGCCCGGTACAGCGGCGTGCCCGCCGCCAGGTGCTCGAGCGCGGCTTCGAGCGCCGCTGCCTCCTCGGCGAGCGCGGTGTCAGACGGCTGGCTGCGCGCCGCCTTGCGCCGGCGGCCGATCCGTGATTCCACCGACTCCAGGTCGGCCAGTGTGAGCTCGGTCTCGACGATGCGAAGGTGTTCGAGCGGGTCAGCGGGACCGGGCACGTCAGGGTCGCCGAAAGCGCGCAGCACGAAGACGATCGCATCGGCCTCGCGGATCCCCGCCAGAAAGCGGTTGCCGAGCCCTTCGCCCTTGCTGGCCCCCTCCACGAGCCCGCCGATATCGATGAACTCCGTGGTGGTGGGCACCACCTTGCGGCTGGCACTCATCTCGGCAAGCGCATCGAGCCGGGCGTCGGGCACCCGGGCCACGCCGACATTCGGATCGGTGGTGGCAAAGGCGTACGGCGCCGCCAGTGCCCCGCCGCCGGCGAGCGAATTGAACAGCGACGACTTGCCCGCGTTGGGCAGGCCCACGAACCCAAAGCGCTCCATCGCCGGGCGAGGCTAATGAGTGCACCAACTTGGTCCCCGCAGCGCGCCCGGGCGGTACGGAGCGCCGCGTGCAAGACTTCGCCGGGTCGGGCACGCGCCCGAGGCGTCCATTGACGGGGAGGAACCCATGGGACCGTTGCAGGGACTCAAGGTGATCGAGCTGGCCGGCATCGGCCCTGGACCGTTCTGCGCCATGTTGCTCGCTGATCTGGGTGCGGACGTGATCCGCATCGACCGCATGACACCTGAAGACCTCGGCATCGACCGGGGGCGCAGGTTCAACGTGCTTAACCGGGGCCGGCGTTCGGTGGCGGTCGACCTCAAGTCGCCTGACGGCGTGGAAACTGTGCTCAAGCTGGTGGAGCAGGCCGACGCGCTCATCGAAGGCTTCCGCCCCGGCGTGACCGAGCGGCTGGGTCTCGGACCGGACGAGTGCTTCGCCCGCAACCCGAAGCTGGTCTACGGCCGCATGACCGGGTGGGGCCAGGAAGGGCCGATGGCACACGCTGCCGGCCACGACATCAACTACATCGCCCTGACCGGTGCGCTGCATGCCATCGGACCGGCCGAGGCACCGAGCCCGCCGCTCAACCTGGTGGGCGACTTCGGCGGCGGCGGCATGTACCTGGCCTTCGGCGTGTGCGCTGCGCTGCTCGAGGCGCGTGACTCCGGGCAGGGCCAAGTCGTGGACGCTGCAATGACCGAAGGTGCTGCGTCATTGATGGCAGCCATCTATGGCATCTACGGCTCGGGCGGCTGGGCCGACGAGCGGGAGTCCAACTTCCTCGACGGCGGCGCCTATTACTACGGCGTATACGAGACCTCTGACGGCAAGTTCGTCTCGGTCGGCTCGATCGAGGGCAAGTTCCACGACGAGCTGCTCGAGAAGACCGGTCTGGCCGACGCTCCCACGGTCGACCGCAACGACCGTGATGCGTGGGCCGACAAGCGGGCCCGCCTGGCCGAGGTGATCAAGACCAAAACCCGCAACGAGTGGGACGAGATCATGGCCGGCTCCGACGTCTGCTATGCGCCGGTGCTCGACCTGTCGGAGGCGCCGCACCACCCGCACAACGTGGCCCGCGAGAGCTTCGTGGAGGTCGAAGGCGTGATGCAGCCAGCACCGGCGCCTCGCTTCAGCCGCACCCCGGGCGCCGTCGCCCGACCGCCGGCATCGCCGGGCGAGAACACCGATGAGGTACTGGCCGACTGGGGCTTCGATGCCGACGACATCGAAAAGCTCCACGAAGTCGGTGCCGTCGGCTGAGCCCGGGGCCCGAGCGGCCCGTGAGCCCAATCGCATGAGCACGGGCAACAAGAGCGGGAAACAATGGCGATACGACCGGATGCCAGCACTGCGTCGGTAGCCTGAGACGCCTATGTCGAAGCGCACCAACAAGCGAAGGCTCCGGGCGCGGCGCAGCAAAGCCAATCACGGCAAGCGCCCCAACTGCGGCCGCGGCTAAGCGGCTGGCATCGGCCGCGCCCGCGGCCAGCGTGGCCCTGCGACGGCGTCGATCGCAGAATTCGGGGAATCTTCGGCTCAACCGAACTCGGCTGCCGCTGCGAGCCTCGCTGGAGCGGCCATCATCGGGACGTGCGCGGGATCGGCACGAGAAGATCCGTCGGCGTGCTGGTCCTAGCGGCGGCGCTGGGCGGTGCCTGCGACGTTGAGAACGTTCGGGATGTCGCGCCCGCCGACGCCGAGCCTAGCGCAGCCGAGCAGCCCGAAGCCTCGAGGGACGCAGCATCGCCTGCGCCGACAGCTGTGCCGGATGTGGCACGGCCACAGGCCACGTTGCCGGAAGGCCAGCCGCCTGCTGATGACGACGCCGCGCAGTCGGGCCAGCTCGAACCACCGGTCGAGGCGGAGCTGCCGGACGATGCCGCAGCGTCCGACGTAGGCATCGACGACCAACCCATCGTTCAGCAGGATCGAGAGCCCGATGTCGCGGAAGCCGATGCTGTCGAACCCGAGCCGCTGCCTGCGGGTCTCGAGGCTGCACTGCGCACATCGTTCCCGGATTCCGCATTTGTGCTTCACCGCGAGGCGGCCCGGGGTGATCTGAACGGCGATGGCGTCGAGGACTTCGGGGTGTACGTCGAGGCCCGATTCGCTGATTTGCCGCAGGGCAACCTGCTCGTGCCCGTCATCGTTAACGGCGAGGCATTTGACGTGCAGCCGCCCGTGGAACTGGGCCGTCACATCATCATCGACACCATCGACATCCGGGATGGCGCGGTCGAGGTGTCCTTCTTCGATCGCTCGCCTGACGAGCCGCTGACGGTGATCACACGACGCACCACCCTGTCCATCAGTCCCGACAGCGCGGGCGCATCAGAACCGGCGGCGGCGTGGATCGCCACTGCCACCCGCGTCGAGCCGATCGACCATGTACCGGCGCTCCAGATCACCAGGCCGGCGACGCCGGTGGCGTTCGAGCTCGACGGCATCGGCACCGTCATGTCGGACCGGATTGAGCTGCGCGAGCGGCAGGGGTATGTCGTTCATGCCGCTGAGCATGACGTGATGGTGGCGACACTCACCGCGCCGGCCGGAGTCTGGCTGGAGGCCCGGCTCGGCGACGGCGCGGCGCTCGTGCCCTTCGCCGAGCAGACCCAGAGATTCGCAACCCATGTGCCAGCGAGCGGCGCGTGGACCGTCACGGTTGCGTCGTCGCTCCCCGAGACCGTGAACTACCAGCTTTCCGTTGATGTATTCCCGCCCACGCTCGGCGGGCGTATAGCTACCCGTGATCTCGACGGCTTCTGGTCGAGCACGCACATCTCCCCGCCAGCCTTGCCCGACGACGGGCCAGTCGTCTACCTGACCTTTGACGACGGACCGCACCCGACCTACACACCACAAGTGCTCGACGTGCTGGCACGCCACGGGGCTCGAGCGACCTTCTTCGTCGTCGGCTACCTCGCAGAGCGATATCCGCTGCTCATCCAACGCATCGCGCACGAGGGCCACACCCTCGCCAACCACTCCTGGCAACACGAGTCGCTCGCACGTGTCTCGAAGGCGGCCTTCGACCGTTCCGTCGGGCGCACCCAGGAGATCCTGGGGCCGCTCGCCACCCCGTGCCTCAGGCCGCCCTACTACGCCATCGGCAGATTTACCGAAGAATGGTCCAACGAGTTAGGCCTGAGACTGGTCGGCTGGAGCTACTCCCCGCGCGATTGGCAACAGCGCCCGGCCCGGACCATTGCCGACGGCCTCGTCGCCCGGTCCTATCCCGGTGCCATCATCCTGCTGCACGACGGCGGCGGCCCTCGTTCGGCGACGGTGCGAGGACTCGACATGGCGCTTGAACGGCTCTCAGACCGCGGATTCGAATTCAAACCGCTCTGCCGCTGACGCGCTCTGCCACGTCTGCGTGGGCGGAAGTGTCGCCGTACCGGGCGGCGCCTGGCTACCCGGCGCCCGACGACAGGTCGACGAAGAGTCCGAGTTCGTCCAGCAGCACCTGCGACAGCCAGCGACCGCCGATCGTGCTGAGGTGGACGCCGTCGGTGAGACGCACATCGGCGAGCTGCCCATCGGCATCAGCCACGTAGCGGCTGAAGCCGCCATCGGGCCCCCGGAACAGATCCCTCGTGTCCAGGTAGTGCACCCGGTCGCGCTTGGCGGCTTCGGCCTCGAAGACCTCGTTGACGCCCTGCATGCGGGAGTCGTAGTCGGGGTCCTCCATGATCGGCTGGCCCACCCAGATCAACACTCGGTCGGGGTCGGTCGTCACCAGGTCCATGACGTGGCCGACCCGCGCCGAGTATTCCTGCACCCAGGCATCAGAGAAGCGGCGCGCGATCTGACCGTCCACGACGATTGCCTGCGCGTCGTTGCCGCCGAACATCAGCACGACGGCGTCGGGGTCCTCGGCTGCCAGGACTTCCACGATGCGGGTCGGCCAGTCGTAGAAGTCGGGTCGGCTCAGGCCGCTGGAGAGCTGATGCTCCGTGGAGGCCTCGATGACGCCCGTGTCGTTGGCCAGGCCCACCATGACATCGCCGAAGAACCGCACCATGGAATCGCCCATGACGTGCAGCCGCAGCGGATCGGCCGGCGTCGGGAACCACGGCATGGTGGTGGCGGGCGCTCCTGTCGCCACGCCGTCATCGGAATTCCCGGCACCAGCGATCGCTGGCGTCGCCGGATCGGCAACCACCACACCGGCACGCGCCGGGTCGCCTTCCACGGCAGTGCCGCCGGCTTCGCCAGCCGTCTCGCCAGCAGCCACAGAACTGAGCGGATCGGTGGTCGTACCGGGGTCGGCCACGTCGCGACCGAACGCTTCGTCGGCCCAAAGCCGTGGCAGGTGCACTCCGGCAGCGCTGGCCACGCCCTCGACCGGTTCCCACACTGCCACGGAGACATCGCGCTCCCAGCCGAACGGCTTCTGCTGGGCCTCGCGCAGCAGCTGCTGCGAGTTGAGCACGATCGCCAGCGCCAGCCCGAGCGCGCCCGCCAGCAAGACCTTGCCGGCGGGCATGCCGTTGCGCCGGTCGGCGGCCTGCAGGCGCGGCAGCCCCCCGGCCGGGGCGGTAGAAGGATCGGGAGGAGCGTGCGATGCCTGCATGGCTCAGAACTGGAAGTAGATGAACGGGGCGACGCCCGTTGGGCCGAGAACATCGATGGCCACCAGCGAGACGCCCACCACAGCGCCTTGGGCCACCCAGCCGAGGCTGGCGAAGCCGTCGCGCAACTCATCGAACCAGTCGGTGGGCATGAACTGGAATGCGAGAGCGCCGAACGTCACCGCGATCACCAGCGGCGTTGCGGTGCCGGCATAGTTGTCGAAGTTGGCCACCGCGCCCAGCATCTCGACCGCGGCCGTCAGCGATTCGGAACGGAAGAACACCCACGCCAGGCACACCACATGGAAGGTGACGAGCCAGCGCACAACCTCGCCCCAGGGCCCCGGCAGGATCGGCGGTGCGCCGCTGCGCTCCCGCTGCTCGCGCACCAGCCGCTCCACGGCCAGAACGACACCGTGGATGCCGCCCCAGATCACGAAGTTCCAGGTGCTGCCGTGCCACAGGCCGCCCAGCAGCATGACGATCATGAGGTTGCGGTAGGTGTTGGCGCGGCCCTTCCGGTTGCCGCCCAGCGGTACGTACAGGTAGTCGCGCAGCCAGCGCGACAGGGTCATGTGCCAGCGACGCCAGAAGTCCTGCAGGGTGAGCGCCCGGTAGGGATTGTCGAAGTTCTGCGGGAAGCGGAAGCCGAGCAGGAGCGCCACGCCGATGGCGATGTCGGTGTAGCCGGAGAAGTCGGCGTAGATCTGGACCGCGTAGGCGTACACCGCCAGCACGACTTCGGGCCCGCTGTGCGCCCCAGGGTCGGAGAACACGCCGTCGACGATCTCGCTGGCCAGGAAGCTGGAGATGACCACCTTCTTGAACAGGCCATTCAGGATCAGCCCGAACGCCTCGGCGGCCGGCACGTGCCGGGGGTCGGCCCGGGCGGCGAGCTGCGGCGCCATCTCCGAGGCTCGCACGATCGGCCCGGCCACGAGCTGGGGGAAGAACGACAGGTACACCGCAAAGTCGAGCGGTGTCATCTCGCGGATGTTCCCCCGGCCGATGTCGATGATGTAGCTCATCGCCTGGAACGTGTAGAAGGAGATGCCGACTGGCAGCGTGTACTCCAGCACCGGCAAGGCGTTGGAGATGCCGAAGCCCTCCAGCAGGTTGGACATCTCCACGGCGAAGAAGTCCCAGTACTTGAAGACGCCGAGGATGGTGAGGTTGCCGGCCACGCCGAGCCCCACCCACCAGCGCCTCCCCTGGTCGGAGCCCGTGATCGCGTAGTGCCCAACGACCCAGTTGATGACGATGGTGGCCAGCAGCAGGAAAACGAACCGCCAGCTCCACCAGCCGTAGAAGACGATGCTGGCCGCCAGCATGAGCGGCTTCCACACAGCCGGATGCGGCCGGGTGAGCCAGTTGACGACGAAGACGACAACGAAGAATGCTCCGAAGACGAACGTCGGGAACAACATGCCGGGCCGAACATACTTGCGCGCGCATTGCCACGGGCTGAGCCTCGGGGCCCGAGCGGCCTGGGGGCCCGTATCGAATCGGGCATGGGAACCAGAGCGGAAGGCGACATGCTGAGCCAGATGCCGAGCCAGCAGACGAGATCGTGACGACTCCCGCAGAGCTGCTCGATTCCTGGTTGGAGGTCGACCCCGATGCGGCAACGCGCCGGGCCATCGAAGCCGAGCGCCATCGCTCCGAGTGGGTGCAGGCGCACTTCGGCAGCGTGCTTCGCTTCGGCACTGCAGGCATGCGGGCGGCGCTGGGTCCAGGGCCGGCTCGGATGAACCGTGTGATGGCACGCGTGGCCGCTCGGGCGGTCGGCGCCGAGCTGATCGGCGGCGGTCTGGGCGAGCGCGGTGCGGTGGTGGGGTTCGACGCCCGGCCAGGCTCAGCAGACATGGCCTTCGACGCCGCCCGGCTGCTCGCCGCCATGGGCATTCCCACCGCCATCATCGACGGCCCTGCGCCGACGCCGTTGCTGGCCCGTCAGCTGCTGGCCCGCTCAGCGGGCGCCGGTGTGATGGTTACCGCCAGCCACAACCCCCGCGACGACAACGGTCTGAAGGTGTACTGGGCCGACGGAACGCAGATCCGACCCCCGCTCGACCAACGCATCGAAGCCCGGTTCGACTTGTCCTCGCTTCCCACCGACGGCGACCTGGCAGCCCGGCACAAGGTGGAGCTGCTGGACGTGCGCGCTGTCATCGCCGAGTACGTCGGTGCCGCGATCCGACCGCCTGGCAGCGACGAACTCGCGCCGAGCCCCGCCGCAGCTTCGCGGGCGGCGACATCGGCGAGCACCGGCGCCGACGACGCGCCACGCCTCGTGTACACGGCGCTGTGCGGTGTGGGAGCGCAGACGCTTGGGCACGCGTTCGCCGCGGCCGGGCTGCCGCCGCCGATCTACGTGGAGCACCAGCGGCAACCCGATGGCGCGTTTCCGAGGCTGCCGTTCCCGAATCCTGAAGAGCCGGGCACCCTCGACGACGCGATGGCCCTCGCCGACGATCACGATGTCGATCTCGTGCTGGCCAATGACCCCGACGCAGATCGCCTGGCGGTGGCCGTGCGTGACCGGGACGGCACGTGGCGCCGGCTGAGCGGTGACGAACTGGGCGTGCTGCTGTGCGACTGGCTGATCGGCCTGCAGGGCGAAGGTCGAGCCGCGCAGCCGCTCATCTCGGCATCGTCGGTCGTGTCAGGCCGGATGGTCGAAGCCCTATGCGCCGCCCGTGGTGTGGCCCACCACCGCACCCTGACCGGCTTCAAGTGGATCATGGCGCCCCGCCTGGCGCAGCCCGACGCCCGGTGGGTGTTCGGCTACGAGGAGGCGCTCGGCTACTCGGTCACCGACGCCGTGCTCGACAAAGACGGCATCTCAGCAGCAGTGGAGTTCGCCCGAATGGCGGGAGCCTTGGCGGCACGCGGCGTCGGGCCGCTGGAACGGCTCGATGAGCTGGCTGCCGAGGTCGGACTGCATGTCACCGGCGCAGCGTCGGCGCGCGCCGATACAGCCGAGATCGCGGCTGCGATGGCCTCATTGCGGGCCGACCCGCCCCGGGCGCTCGCTGGGCATGCCGTCACGAAAGTCACCGACTGGCTCGCCGACGATGCGCCGCACCCCACCGACCTCATCGAGCTCATGCTGATGCCTGTCGCCACGGCCACGCCCGACAGCGAGACGCAGGTGCGCATCTGCATCCGGCCGAGCGGCACCGAGCCCAAGGCGAAGATCTACCTCGAAGCCGTCAGTCCGAACCCTTATGACCTCCCCGCAGACCGCCGACGCCTGCAGGCATTGCTCGGCGCCATAGCTGCGGAGGTCAGCGTGTGGTTCAAGCGCGCCTAGAGCAGTTCGGCAGCCAGTTCGTCGAGCGGCACGAGCGGCCGGGTGCCCACGTGGGTGATGACCTCGGCGGCGGCCACCGAGCCCAGCCGGCCGCACAGCTCGAGGTCGCAGCCCCGGGCAAGTCCGTAGAGCACCCCGGCGGCGTACAGGTCGCCGGCGCCGGTGCGGTCGACCACTTCGTCGGCCGGTTCGATCGGCACTTCCATGATCTCGTCAGGCGTGACGAAGACGGCGCCTGCGGCCGAGCGTGTCACCGAGGCGATCTCCACCCGGCCCTGCACCGCCGCCAGCGCTTCGTCGAGATCGTCGGTCTGGTACAGGGCCTTCAGCTCGGCAGCGTTCGCAAACAGGATGTCGGTGCAGCGATCGACCATGTCGATGAACTCGCTGCGGTGGCGTTCCACGCAGAATGAGTCGGACAGGCTGAGTGCAACCCGGCAGTCGTTGTCGGGCGCAGCGCAGTGCTCGGCCACCTCGCGCAGCGCCGCCCGGGCAGCCGTGGGATCCCACAGGTAGCCCTCGAGCAGCACGGTTCGGGCCCGGCCCACCATGTCCCAGTCGACATCTGCAGGGGCGAAGCCGGCGGACGCGCCCAAGTAGGTGCTCATGGTTCGCTCGCCGTCTGGCGTGATCACCACTGTGCAGCGTCCGGTCGGGTCGTCGCGCGGCGCTCTCGCGGTGGCCTGGGTGACGCCGTGAGCGCCCATATCGGCCACGAACAAGTCGCCGAGCCCGTCAGCGCAGACACGCCCCATGTATCCAGCACGGGCGCCGAGCGCAGCGATGCCCAGCATGGTGTTGGCCACCGAGCCGCCGGGAGTCATCTCGTCGGCGCCGCCGAGCAGTTCCACCATGGCGGCAAGCTCCGTCGCCCGCTGGGTATCCACCAGCGTCATCGCCCCTTTCACAATGCCGAGGCCGTCCACAACAGCGTCATCGGCGCGCAGCAGCACATCCACCATTGCGTTGCCGATGCCGACCACATCCAACGAATCCGCCGATTCCACGCACGCGGGCTTAGCACCTCAACTCGCCCACTCGCATGTTCTGCCGCCTCCGCAGCGGGCGCACCCATCTGCACCACTTCACGGGGCGTCGGTAGTGTGCGCGCCGTGACGCTCCAGACCGCCGCGCCCAACCCCAACCCGTACCGGCTGCCACGAGAGGTGCTGCCGAGTCGCTACGACATCGTCATCGAGCCCGACCTCGACGAGGCCCGCTTCGTCGGGGAGGTCGTGATCACCGCAACGGTGCAGGCGCCCGTCGACAGCGTGGTGCTGAACGCAGCCGACCTCGACTGCGCCGAGGCCACGCTGCAGCAGAATGGGCTGGCAGTGGCGGCCGAAGCGACGTTCGACGCCGAGACCGAGCGGATGACGCTGCGGCCTTCCGACGGCCGGCAGCTCGAGCCCGGCGATGTCCAGATCAGCTGCTCGTTCGCCGGCGAGCTGAATGACCAGCTCCGCGGCTTCTACCGCTCCACCTTCGTCGACGGGGCCGGCGAGGCGCACACCATCGCGACGACGCAGTTCGAGTCCACCAACGCGCGACGGGCATTCCCGTGCTTCGACGAGCCCGATTTCAAGGCTGTCTTCGGCGTCACGATGATCGTGCCCGCCGATCTCATGGCAGTCAGCTGCGGCGAGGTGGTGTCGTCGGAGATCTTGGCCGACGGCCGCCGACGCGACACGTTCGCCGACACCATGCAGATGTCGACCTACCTGATGGCGTTCATTGTCGGCGACCTCGAAGCCACCGAGCCGACCGATGTCGGCGGCGTGCCGCTGCGGATCGTTCACGTGCGCGGGAAGTCGGCGCTGACCGAGTTCGGCTTGGAAGCCGGAGCGTTCGCGCTGGCGTGGCTGGTCGACTACTACGGCATTCCCTACCCGGGCACCAAGGTGGACCTCATCGCCGTGCCGGACTTTGCCTTCGGCGCGATGGAGAACATGGGCGCCATCACCTTCCGCGAGACGCTGCTGCTGGCCGACCCCCAGAGGGCCACCACCGCGGAGCTGCTGCGCATCGTCGACGTGGTGGCCCACGAGCTGGCGCACATGTGGTTCGGCAATCTCGTGACCATGGACTGGTGGAACGGCATCTGGCTGAAGGAGGCCTTTGCCACCTTCATGCAGGTGGCCACCACCGATGCCTTCCGACCCGAATGGAAGCGCTGGGATGAGTTCTCGATCGAGCGAGGAGCCGCGTTCGACGTGGACGCGCTGAGCACTACCCGACCCATCGAGTACGAGGTGGTCTCCCCTGCTGACGCCGAGGGCATGTACGACGTACTGACCTACGAGAAGGGCGCGGCGGTCGTGCGCATGCTCGAGCAGTACCTCGGCCCTGATCGGTTCGCGGTCGGCGTGCAGCACTATCTCGAGCGCCACAGCTACGCCAACACCACCACGACCGACCTGTGGGACGCCCTGGAGACCTCCAGCGGCGAGCCGGTGCGGTCGGTCATGGACGGCTGGATATTCACCGGCGGTTACCCCATCGTGTCCGTTGAGCCCGATCCGTCAGGGCTCACGCTGTCGCAGCACCGCTTCATGTACGGCGCCGAGCCGGGCGCCAGCGCCGACGGCATCTGGAGTGTGCCGGTGATGGTGCGTGCGCGGCTCGCCGACGGTCGCACCGTCTCCGAGCGGCTGCTGCTGTCCGACGCCGCGACGAACGTCGACCTGGGCGGCACCGTGGAATGGGCGGTGGTGAACGCTGGCGGGCACGGCTACTACCGGGTGCACTACAGCGCCGACCTGCTCGCTGCGGTGGCGCGTCAAGCCCTGGAGGTGCTGGAACCCATCGAGCGGTACGGGCTGGTCGACGACACCTATGCGGCCGTCGTGGCCGGCGACGCCAGCGCAGCCGAATTCATCGGGCTCGTCACCGATCTGGGCGCCGAAACCGACCTGCACGTGTGGCAGCGGATAATCGGGGGGCTCAAGGGGTTGCACGCGATCGCCGAGCCCGACGGGCGAGCAGCGCTGGCCGTGCTCATACGCGATCTGGCGACCACGGCACTCGGGGTGCTCGGCTTCGAGCCGCAGCCTGGCGAGCCCGATCTCGATCTCGAGCTGCGCGGCGTGCTGTTCGAAGCAGCCGGCGGGCGCGGGCGCGACGAGCTGGTACGAACCCGAGCACGGGCGATCTTCGAGAATGCCACCGACGGCAGCGACGCTGTCGAGCCGAACCTGGCCGCAGCCGCAGTGCAGGTCGCGGCGGCGGCCGGCGACGAAACCGACTACGAGCGCATGCTGGAGCTGTACCGATCGGCTGACACACCCCAGAGCGAGCTGCGCTACCTGCAGTCGCTGCTGCTGTTCGAAGACCCGACCCTGTTCAAGCGGACGCTTGAGTTGTTCGCGGCCGAAGTCCGCACGCAGAACGCCCCGTACCTGCTCGGCGCTGCGATGACCCATCTCGACCACGGCCCGATGGCGTGGGCGTTCGTCCGCGACCGGTGGGACGAGCTGACCGACCGGTTCCCCCAGAACTCCATTCCCCGCATGGCGGGCGGCGTGCGCGGGCTGCACACCCGCGAGCTGGCTGGCGAGGTGGACGCCTTCTTCGCCGAGCACGAAGTGCCGCAGGGGGCACTCACGTTGGCCCAGCACATCGAGAAGATGTGGGTGAATGTGCGGCTGCGCGAGCGCGAGGGCGCCCGGATCGGCTGATGTTCGGCCGCCCGCCTCGACGGCCGATGCGGCCGGGCGACGAGGTGTGGCTGTCGTTGCGCGCGCTCACCGCCGCGGCGGCGCTGATCGCCGTGGTGGTCTACTGGGCCCTCGTCATCGTGGACTGAGTGGCTGAGCCGGACTGGCCGTTTTGGACTCGTCGGCCCATCGCATCATCATGGCGATGATGGTTCCCCACACGATGGGTATGCCGCCCAGTTTCATGATGAGCCCAGCCATCTGCTGGTCCGTCGCAGCATCGAGGCCATAGAAGCGCGGCGCCAGCTCGTAGGTGGCGTAGAGGGGAAACCCTGCGAACGTCAAGAAGCCCGCAGGCACCGCCGGCACGACCCCCAGGGCCAGGAACAGGTACACCATCTTGCCGGGGTAGGCACGCAGCCGGTGCTCGCTGAGCGGCGAGCAGATCGGCAGCCACACCAGCACTCCCGATGCCAGCCACACCGCGTCCATCACGAACGAGCCGAACTGGTTCGCCCGCAGCGTGTCCACCGCCCACGGCGAGTGCGTTGCGACCAGGCAGCCGTTGAACACCAGCCCGGCGGTGACTGGCTTGGTGAGCCGGGTCATGAGCCGGTAGAGCCGCAACCTCGCCAGGATCCGCCGAGCCATCGGCTCGGGAATGCCGAGCACAAGCAGCGGTGCCGCAACCAGCGTGTACAGCATGAACTGCGCCATGTGCGCCGATGCCAGGTATCCGGCACCGAGGACGCCGAGCGGCCAGTCCGATGCCACCCAGAACGCCGCCACACCGGCCAGGAAGAACCACATCTGCCGGCGCTGCGCCGCCGTCTCGGCAGGATTCAGCGGCTGGGGGCGCATGGTGCGGGCCCGCCGCCGCGCCACCAAGTACGGGACTGCGATCGCGAGCGATGCCGCCCAGACGCCCGGATAGGCCCGCCACGCCCAACTCCACGGCACCTCGAGCGCAGAGCACCAGAAACGCATCGCTACAAGCCTGCCTCAGCCGGCGCATCGGGCTCGATACCGGCGAGGATCGGCAGGTCGTGGTCGAATTGGGTCTGGCGTGTGGGATGCGGGTACTGCGCGTAGCCGTATCCGTTCGGGGCGTAGGCGAACACCCGGGCATCGTGGGCGATGTCATAGTCCACATCGCCATGGCCCATGGCGGTCATGTCGTCGTGATCCATGCCGCTCATCTCGTGAGCACCGGTCGTGGTGGTGTCGAAGATCTTGATCGACGCCAGCGCACCCAGCGCATTCTGCAGGTCGGTCAGCTGCTGCTCACTGCGGGGAATGAGCCCCACGAAGTCCTCGCTGAACTGGTCGAGGTAGGCGCGCAGCACGTCTGGTGAGTCTCGATCCGGGTCGACGGTCACGGCCAGGACAGCCACGTTCGTCGGTGCACCGGGACGATTGAGCACGCTCGCCAGCTGCGCAAGCTGGACACCGCAGATATCCGGACAGTTGGTGAACATTTGATACACGAGCCGAACCTGCCCCTGGGTGTCGGCCGCCAAGTGGATCTCGTTGCCGTTGGTGTCGGCAAACGCCATGTCGGGTACCTGTCGCAGCTGGGATGCAGGCACGGCCAAGCCCTCGTATCGCGACTCACTCTCACCGCCGCTTCCGCACGCTGCCAAGACGAGCGCAGCCGCCACGACGAGGGCGCGGCTGATCCGCCGCCGCACTATCGGCCCCGGTCGGGCTCGGTGCCCTGCATATCGCCGGACGCTAGTGCCGCGTCGTTCTCGCCCGACAGCGCTGAACGGCGCACCTGTTTCCACACACCGGTGCAAGACCTGTGGATAATCTGCGGGCTGTCGGCGGGCGGACCTGCCCGCGGCTGCTCTGCATCCATGTCGGCGTTTGGGCTCTAGCCCGGTCTATCGTCGTGACGTTTCGCCCCGAGTACGCATCGATTCTCGCTGGTGCTGTAGAGGAGGCTCCATGGGCACCGAAGACCGACCGCAGCCTGCATCCGCTCCGCTTCGAGCGGACGCATCCTCGGAAAGCAATGAAATCCAAGACTTGCTCCGTCATGTGCATGCCGAACTGTGGGAGCTTCGTCGTCGGCGCTCGCCAGCGGTGCCGCTGTGGTTCGCCGCCGCCGCGGTGTGGCTGCTGCTGCTGTTGCAGGTTCTGGTTCCCTTGGTGTACATATTCGCGGACTAGGGATGACTGTGGAGGTGAGGGGAATCGAACCCCTGGCCTCTTCGATGCGACCGAAGCGCTCTACCAACTGAGCTACACCCCCGAGGTGGGCGACCATCGAATATACCTGCGGTGCGGCGCCTGCTCGTTGGCCGTGCGGCGCTGGGCCTCTTGTTTCGCCTGCTGGCGCTAGGCCTTTTGGCTCTCCCGGCGGCGCCGAGCCTATTGGTTCGCCTGACGGCGAATCATCGTGACCGTCGAAGCAGAGTCAGTGTCTCGCAGCGGCAAGTGATGCACTTCAGCCGTCGGCGCTGCGCGGCGCCGGCGCACTGCGAGAGCAGCAAACCCCGCCGTGGCAGCAAGCAGTACCGCGCTGGCGGCGACTGCCCACAGCGATCCGGTGGTGACGGCGCCCGCAAACGCCACCGAGGTGCACAGCACCAGCAGCGTGCCGATGTCGCGTCGGCGTGTCGCTGCTTGGGCCGGCGTGGTCGGCATAGACGTAGACGGGCTCGCCCAGTAACGCTGAGCCTTGCCGGCGCGTCTCTGCGCATGCTCCCGAGAAATCTGCGCGGCAGCCGGCGCGGATCGGCCGAGCGAGTCGAGCTGCTGGCGGAACTGGACTACGGACGATGTCGCCCTTCGGTTAGGTCGGAACAAGCGCGCTGCGTCGGGTGCCAGCACCACGATCCAAACCGCAGCCAACAGCACCAGCACCAATTCTGTCACGCATCACCTGCCTCGCCGGCGGGCCTGCCCCCACAGGGTGTCACGTCACGATGTGCGAACAGCGCATCGCCATCGGACGATGAGTCGAAGACTAGTGGTCTGCCGCCTCGTCGGAGGAGGCGCGGCGGTAGGCGCCCGACTTGCCGCCCGTCTTCTCCCACAGGGCCAGATCGCCGATAACCATGGATCGGTCGGCCGATTTGCACATGTCGTAGATCGTGAGCGCGGCGACCGAGCATGCCGTCATCGCCTCCATTTCGACGCCGGTTCGGTCCACCGTCTCGACTTGGGCCTCGATCTCGACCCACGTATCGGCGATCTCGAAATTCACGTATACCGCGCCCACGAGCAACGGGTGGCAGAGCGGGATGAGATCCGGCGTACGCTTGGCGGCCTGGATGCCGGCCACCCGAGCGACCGCGATGACGTCCCCCTTTGCGATCGCTCCGCGGGCCACCAGCGACGCAGTCTCTGCTGCCATGTGCACACGGCAGCGAGCGATCGCCCTCCGGTGGGACGCCTCCTTGGGCGTCACATCGACCATGCGTGCCCGGCCGAGCGGGTCCAAGTGGGTGAAGGGTGACTCGGTCATGTCCTAGCCGCCTCTGTGCTTGACGGATCGGCGGCTCCCTAGCCGCCTCTGTGCTTGACGGATCGGCGGCGCCCTAGCCGCCGATCTGACTCATCGTCCGTTTGGGTTTGATGAAGTTGACCTGGCCGATCGAGTGACCGGCCCACTTTGTGCCGACTGCATCGCGGATGGCAGTGGCCAGCAGATCGTCGAGCTCGGCATCCGTTGCACCACCACGCAGGATCGAGCGCATGTCGAATTCGTCGAGCGCGAACAGGCACGTGCGGAACTGGCCCTCGGCGGTGAGCCGCACCCGGTCGCAGTTCCCGCAGAACGGCTTGGTGACGCTGGCGATGACGCCAACCTGGCCGCCGCCATCGAGATAGCGGTAGCGCTCGGCGGGCTCGTTGGCGCGCACGACGGGCTCCGTCGGAAACTCTGCCGAGATTGCCGCCAAGATCTCCTCGGCGGGCACGACCACACCTGCGTTCCACACATCTCCGGCTTCGAGCGGCATGAACTCGATGAAGCGCACCTCGACGCCCCGCTCGCGTCCGTAGCGGGCGAAGTCCACCACTTCGTCATCGTTGATCCCACGCATCATGACCGTGTTGATCTTCACCGGCGCGAGCCCTGCGTCGATGGCGGCGTCGATGCCGTCGAGCACCCGGTCAAGCTCGTCGCGGCGGGTCAGCTCCAAGAACCGGTCGCGCTGGAGCGAATCGAGGCTGATATTGATGCGCGACAGGCCAGCAGAGGCCAGCGGCTGAGCGTGCAGGCGCAACGTGGCGCCGTTGGTGGTCAATGCAACATCGACGCCCAGCCCGGCGAGGCGCTCGACCAAGCGCGGCAGGTGTGCACGCACCAGGGGCTCGCCGCCCGTCAGGCGGATGCTCTCGAAGCCGAAGCGGTCCACGCATACCTTGGCGAAGCGCTCGATTTCCTCAAAGCTCAGGATCTCCGATCGCGGCAGCCACGTCATGCCCTCGGCCGGCATGCAGTACTGGCAGCGGAAGTTGCACCGGTCGGTGACCGAGATGCGCAGATCGCCCACGATCCGGCCGAACGGATCGATGAGATCGGCTGCCCGCGTCGGAGCAACGACACCTGCTGCGCCATTCATTGGCCTGAGCGTACCCAGCGGCGCGCGGGCTGATCCTTCGGCTGCTCTGGGCGTGGGCGGCGGGGACCGTTCAATCGAGCAGCAGCACGTCAACCGGGGCGCCGGCGCGCACCCCATCGCCGTCGGGCACGACCGCCAGCGCATTGGCCTTCGCCATCGCCCACAGCATGTGCGAGCCCTGCCCGCCGGCGGAGCGCACTTCGACGCCGCCATCGCGTGGCGTGGCCAGCACCCGCATGAAGTGGGTCTTGCCGTCGGCGCGCCGCGGCAGGTCTTCCGCGGCGGTGGCCATGACCGTCGGCCGGACGGGATCAGGATGGCCCATCATCGAGCGCAGACCCGGCCGGGCGAAGAGTTCGAACGACACCATCGACGAGACAGGATTTCCCGGCAGGCCGAAGACCGGCACATCGCCCACCGTGCCGAAGGCCAGCGGCTTTGCCGGCTTGATGGCTACCTGCATCCAGCGCATGTCGCCGATGCGGTCGAGCACGGCCTTCACGTAGTCGAAGTCGCCCATGCTGACGCCGCCCGACGTGACGATGGCGTCGCATGTCTGGACTCCGGTGGTGATCGCAGTCTCGATCTCGTCGGGATCGTCGGGCGACAGCCCCAGGTCGACCGGGACCACATCGGCCCGGTGCGCCAATGCCAGCAGGGTGCGACGATTCGAATCACGGATCTGACCGGGCCGCAGCGGGCTGCCGTCGTCGACGAGCTCATCGCCTGTCGACAGCACGCCGACCCGCAGCCGCGGGAAGACCTCCACTTCGGTCATTCCGAGGCTGCACAGCACGCCGAGATGTCCCGCAGTGAGTTCCGTGCCGACGGCGAACACATGGGTTCCGGCATGCAGGTCGTCGCCGACGGGCCGCACATGGTTGCCCGGCGGAACGCTCACCTCCACGCGCACGATCTCGGCCGCGCCGTCGCCGCAAGCGGGCCCGTCGCTCACGATGCTGGTCCGTTCCACCATGACCACCGCGTCCGCGCCCGGGGGGATCGTTGCGCCCGTCATGATGCGGCTGGCCTCGCCTGGTCCCACCGTCACCTGCGGCGCGTGACCCGCAGCGATCGTCTCGACAACCCGCAGATCGCAGGGGGCGTCGACCACATCGGCAGACCTGACAGCGAATCCGTCCATAGCCGTGTTCGCGAACTGCGGGATGGCTTCAGACGAGATGATCTCGCTGGCCGTCACCAAGCCCAGTGCGTGAGCAACTGGCACCGACACAGGCGTACGCGCGGGGCACCGGTCAAGCACGAATTCGCGCACGGTGTCCAAGGGCAACATCGGACGCAATGTACTGGGCACAGCGATTTCGAAGCGGGTGTACCTCAGTCGGCGATCTCGATGCCTCGTCCGGCGAGGATCCGAGCGATCTCGGGGCGGCGCGCTTTGAGCTCCGCAGGATCCTTGACGGGCTGAAAGCGACCATCGGGCCCATCGCGTTCGACGAGCAGCATCGCCGTGTCCGCAAAGGCAGACAGCTCGCCGATCAGCCGCTCGAACTGCACCACCTCGACCCCGTCGACCTGCTTGTGAACCTCGAACCAGGTCAACGGCCAGCCGGCAGCAAACACCTCGAGGTCAGCGACGAGGGAGTTCGTGTTCACTGCGCCAGACGCCAACGGGTCGACGCCGGGCGGCAGACGGAACGACTCCACGATCTGGAGTCGGCCGTCGACGCGCCACGGAGAGCCTCCCGAAGCATCGCCCTCGACGACTTCGCAGGTGAGCGGTCTCGCCCGGGCAAGGTGCGCGCCGATGACCGCAGGGTCCAGTGTTGCCGCTGCGTTGTCGACGTTGGTGACGAACAGGCAGCGCCCGCCGCCATCGGCGAACCGGTCCAAGTGGCCGCTCCGCTGCATGGCCCATGGTGCGTCGCCATGCCCCGGGGCGTGCAGCGAGACGGCACCGTCAGCGCCGCGAAACACGTCGCCGCTGGGTGTGAGGCGCATCGACACGCCTTGAGGGGCGATGTCGATGGGAACGTCGGGCGTCGCCGCCGCAGCCGCCCAGTTGCGCAGCAGGCCGTCGGACTGGAAGCTGGTCATCAGCCACAAGGGAACGACGCAATCCAGCTCACCGGTGACGCGACGCAGGTCGGCCAGCTTGGCAGCCGCGAACGTCAGGCCCGGGAGTGCCTCGGCCAGCGCTTTCACTCCGCCCCCGAAGCGAGTAGCCATGCCTCCGGCCAGGAGCAGCACACCCACCTGCCCGCCGGCGATCGCGTCCCGACCGGCACGGGCGAGCTGCTCGCGCTCAGCTGAGCCCGGCGGGGGCAGCGGCACCAGGTCGTCCTGCTGCGCGCGCTCGATGCTGCCGCGCACCCAGTTGGCGTCCGTGCTGCCGGGTGCTGTCGGCCGTCGAGCGGTCAGCCGGCTGCGCAAGCCGTCGAACGTCTCGGGCTCGAAGCCGTAGGCCACGAGCGTCTCGGCAGCCGCGAGGTCGATGCCGTACCGGTCTGCCACGTCCGAGGCGAGCACGGTGCCAGAACCTAGAGGCTGGGTGGACTATCGACTGCGGTCGGGAATTCGAGGCCGCCGGCTGCGGCCCAGGGCTACACTGCTCGGCGGCTCGGGCACTGCGCGTGACCGCGGCCATTGGCCCCAAGGGACACCGGACGGGACTTCATGCCGACCTACGAGTATCGCTGTACCGATTGCGGTCAAACCTTCGAGCGGTACCAGAGCTTCTCCGACGATCCGATCACCGTGTGCCCGCTGCCGGCGGACGACACAGCCATCAACGGGTCGGCGCCGGAGTGCGGCGGTGAGGTCCGGAAGGTGTTCTCCAACGTCGGGATCAGCTTCAAGGGCAGCGGCTTCTACCGCAACGACAGCAGGTCCGAGGGCCGGAGCACGTCGAAGGCTTCCGGCAACGACTCGTCGGACTCATCGAGTTCAAGCACAACCAGCGATTCGACAAGCAAGAAATCGGCCTCTTCGGACAGCAGCTCGTCGAACGGCACGTCGAGCACCGCCGTGGGGGCCGCCTCGGCGTCAGGCTGACGCCTCCAGCAACGAGACAAGCCTGCAGCGGCCCAGCCGCTGCGATGGCTTCGCGACGGAGGCTCTCATGGCGTTCATCTCACAGCTCAGCGACCTCTGGCGGCGGCGCCCCAACGTGGTGCACTGGGCGGCGGTCGGTGTGGTCGCGCTCGTGGCGCTCCTGCTGGTCGCCGGGATGGGCGGCCGAGCGCGTTCCGCTGCGGCCGCCTGGGGAACCTCGGTGCGCGTACTGGCCGCGCAGGCCCCGCTGGCAGTGGGAAGCTCGCCGACCGAGCATGTCGATCTCGTCGACGTGCCGGCCCACCTCGTTCCCGCCGGGGCGCTCACCAGTGCGTTCGGACTCGGCGAGCTGACCCGGGCAGTCCCGCAGGGCGCCTTGCTGACCGAGCTCGACTTCCATCCCGCGTCAGGGGTAAGCCCAGGACGCCGGGGCATCGGCATCAGCGTCGTGCCCCATGCCCCCGATGTGAAGCCCGGCACGCCCGTCGAGCTGATGTTGTTCGCCGATATCGATCCGTTCGATCCCGCCGCCGGCGATGCCGATGCCGCTCGGGTGCCGGCATTCGTCCTCGCCGCATCCAATGATCGATGGCTTGTCGAGATTGAGCCGTTCCACCTCGACTCAGTGGCACGGGCCAGCGCCACGGGCGTCGTCGTGCCCGTGGTGCTCAGCGCAGGCCGCTGATCGCCACCAGGGCCACGACGGCTGCAAGTGCCAGGCGGTAGCCGGCGAACAGCGCGAACGGGCTGCGCCGCGGGCGGCGGCCAATCCGATCCAGCAGCCACACCATGGCAGCGACGCCAGCCCACGACGACACGGCCGCGGCCAAGCCCCCTACGACGAACAGCTGCAGCTCTGCGCTCGTGGGCGCAGCATCGCCAAGTGATGCAAAGCGATACACACCCGCTCCCCCGATGAGCGGAAGGCTCATCAGAAAGGCCAGCCGCGCCGCTGCAGCCCGGTCGAAGCCAAGCCACCGACCTGCCGTGATGGTCACGCCCGATCGGCTGACGCCCGGAAGCAGCGCTGTGGCTTGCGCGATCCCCATGCCCAAGGCGTCGCGCAGGCCGCAGGAATGCTGCGAGCGCTGCGCCCCGCGCCGGGCCGCCGCCACGTCGGACCACCACAACAGCCAGCCGAAGACAGCCAGCAGCGCCGCTATCAGCAACGGTTCCTCGGCCAGCCTCAGCAACCGACTCTCCAGCGCGACACCGACGAGCGCAGCCGGCAGCGCCGATACCAGCAGACCCAACGCAACCACCGCATCGCGCCCGTACCGCTCAGGGCTGTCGTGCGCCGCACTGCCCCGGATGCCATGCCACAGCGCCCTCGCATAGCGGGCGATGTCGGCGCGCAGGTACAGCGCTGCCCCGGCAAGCGTGCCGACATGCAGGGCGACATCGAAGGCGTTTTCCAGTTCGTTGTCACTGTCGAAGAGGTCCCAGCCGGCCAGCCACGGCACCACTTCGAGATGGGCACTCGACGAGACCGGGAAGAACTCGGTCAGTCCTTGCAGCACACCGAGCACGAGCGCTGCGACAACGTCAGTCACGCCGAGCCGTGCGCACTGCGCCTATCGGGATTCGCATTCCGGCAACGCCAGCGCGGTCATCAGTCGTCGCTGGACACCGAAGGAACGATGCGCGGCATCCAGCGACGGGGTGGGTCGTAGTGATGGCCGACAGCCCAGCCCTGGCGCATCGATGCCAGGAAGCCGGCGGGATCGTCGTCGCTGAAGTCGGGCATCTCCAGGTATGCGCCCCCGAGCGCCTCGGCGACATGAGCGTCGCTGCCCGCGCCCGGCGCCAGATCGTGCTCGCTGGCATAGCGGGATGCACGCGAGTTGAGGCTGGACAGACTCGTCTTTGAGTTGATTACCTCAATGCCGTCGACCAGGCCCTCGCCGACGAGCTCATCAAGCGCGTCGTAACGCAGATTGTTGCGGAGCGGGTCGAACGGGTGCGGGATGTAGACGAGTCCCCCCTGGGACTTCACGGCCTGTGCGGCCGCGACCGGTGCCAAGCCCTGCGGCACGCGTTCGGTCAGGAACAACCCGATGATCTCCCCGACGTGGGTCTTCATCTCCTCGCCGACCACAACGCGGGCATCCAGCTCGCCCTGCAGCTGCTGGGCGCCTCGCACAGCGTTGTGGTCGGTGATGCACACCACGTCGATGCCGCTTTCGGACAGGCACTGCGCGAATTCTTCCGGTGTCGTCGTCGAGTCGCCAGACCACATGGTGTGGGTGTGGAAGTCGACGCGCACCCAGCCCTCCGGGCAGCTGTCGGCGAGATGCGGGTGCCGTCCGACGGCTGCTGGTGCGGGCGGGCGAGGCATCGTCACACCCCCGACAGAGCAACATCGGCGATGACCAGCGGCGGCATCGACATTCCCCCGGCAAGCGGCTCGGCGGTCGCGCCGATGCCGCAGATCCCGAGCAGCATCCGCTGCAGGGTGGAAGCGATGGTCGCCTCACGAAACGGTCCAGCGAGCTGACCGCCTGCGATCCAGTGCCCCCAGGCACCCACCGAGAAATCGCCGCTGGTGGGGTTGACGCCGCTGTGCAAGCCGCTGACGCCTCGCACCAGCACGCCGTCGCCGACCGATGCGTACAGCTTGTCGGCGGCGACATTGCCGGTGGCGACGACGGGTGCGTGGGTGCCGACGCCAGGAACTGATCGCGTGCCGCGGACTGCAGACCCCGTTGACACCGTGTCTGATCGGCGCGCGGTGTAGGCGTTGTGCAGGAATCCGCTCAGCACACCGGCTGAGATCAGCTCATTGCGGCGTGCTGCAAGCCCTTCACCGTCGAAGTTCGCGGCCCCGAGCGTCGTCGGGTCGGTGGGGTCGTCGACGAGGTGGAGCCGCTCGTCGGCAATCTGCTCGCCCACACGATCAGCGAACGGCGAGCGGCCCTTGAGCACGCTGTCGGCCGCAAGCACGCTCGCGACTACTCCGATGAACGCTGCCGCGACCGGCGGGGCCAGCACGACGGTGACGCGTTCGCTCGGCGGCTTGGTGGCGCCGAGCTGGCCGGTGGCCTGCGATGTCGATTCCGTGACGACCCGGTCGATGTCGAGTTCGTCAGGCCGCCATGCAGCGTCGCCGGCGTAGCCGATCTGCGTCTCATCGCCGTCGGTGGCCAGCGGTTGAGCGCCGACCGAGCAGCTCCCGTGCTCGGACTGCACGCAGATGCCGGTGCTCGACGCCAGCGCCGATTGGGACCATCCGTCGCTCCAGGCTGCAACGCGCACGCCCGAGATACGGGGGTCCGCGGACAGGCAACGGCGTTCGAGGTCTATGGCCGCTGCGATCTTGTCGGCGTCGGGCACGCTGAGCACGGCCGGGTCGCTGAGGTCCAAGCCGGGAGGGGCCACGTCGTCGGGCTCAGCAAGTGCCTGATGAGGATCGGGCTCGCCGAACTCTACGTTGCTCCGGGCGGCTGCGAGCGTGTCAGCAACGACGTCAGCGTCGAGCGAGCCGGCCGATGCGAAGCCCTGACGGCCGTGGCTGATGACACGCACGCCGATGGCTGCGCTGTGGCCCGAGCGCAACGACTCGACGTCGCCGTTGTAGGCGCGCACCGTGGTGGAGCGTCCTGTCGACACGCAGACCTCGATCTGCTCGCTGCCCTGGGCGTGCTCGCACACCTGCCGCGCGAGCTGGGCCAGCTGCTCAGTGTCGTACTGGCGCCGCTCACTCACGCGCGATCACACCTTGTCGGTGCGCTGTAGGGCGGGCTTGCCTCGGTCGGGTTCATCGGAGCGGCGTCAATTGAGTGCTTCATGGTGCCGCCTAGCTGGCAGTACCGCCCACGGTGAGCGCACGTACGCGCAGTGTGGGCTGGCCGTCGCCGACGGGCACGCCTTGGCCGTCCTTGCCGCAGGTACCGGGACTCCCCATGGCGAAATCGTTCCCGAGGGCGTCGATGTCGAGCAGTACTTGGGGGCCGTTGCCGATCAGGTTGCCCTCGCGGAGCGGTTCGGTGATCACGCCGTCCTCAATGAGGTACGACTCGGTCATGCCGAATACGAAGTCGCCGGTGGCGGTGTTGACCTGACCGCCGCCGAGATGGGCCACATAGACGCCCCACGGCGTGTCAGCGATGATGTCGGCCGGGTCGACGTCACCATTGGTGACGAACGTGTTGGTCATGCGCACCATCGGCAGGTGCGTGTAGCTCTGACGCCGACCATTGCCTGACGGCACCCGGCCTTCATCGCGGCTGCGCAGCCAATCCCACATGTAGTCGGTGAGAACACCGTCGCTGATCAGCTCATTGCGCTGGGCGGGGTGGCCTTCGTCGTCGATGGCCAGCGCACCCCACTCGGGTCCCATCGTGCCGTCGTCCACCAGCGTCACGCCGCTGGCCGCCACCTGCGAGCCCACCCGTCCGGCGAACACCGATGCTCCCTTGCGCACCAGATCGGCTTCGAGCCCATGCCCGCATGCCTCATGAAACAGGACCCCGCCCCCGCCACGGGCGATCACCACGGGCACCTCGCCGCTCGGCGCGGGACGGGCCGCGAGCTTGGTGACAGCGCGCTGAGCGGCACGCTCGGCAAGCTCAGCAGGGTCGTGGTCGTCGAACAGTTCCCAGCCCACCGTGTAGCCCGCGGTCTCGCGCCCGGTTTGCAAGCCGCCGTCGCCGCTCGCGACGCATCCCACCGAGAACAGCGTCCGCACCTGATCATCGGCTGCGCAGACGCCATGGGTGTTGGCCACCAGGATCCGGCGGCGGCTCTCGCCGTAGCGGGCCGTGACCTGGGTGATGGCCTCGTGAGTGGAGCGGGCGGCATCGTCTGCGGCACGCAGCAGTGCCACCTTGCGCTCGGCGCCGATGGAAGCCGGCAGCACGGCAACCCGTGGCTCAGCGAGAGCGACCCGGCCGAGCGGCGCCATGTCGACCGTGCCGCCGCGCGACTGACGTGTCGCCACCGCGGCAGCCGTACGAGCGGCATCTGCCAGCCCGTGGGCGCTCAGATCGGACGTGTGCGCGTAGCCCGTGACCTCCCCGGCAGTGACCCGGATGCCCACACCGCGGTCGCGGCCCGAGTTCATCTCCTCAACCCGGCCCTCGTCAAAGACCACGCTGGCCGATTCGCGGTCTTCGGCGAACAGCTCTGCCCACTCGCCGCCGGCGTCGAGCGCCGCACGCAACGTCGCATCGACGACATCGAGATCGACCAGCGGTTCTGCTGCAGTCGCTGCGGCGGCCGTCGTGTCGGAAGTGCCTGTCATGAAGCCGCCAAGAGTCTCAGATTTCGGCGCGGACACGATATGAGGCCGCGGCACGGCTGCATGTGGTCCGCGCCGTCGCCACACTATTGTGCGAAGCCACGTGAAACGCTTCGGAATCGATGTGCGTCGCCGTGCCCCCGAGGGCGACGTGCAGGGCGAGCGCTGCGCAGGGCAGCCTGAGCGTGACTGCCGCTCGGCAGGCTGACGGCGATGCGCGGCGCCACAGCACCAGTCCAGCCTTCGCAGCGGCGGGCTCGCATGCCGCACAGCTTGGTCACCTTGCTGCGCTCCTGCGCGAACGTGACACGGCGCTGCATGGCCTCGGCACCAGTGCGGGTCTGCGTGAGCGCTACGAGGCGCTGTCTGGCATCGCCGCTGGTGCGCATAGCGCTGCGCATCGGCGTCAGCGCCGGCTTGCTTGCGTGGCTGCTCGCCGTCAGTCGCGAAGAGCTCTCGTCGCTCGAAGTGGGCTCCAAGAGTGCCGCCGCTGCCTGGTTGATAGCTGCCACGCTGACGATCGCCGCCGCATTCGTCATGGCCTCAGCGCGCTGGTGGCAAGTAGCCGACACGCTCGACGTCAAGGTGTCGGGCCGCTCGATGCTGTCGATCTACTTGGCAGCGCAATTCGTCGGGAACTTCCTGCCCACCACCATCGGCGGCGACGTGCTGCGTGTCAACCGCCTCGGTCGCATGTGCGGCAGCCGTGCCAACGCGTTCGCAACCGTCATCATCGAACGACTCACCGGCTGGATTGTGCTTCCCGTATTCACGCTTGCGGCACTCGCGACGCAGCCAAGCTTGCTGCGCCACTCGGGTGGCCAGATTGCCGGCGGACTGGCACTCGGGACCCTGCTGGTGCTGGCATTCATCGTCTGGTTCGCCGAGCATCCCCGCGGTCTCGGCAGGCTGTCGGGCGGCACTCATATCCGAGACTGGCTCGGTGCCGTGCATACCGGATTGAGCGTCTATCGCAGGCATCGAGGCGCCGCCGGGCGTCTCCTCGGTATCGGTTTCGCCTACCAGTTCTTGCTCGTGGTGGCGACCGCACTGGCCGGCGCGGCCATCGGAGTGAACCCCGGTTTGCTTGCATGGCTGGCTTTCGCGCCGATGGTGCTGATCGTGCAAAACCTGCCGTTCACCATCGGCGGTCTCGGCGTACGCGAGGGGGCATTCGTGCTGTTCCTGGACGCGCACGGCGTCAATGAAGGCGAAGCCCTGTTGCTGGGTCTGCTGCTGTACGCGCTGACGCTGCTGGTGAGCCTGTCCGGTGCCCCGACTCTCGCACTCGGCGGGCGTCGCAGGGGTGGCAAGGTGCCTGCGGAAGTGCCGCTCGGGCGCTGAGTACCCTTGGGCGCCGAATGCACCTCGCCAAGCTCACCAGTCCGGCTGACCTGCGAGCGCTCAGCCCGTCGCAGCTCGATGAACTCTGTGCGGAGATCAGGGACTTCGTGGTGCAGGCTGTCTCGCAGACTGGCGGGCATCTCGGTTCGAATCTCGGCGCGGTGGAACTCAGCGTGGCGCTGCACCGGGTGTTCGAATCGCCCCGCGACGTCATCATCTGGGACACCGGCCATCAGGCCTACGTGCACAAGCTCATCACCGGTCGACGGGACGGCTTCGAGAAGCTGCGCCAGCGGCACGGTCTGTCGGGTTACCCGAGCACATCCGAGTCGCCCCATGATGTCGTCGAGAACAGCCACGCTTCCACCTCGCTGAGCTGGGCGTCGGGGCTCGCCACCGGGTTCCAGCTCACCGGTCACGAGCATCGGCGTGTCGTGGCGGTTATCGGCGACGGCTCCATGACCGGCGGGATGGCCTTCGAAGCACTGAACAACCTGGGTCACTACGCCCAACGCGCATTGATCGTGCTGAACGACAACGGCCGCTCCTACGCCCCCACTGTCAGCCGGCTGTCCACGGTGATGTCGCGACTGCGACAGTCGCCCCACTACGTGCAGGGCCGCCGAGCGGTCGACCACCTGCTCGAGCGCGTGCCGCTCGGCGACGGCGTACGCCGGAGCCTCGACAGCGCCGCGGCTGCGATGCGCGAAATGTGGGAGCCGCCGGCCTTCTTCGAGACGCTCGGCGTGCGCTATGTCGGCCCGGTTGACGGGCACGACATTTCGGCCATGGAATCAGCCTTCCGCGACGCCGCCGCCTACGCAGACGGGCCCATCGTCGTCCATGTCGTTACACAGAAGGGGCGCGGCTACGCCCCCGCCGAGCACGACACCGAGAAGCACCTGCACGACATCGGCCTGTTCGACCCCGCCACCGGCAGCGCCCCGGCGCCCGGCACAGACAAGCTGCCTCCGGCGCCGACGGTGCCCGATGAAGCGGTTCGCCAAGCCGGGCCGACTGCGCCGGCTGTGCCAACCGATCCGGTGTTGCGCGACTACACGGCCGTGTTCACCGAAACGCTCGTGGCAGCAGCACGACGCGACCGCAGCATCGTCGCGATTACTGCTGCCATGCCGGGCTCCACCGGACTGCTGCCCTTCCAGCGGGAGTTTCCCGATCGTTTCTATGACGTGGGCATCGCCGAGCAGCATGCACTCACCTCGGCCGCCGGCATGGCACGCGCCGGTCTCCGACCGGTCGTGGCGGTGTACTCGACGTTCCTGGCACGGGCCTTCGATCAGGCGCTCTACGACATCGGCCTGCACCGGCTGCCGGTCATACTCTGCGTGGACCGCGCCGGCGTCACCGGCCCCGACGGCGCGTCCCACCACGGCCTCTACGACATTGCCATGTTCACGCGCATCCCCGGCATGACCGTGTTCGCCCCATCAGGGCCCGGCGAGCTGCCAGCAGCGCTCGCCCAAGCTCTCGAGATCACCGACGGCCCCGTAGCAATCCGATGGCCCCGGGGCAAAGGCCCGGTGAGCGGGACGGTCCAGCAACCAGAAGTCGTGACGAGCGACATACGCGCGCAGGCCCGCCAACACCGTTCAGGCCCAGACGCCTGCATCCTGGCCGCCGGCCAGACATTCAACGCAGCAATCGAAGCCGCCGAATTGCTCAGCGCCGAAGGCGTAGAAGTCTCACTGTGGGACCCGAGAGTCCTGAAACCGCTCGACCGCGCCATGCTGCTGGACGCTGCCGCGCACCCACTCGTGGTGACCGTGGAGGACGGTGTGCGCGTGGGCGGCTTCGGAAGCCTTGTCAACGACGCGCTCCAACAACTCGACGCCCCGGCCGTCCCACGCATCACCCAACTGGGAACCCCCGACGCCTACCTCCCCCACGGCACCGCCCAAGAACTGCACGCCGAACTCGGCCTAGACGCAGTCGGCATAGCCGCAGCAGTCAGAAAGACGGCGAACTCCACTGGTGGTTGCGAGTGATCGGTCATGATGGCCGGTCTTGGTACGGAGCAACCACCAGTGGAGGTGTCCAGTATGGCAGCACGGCTGAGCGCGTTGGAGCGCGCTCGTATTGAGGCGTTGAGATCGGA
>JAJDTF010000014.1 GCA_022827265.1 Acidimicrobiia bacterium | reverse complement strand
GCGCCGATCGCCCGCCCCTGCTTGCGAGTGAGCGCATACTCCCGCGCCTGCTGGTACGCCCGCTCGGTGAGCGACAGCCCCTGCAGGCCCACCGACAGCCGGGCGTTGTTCATCATGGTGAACATGGCGCGCATGCCGCCGTGCTCGGGGCCGACGAGATAGCCGACGGCGCCGCCCTCGTCGCCGTAGGACATCACGCACGTGGGGCTGGCGTGGATGCCGATCTTGTGCTCGGTGGACACCGCGCGCAGGTCGTTGCGGCGCCCCAGTGAGCCGTCGGGATTCACCAGGAATTTGGGCACCAGGAAGAGGCTGATGCCGCGGGTGCCCGGGGGCGAGTCGGGCGTGCGTGCCAGCACCAGGTGGACGATGTTGTCGGCGAGCTCGTGCTCGCCGTAGGTGATGAAGATCTTCGTGCCCCAGATGAGGTAGCTGCCGTCGTCCTGGGGGATCGCACGGCTGGTGAGGGCGCCCACGTCGGAGCCGGCGTGCGGTTCGGTCAGGTTCATCGTGCCCGACCACTCGCCGCTGATCATCTTGGGCAGGAACGTCTGCTGCAGCGTCTCGTCGGCGTGGTGGGTGAGGGCGTCGATGGCGCCCTGGGTCAGCAGCGGGCACAGGCTGAACGCCATGCTGGCCGACGTCAGCATCTCCTGCACGGCCAAGCCGACGCACCACGGCATCCCGCCGCCGCCGAAGCCGTCGTCGAAGGCCATGCCGTTCCAGCCGGCATCGACGAACTTGCGGTAGGCATCTGCGAATCCGTCGGGATGGGTGATCACGCCGTCGTCGAAGTCGAGCCCCTGCTGGTCGCCGGGCACATTCAGCGGGGCAACCTCTGCAGACATGAAGCGGCCGGCTTCGTCGAGGAGCGCGCTCGCGGTCTCCAGGTCGGCGTGCGCGAACCGTTCGTGCCCGGCCAGATCCTCCAGATCAGCCACATGCTCAAGCACGAACAGCATGTCGTCGACAGGGGCGGAGTACTCAGACATCGCAACCTCGCTTGTCGGCTTCGCAGCCAGCACAGCGCCGGGGCATCGCGGCAGCGAACCGGCTCGCGAACAGACTACGGCTCACCCCAAGCGGCACGCGAGGCTGCGCAGATTGTCCGCGGCCCGTCGAGAACGAGAATCCCGCGAAGGGCAGCCAAGCGTGGCAGACACTCTGCGAATGTGGGGCCGAACGGGTACACCGACGACGAACTCTCGGCGATGGTGACGGACATCGAGTCTGATCTCGTCGAACGCAAGGAATCGTTATCGGGTGATTCACCCTGGGTTTTGCGCGGGACTGACAGATTTAGACAGGCCCCGACCCGGTCCCCGCCAGATGCCAGCACCGCATTCGACACGCTTCTAAGCTTCACCACGGAGATGCCTTTCCGATCTGCACAACGTGTGCCTCAACAACACACATCGTCGCAGGTCAGAAAGGCTTTTCCGCGGACGCGAAAACCCCGCCACCCCAATTCTCATGAACAATCAGGGCTAGAGCACTGTCCGGTGTAGTCCCCAATAGCCCACACGATATGAAAGCAGCGCTCCCTTATCGCAAACCGCCAACGAATAGCACATGAGATAAGATGTCGGAATGGGTAGCTACGTCGAGGCGAGGGATTGGCTGGTCGGCACAACCGGCGGCTACGGCGTCAGAGCGTATCGTGCTTACCGCCCGCACAAGATTGCCGGCTGGGATCCTGTGCTCGGAAATGATGCCGTGAATGCTGTCGCGATGGCAGGAGACTCCATCCGCGGCATAGCAACGATGCCCAAGACCGACGTTGGCGGGGCGCTTGCTGACTGGATGATGGCGCGCGACGAGAGCATCCGGTCAAGCCTCATCGAAGGCGTGGAGTCCACCGGTGACGCTCTCGCATGGGCGCGTTACCGCGAGCTGTCGGGACAACCCGCTTCGGACGAGAATGATGCTCTCACGCTCGGCGCTTCGAGACAGGTGGTCGCAGCGGTCGATTTGGGCAAGCAGATGAGGGACGGACATGTCTGCACAGCCGACGACATTCTCCGCGTCCACGCAACGCTGTTCGAGAACACACAGCAGAGCGATATGGGCGGCATGCTGCGATCCGAGCCGATCTGGGTCGGTCCGAAAGGCTGCCGCATCGACGAAGCATCATTCGTTGCCCCGCCGCCGGGAGATGTTCCTGAACTGTTGGACGACTTAGCCGCCTATCTGAACACGGCGAGGCACTTGGCGGTGACACAGGCGGCCGTCGCTCACGCCCAATTCGAGACGATCCATCCGTTTGAAGACGGCAACGGCCGGACTGGTCGAGCACTGATCCACACGGTGTTCAACGCCCGCGGCGTGACGAGCGGGACTGTTCCCATCAGCGCAGCGCTCAACAGCGACCGTCAGCGCTACTACCAGGCGCTCAACGCGACCCATGTGATCTGCGAAGCCGACGACAACGCCTCACGCAGCAAAGGCATGGAACAGTGGATCCAGTGCTTCGGTGATGCCTGCGTCAACGCTCATGCGCAGGCCGTTCGGACCGTTTCCGCAGTCGAAGACTTGGCAGCCGAATGGGGGCACAAGGCAAGATTTCGATCTGGCAGCGCCGCAGCGAAGCTGTTGGACGCTCTGCCGTCAATGCCGATTATGGATTCCGAGATGGTCGCTGCAAGGCTCAACGTCTCCGATCAAGTCGCTCGCCTAGCGCTCAGGTCGCTCGCCGATGCCGGCATCATCAGGCCGACAGGCGGCAGTCGCAACATCCGCTATGAAGTGCCTGAGATGATTGAGATGCTCCGAGAGATGAATCCTGACGGGGCAATGCAACGAGCAGACCGCGTCGGCGCCGCCTTCCATCCGCCGGTCGTCGATCGGGTCGTGTTGCCCGTGCGGACACCGGCCTTCATCGCGTGCGGTCACCGCGGTCCGAGATCCCGCCGTCCCTGCATCCTGCAGCGTGGCCACGCAGGGCAGCACCGTTACACGTGAACGTTGTCGCTGACTCGAAGTCGGCGGTTCACCCGGTGTATGCAGGTCCCATGCACGATCTGCCAAGTGGTCGACGGCCGCGCAAGACCCAAGGTGAATCAATAGCGGATCGCATCGTTCCGTGCTCTAGCAGAGCATGGAAGAGCTATCCGAATCACCGATTCGGCGTCGCGTGCGCCGACTGCGACCAGTCGCTCCAGCGGTCGTCGCTGTTATGCGCACGCACCTGCACCTCATACTCCAACCCGTTGACCAGATCGGGGATCGTGTAGCGCGCGCGAGTCGCCATGTACCGGCCGCCGTCGCCCCACGAACCCGAAACCTGCCGCCACCGCACCTCATAACCGGCGACATCAGCACCATTGCCCACAGGCGCCTGCCACAACACCCACAACCGCCCATCACCCGGCGACAACGAAGGAGGCCCCGGAGGCAGCGGCGCAGCCGGCGGCTCAGGCTCAGGCGGCAACGTCGTCCGCGGCGAAACTCTGCCCCTCGGCGTCGCGTGCGCCGACTGCGACCAATCGCCCCAGCCCGCGCTGTTACGCGCACGCACCTGCACCGTGTAGGTGACGCCGTTCGACAACCCGGTCACTGTCGTGCTCGTCACCCCGTAAGTCCCAGTGGCCACCGACACGTCCGAGCCATCCACAAGAATGTCGTACTTCTCGATCGCCGCTCCGTTACCGGACGGAGCATCCCACGACACCGACAACAGCCCATCGCCCCCGGTCACACCCGCAAGCCGCGGCGCATCCGGCACACCAACCACCGTCTCCGAACTCGGACTGCTTTCCCCCGCAGCACTGTGCGCCGTCACCGACACCGTGTAGCTGGCATCCGGCGACCAGTCGCCCCAGCCCTCGCTGTTACGCGCACGCACCTGAACCTGGTAGTGCCCATTGACCAGACTGTGGACCGTGTAGCTCGTGCCGTCCGCCCACGCTCTGCCCTCCGACGGACCCCACCAGCGCACCTCGTACCCGGTCACGGGCGCACTGTTGCCAGCCGGAGCATCCCACGACACCGACAACTGCCCGTCACACAGCGGGTCGGCACCGAGGCATGCGCTCTCGCGAGCCGCCGCATTCCACCGGGCCGCAGCGCTCCGCGACGCCGACAACTGCTCATCGCCCTCGGTCACACTCGGACGGCCCGGAGCATCCGGCACACCAACCACCGTCTCGGGCGCGGTCGGAGTGGGGTCGGCGGCAGGGGCTTCGGGAGCGGTGGTCGCTGCCGACAGGGCTGCGCTCTCCTGTCCGCCGGATTGACCCGTGTCGTCGGGGCCGAAGCCCCCGACAGCGAACACGGCAACCGCGGCGACGACGGCCAGCGTCAACACAGCGACAAGCGCCAGCGCTGCCCTGCTCCGCTGAGGGCGCCCGGCCGCAGCGGATTCTTCGTCTTCCGTTGCGGGCAGCGGGATCTGAGACCTCCGGACAATGGTCGCCTCGTCGTCTGCCTGTCGCAAAAGCTCCAAGAACTCATCCGAAGGATCCAGCGTGTCGTCGTCGGGAAACCGGCCGCTCACGATCCGCCGCCCCCAAACCCGGCCGACAATGTCCCGCACGCGCCGCGACCGACGGCGTCGACGCGGCAACCGGCCTCAGTCACAGCCCCGACGGCTGTCCGAGCGCGGTTCCGCGGACACAGCGTCATAGCGGCACCACGCTCCGTTGCCGTACCGCAGCACATCGCCTGTTCGCAGCTCTACTCGCGTGCCGCTGCCGATGTCGAAGAGTCGGCCCGCTCGGTCCAGAATCGTCCGACCGCCCCGGCTGACGACGAACACGGCCCAGCCGTCACGTCTGAGCTCGAACTGGCGACGCGAAACGGCCACATCGTCAAGACCGTGGACGACGCCACGCATTCCTTCCTCCAGCGGTTCCCGGAACGGGTTGCGTCCGACCATCAGATCCGCGTCGATGCTTGCGGCGGTGCCGTCGGAGAATCGGATGCTTCCGGGCACCGGCTGCGCGACTTGGCGCAGCGAGCTGTCGTCTCCGGAGAGCTCTTCGCCGCATCCCGGAGTGCCGACGCACACGGTGGCCTCAGACCGATTCGAGTTGTCGCATCGGGAACAGACGCGGGCCTCGACTCCTGAGTGCTCTGACGGCGCCTCGGCTTCCTCGCGTGCTTGATCCGGCGGGCCGAGTTCGACCGGCGGGAGCGTGCCCGTGGTGCTGTCACGGATGTCGCTGTCGTCCTCGGCGGGCGGCGCCTCGAGCGAATTGCGTGCCGCAGGTTTTCTTTGGTCTCGTCTGATCACTGCCGGTGCGACTGCTGCGCCGGTCGGCTCCGGCGAGAGCGCGTCGCCTGCTTCGTAGCGGATCCAGGATGTCTCGCCGAAGCGGACGGCATCGCCGGGTCGGAGATGCACAGATGAGCCTGCTGGAATCCTGGTGCTCTTCCCGTTTCGCACGAGTCGGGTGAACTGGCCGCTGCACACCGCTGTCACAGCGCCCTGTTCGCGTCGCAGCTCGATGTGGCGCCGAGACACGGTGCGGTCCTCGGCACCCAGCACGACTGCTCTCTGCCCCGGCGCGAGCGGCTCGCGCTCAGGATTCCGCCCGATCGCCAAATCGTCGTCGAGCACTTCGGCTCGCCCGTCCGAGAGCCGAAGAAGGCCGGCGTCGAATCTCGGCGGCCGCGCGATCTGCAGCTTGGTGTGCGGCAGACCCATCTGCTGCTCGACTTCGCAGAGCGCTGCGCCGAATTGGGCCATACCGGCGAAACGGGCGTGCGGATCTCGTGACATCGCCCGATGCACGACATCGACCAGCGGTCGGCCGAATCGCCTCGGCAAGCGTGGCGTCGGCCCGTGCAGGACTTGCTTGAGCACATTGAGCCGTGTGTCGCCCGGTGTGCCTGTCGGCTCCGACTCGCCTGTCTCGAACGGTCGCCTTCCCGCCAGCATGGTGAAGATCGTGGCGGCCAGCGAGTATTGGTCCGCCGACGGCGCAGCTTCCCCGCGGATTGCCTCGGGAGCGGCATAGTGAACCGAGAAGCCGCGTGGCACTTCCCCGACGCCGGCGGCGCCGACAAGCGCTGCGATGCCGAAGTCGCCCAATACCGGCTCGTCGTAGCTCGATTGGAAGATGTTCTGAGGCTTGACGTCGCCGTGCACAATGCCGGCCCCATGTGCTGTCGCCAAGGCGCCGGACATGTGGATTCCCAAGCGGACCGCTTCGGCAGCCTTGACAGATCCCGGCCGGCGCAAGAGCTGCTGGTAACTGCCTCTCTGGAATAACTGCATGACGATGCAGGGCCTGCCGTCGGCTGTGAAGGCACTGGCGAACACGGTGACGATGTTCGGATGATCCCAGAGCGACCCCATGACGCGGCATTCGTGCTCGAACGCAGCGACTGCTCCCTCGTCGTCAAGCCGCTCGTTCAGCACTTTGACGGCCACCTGCCGGTCGAAGTCGGGTTGGCGCGCGCGGTAGACCGTGCTGGAGCCGCCCTTGCCGATCTGCTCGAGGCCGACGAAGCCTGTGATCTCCGGCGAGGCGCTGCGTGCGCTGAATGCTTCAGTCATGGCGCCTCGGCGCGGGGCGGAACGCTCGCAGCGCATCTCCCCGCGGTCGGGCGACCAGGCACTCGGCAGGAACGCCGTCTGGTGCTCGGGCGGCTGTTCGCATGACGCTCCGTCGATTCTCAGATCGCGAGCGGGACTTGCGCCCCGAAGGTTTCTCCGGCCACGGCGAGAACGCCGCAGCCGGCGCGTGTGTCGCGCAGAGCATCCTCGCTGAGCCTGCGCACGCCGAAGTCGGATGCGTCGTAGCTGCTCTTCGGGGTGAGCACGAGTGCCGAACGCGGCTGAACGATGCCCGTCAGATCGTTTCGCCCGCTGAAGAAGTCCGTTGGGCCGGCGACGATGACGGCACGAACCGCAGGCCCCGCGAGCATGGCCCGGAGACAGTCGGCGTCGCCGATCCACCTGTGCGCGTCGTCGATGAACACCGCGGCAGGCGCAGCAGACGCTGTGTCTTTGCCCATCTCGTCGGGGCTTACGACCGGGCCGGGAAAAGCAGCGGCGAGCGGCGAGCGGCGTGAGCACGTGACTGCCACGACCTGCCATCCACAGCCTGCCATGAGGCCGGCCGCCGCGATCAGTGCGTTGCTGCGCCCGCTCTTGGGCGGTCCGCACACGGCAAATGCCGGACCGTCCTCCACGGGGTCCAGCCACATCATCTCGCCGGTCTCGGTACCCACGCAGAGAGCGACCGGGTGCTCGATGTCCTTCGGCGGGCACACCGGGCCGATGCCGTTCATCGGCAAGGGCCATGCCATGTCCTGTATCTGTGGCGGCATCAGCATCGAGCCGCCGAGGTGCTGCCAACGCTCGGCGAGGCGCTGTGCGAGCGCTTTGGCGACCGCGCCCGGCGAGGACTCCGGCGGTGACGGGAGCAGGGCGAACTGCATCAGGCGTCCGCTGGCGAGCTCCAGTGCTCTGCCCACGCCGTTCAAGGCGCCTTGCATTGCCCGCTGCACACCGAGGCCCGCGTAGTCGTTCGGGTCGGCACAGCGAAACACGAACCGCTTGCCCACCTGCGCGCCGAGGCGTTGGTGCGCGAGCGGCGGCGCGCCTGAGAGCAAGACGCGTATGCCGGTGCCCGCGGATTCGGCGACAAGGCCCGCCAGCAGCGGCAGCAGCGGACTCGGCTGGGCCTCGCCCTGATGGAGGAGCCGATCCGCGCCGTTGACAGCCAGCACCGTGTCCGGCATCGTCTCGGCTGCCGTCGGATGGATCTCGCTGACCGAGGACGCACCCAAGTCCGACATCGCCGACCTGCGCAGCGCGACCTCCTCGTCGAGGCGTCGCAGAATCCGGGCAGCCAAGGGCTCATTGCGCTCCGCCGCTGCGCCGACATGGGGCAGCCCGCTCAATGCGGACAGGCCGTGACCCAAGGTGTCGATCACGTAGACATGCATCTCCTCGGGGCTTCGCCGCATCGCACCGGCCAAGAGCACTGCCCGCAGGACCTCCCCGAGCCGGGCGTCGGATCCGCCGATGAGCAGCGCGCTGGGTCCGTACACCTCGAGTCCCACCGGCCGCTGCCGCTGTCGGCTGGGTTCGTCGGCCAGTCCGATGGGCCACTCCAGCTCGCTGTCGCCGAGGTCAGCGACGCTCAGGTCGAGCGGCAGTTCCGAGGGCCACGGCACCGCCGGCTCGCTCCAGCCGACGGCGTGCGCGGCGTGCCGGATCACTTCGACGACGGCATGCATGTCGGTGTCCTCGGACGGGACGTCGGCTATCTTCGTCTCGGGCGGTGCTTCGGCGAGAGCGCTGAACGGCACTTCGCGTACTCTCACCGGCTCGGCTCGGGACTCCCGGCCGGGCAGGGGACCCGCGACGCGTGCAGCCTGGAATTCGACAGCAGGACCGCCGTGAGAGCGCAGGAACGCCCGGCCGATCCTCTCCTTCGGGATGGCGGCGGCCTCGCCCGAGTTGAGCACGGCCTTGCTGTGGGCCGCTTCCTGCACACGGAAACAGATCCGCAGGCCCGCGTTGGCGGCAATCTGCGACGGCAGCTGGCTCTCGAAGTTCTGTGTGACCAGCAGCAGATGAACGCCCAGCCCGCCGCCCACCCTAGTGACGCTCTCGAGCGAGCTCAGATTGGCCTTGCCGGTCTCTGAGCTGAGCAGCTCGCTGAACTCGTCGATGACGATCAGCAGGCGAGGTATCGGCATCAGTGAGGGCGTCGCGCGCCTAGCCGCCAGATAGGCGTCAAGGTTGGGAGCGCCGGCATTCTTGAATTCACGCTGACGGCGCTCGAGCTCCGCATCGATCAGCTGGACGCAGCGAGCGAAGGAGTCGACATCGTGGTTGGTGGAGAGGTCGACCACATGGGGGAGGCGGGCCGAGAGCTCGTGGTCCACGCCGCCCTTGAAGTCGACGATCACGATGGACAGATCATCGGGATGGTTTGCAACCGCGAGCGACGTGAACAGCGACTTGAGGAATTCGGTCTTGCCGGAGCGGGTGGTGCCCCCCACGAGGCCATGAGGACCATCGCGCATCAAGTCGATCTCGGTGACGAGGTCCCCGAGCCTGCCGACCGCGACGCTGGCAGAGCCGCCGCCGCTCCACCGCTGCAGCAGCGCATCGCTGTGCTCAGGATCGGTCTGCGCGCCGATCAGGTCGACGAGCCGGACGATCTCCGAACGAGGCGTGACTGCCGCTGACCGCGCCGGGTGCAGCGACGACATCGAGCGCGCAGGCGCAGCAAGAGACTGAGCGGACATCTCGATGCTGCGGACTCCCTCAGCCAGAGGCTGCGTCTCGCTGACGAAGCAGGCCTCATCGGTGAACTCCCCCAGCGTCAGCTGCGCGGCGACGCCCTCGGGCGTGACGTCCTCATCGATCACGATCCCGAGCACGCCGACGTTGGCGCCGCCCGCGAGCACCTCAGCAAGGTCGGCAGCAAGGTCGGCGGCGTCAATCTCGTCCAGGCAGTCGACGACCACCACATAGACCGGCAGCGCAGGGCCGTCGCCTCGGCGGCGTTCATGCGCTGCCCGCCGCTCGCCGATGAGCGAGCGCAGCGACGCCAACGCGGAGGCCCTCGCGGCCGGAGTGGAGTAGACCGTGTGCTGCGGGCCGCCCGCGAACGTGTGCGGCAGCCACCTCACGCTGTTCCATTCGGCCGATGCTGATCCGTCGTCGCCAGTTATCAGCCACAGCGACAGATCGCCGGGACTGTGCGAGGTCGCCAAATCGACCAGCAGCGCGCGTGCCAGCGCACGACCGCGGGCGACGTCGCCGAGGACGGCCAAGGATCCCTCCCGCACGAAGCTGTGGCGCAGCACCGCCGACCACTGGTCGTCCATGGCGAAGTCGGCACCCTCAGGCCGGTTCGCTGCCCCGACCTTCGAGGGCCGGTCGTGCAAACCCACAGCGACTTCGCAGAAGTCTGCATCGGCCGGCGATCGCTCCCACAGCCGCATATGCCGCGCGGACGCGAGAAGGGCGGCCACGCCGGCAGGCGCTGCTGCCCATCGGTCGCGGCGCAGCTCCTCGACTCGTGCCGCCTCCAGATCCGCGAGGAAGCGTTCCTGCTTTGCCTCGTACTCTGCCAGCTCGGCGCGCAGCTTGCGGGCGTCCTTTCGACGACGCCGGAGGCCTTCGGACGCGAATATCACCGGCCCCAGCGCCATGACCAGCAAGAACGCTGGATTGCGGCCCAAGGCGAGGAACATCATCAGGCCCATGCCCATCGACGTGAGCACGGGCGCGAGCACGCCGACGATGGATCGGTGATCGGCGGAGTCTCGTCCCGGGGGGCGGGGATGCTCCAAGCTGTCAGGCAGCGGGACGAGCGCCGACCGGAAACGGCGCTGAAACGGTGCCGTCGGCCCTCTGCCGCGCGCCGCCGGCACCACAGACGAAGGCTCGATGACCACTGTCGCGAACGTCGTGGACCCGGCTGCGATGTAGGCGCCGTCGGCCAGCGTCGTCGTTCCCTGCACAGGGACGCCGTCGACGAGGACGCCGTTGGTGCTGCCGCAGTCTTCCACCTCGATCACGCCGGCGACAGCACGCACCCTGAAATGGGCCCTAGACATGGCCGGGTCGCTCAGCGCGAGGGCGTTGGCGAGACCTCGCCCGACACTCGCCCATTCTCCAGTGAAAGCCGTCCACTTGCCCGCGTCGGGGCCGGCAACCGACACCAGATACGTCGCCGGGCCAGGCGGGGCAGTTCCTTGCGAGCGCGCCAGAAACGATCCGTTGCACAGCGGGCTGCTGTCGAGAAGGTCGCTTCCGCGCACAGGCTTCGCCCGCGAGCCTCCGATATGCGCCAGATCGAGATCCACCGAGACTTCGCGGAGCGGCGCCCTCAGATCGTCAAGCGTTGCCCCGTCTGCTGCGTCCACGACAAGATCGCAGATCTCGCCGCTTTCACGCTCAGCCGAGATGCGCCAGTACGGCACAGTCAACCTGTGTCCGCAGCCACAGACCTGTGCACCATCGTCTCAGATCCCCCAAACGACCGGCATGGTGCGGCACTGCGATTCCCCGGCTCGCCCTGGCAGATGCACACACCGGACGCACGCGCGGTGCTAGCCCGAGCCTTCGACAGAGGCGAGCACAGCATCGGCGACCCGAAGATCGTCCGAGCGGACATCACCGCCGGGCGCCGGCCGGGCGCCGACATCCAGGCAAGACGATGCCTCATCGACGCCCACGCCGACCGCTTCGCACACGGGCGCATCCGCCGTCGACCTCACCGCTTCATCTGCCATACCGCTGTCGACGGCACGGCAAAGCACCGCCTGCAATACAGCCAGCGCATCGCGGGTGCTGCCGAGAACGCCCGGCTGCGGCGGCACGTCCGCCGCGGCCGAGTTCATCATCATGCGCGGAGCTGTGCCGCGATGCTGCTGTCAGTCTCCTCGATCACCCGAGCAGCATTCGTCAGAAAGTCGCCGAGCGCCGTCAGCCCTTGGAGCATCTGGTTCGAACCCTGCTTCCACTCGGTGAACGCATCCGAAAATGCGTTTGCCGCCTGGCCGGTGAACGAGTCGGAGATATTCCCGAGATACGACTGCAGCGAGTCCATCTGAGATTGCGCCGCAGTTGATTCGCTCCGCACATGTTCTGCCATCTGCCGAGCATCTTCCGCTCGAAGCTTGATCTCTGCCATCTGTCTTATTCTCCTGTTGCAATGTCTGTTTGACTAGGGGTCAATAGGTTGATTGTATGTGTCATTTCCATGCCGCAAAGCTTGGCTTTGAATTGGCCTTAAGCGTCACAGAACACGCACATCGATTCTATACATCTATTCTCTATTGTTCGATACCTCACCTGCTTCTGTCGATGAATCTTCGCTCGGAGACAACTCTGACATAATGTCCCGCTCGTCGCCGGGCGACAGCAATTCGAAGGTCTCCATCATGGCATCAAAGAGTCCGGACAGTGGCTGGGCCACCTCGATGCTCGGACTTGCGAAGACAACGCACGCTGCTCTCGTTCCATTCTCATCCAATGGCACATAGAACTGTTGAATAAACATAGCCGCTTCTGGCAAAGTCAAGGCGTTCCGGGACGTATGCAGCTGCACTAACCTGACCGCCTGCCCGGCCGGAAGATGGACGATCTCGGGCTCTTCAAGATTCACAACCTTGACAGGATCATCTTCACTGCGTCGGTCTTCCATGTCGAAAGCCACTTTGAGAACGCTGGGCGTCAAAGGCACATCCGAATCCAGATCGAACCGCGACACCACGCTCACTGCCGCCGTCGCCAGCAGCAGACGAGGCCCCTCTGCCTCTGGGCTCACGTCTCCTGCGGGGTCAACCGATGGCTGCTCTGCAGGCCCCGACTCGACCGCTTGTGCCTCCTGCGCATCGGTCTCGTCTTCGTCCTCTGACTCGACGTCCGCCTCGATATCCGCAATGAGCGCAACGATCATGCGTACATTGGCCGATTCCAAATCATTTCGGAGTGCGGTAGTGGTCAGTTCCAGCCGATGCAGATCTGCTTTGGAAAGCGATGCTTCCTCGAGCAGTCGTCGACGCTGCGTTCTGATCGCCGCGTCAAACTCGCTGCCGTCCAAAGGAAGACGGACCCAATCATCAGGGACAGCAAGAACGATGGCGTCTAGGTCTTCACTCCCTGTGGCACCAAGCGGTGCGGCTTCATCATGCCGAGAAGGGCTGGAGCCTTCTTGGTCGTTTGGCAGCATATCGTTCATAGCGTGCACACCAGCGGAACAACATTTCTGCGGGGTTTGCGTTGGAAGGGAAGACCAAACACACTGGGCCCGTTGTTCACGTATCTGGCTACAGAATCTATGCTCAGATCAATGTAGCCGGCAACTAGTTCGTCGATAGCTGAGCTATCCAACCCGAACTCCACGACTTCCGAACCTGCATCCCATAGAAATCTGCGCCGCTTCCAAGCATTTTTCCAATATCCCTTCATGTCAGATAGACCTACAGGAGTGCCGCCCAAGCGGAAAGGACTGTACACACCTCTGCCTATCTTGACATACTGGCGAATTCGCGGCATTTTGTTGACTAATTTCGCTCCAGCACGCATGTATCCCTTTGCTATTATCTTGGACACACCAGCGCCACCAAGAGGGACAAGTGCCATATCAACTACAGCCTCGCCCCAAGATACGGGCTTGCCTGTTTCAGGATGCGGATGACCAGTACCTGCCAAGTAGACGGAGGATCCCGCAATCGCAATGCTTGCACCGACTGCAGCCCAGACAAACATTGCAGCACCGCCCGTGAAGATAATCGAAGCGACCATTGCCGCCACTGCGGCGACGAAGGCAACCTTCTCCAAACCATCGCGGAGGTAGTGAAGTGCATCGCCCCACTCCCCACGAAAGGCGGCCATGGCAGCTTTGGCGAAGTCGGCTGTCATCCACAGATTCAAACCATTGACCCATTTAACAACGTCCACCAGTTTCGCTATGAATTTGTCCCACCAGCCAGGGTTCTTGAGTCCGCGAAGGTCCACATCGCCTAGACACCCGACCGTTCTCCGAACCAAGGCCTGCTCTTCTGCGTGCAGGCGCATACGCTCATCACAAGACGTCGTCGCTTGAGCTGTGAGGCGGCCGAAGAGTAACGAGGATCCGGAACAGCCGGACGGATGCTGGCCGGAACTCATACGGTGGCAAAGAGCACCTCTGGCGTCATCCCGCTGATCTTCGTAGCGCTTGACCTCGCGCGTCTGAGAATCGATCAACATCTCGATGCGGGCGATCCAGTCGTCATTCTCAGGAGTGCGAGGTATGGAGCCCCGTTGATTGAGCAATGACCCCAGCTCGCTACGCTCGTCGCCGAGTTGCCTCTCAGATTGCTGATAAGCATCCCATCTAGTCTTCGCCCGGGCCAAGGCCCGCCTTGCCTCTTCCCGGAGTTCTTGCAGCCGACGTTCATGATGCAAGAAGATGTCTTCCACTTGTTCCAAGACCACCGGAACATCGGCAAGGCGATTGTCCATATCCATGACCACTTCCCGCAGCGCGTCCGCTGCGTGACCCTTGAGGTCATCGATGCCGCTTGTTCGAATCCGAGCAAACACACTGTTCAAAGTGCGTGACGCTTCGCAAAGTTCAGCAGATTGGCGTGCTGCCTCACTGTAGTCGTCCACCTGTCCTACGACTGGCGGTTCGACTTGGAGAACCTCCGCCCAGCTGCCGGACTGCTGTGTCGTGGTCATGGTGTATCACCGCCATCAGACACTGCAACAGCGGCCGCGAGCTGGCTGTCAGCATTCATGAATGCTTCGTACGTGGCAGCGAACGCCTGCGAGACGGCATCCAAGCCCTGCTGAAGCTCTCCCCTGCATTCGCTCCAGTTCCCCGTGAGTCGCCGATAGGCATCGGTGATTTCATGATTCGGCGAGAACTCAAGATCTGTGAAGTCAGAGCCTTGACGCATCATGTCCGCGGCAACACGCGCATTCGCAGCCAAGCTCTGCAGGTACGCCCCACTTATCAGTATTTCGTCATACATGCTGTCTCACAGTCATCAGTACTCCGCTGCCGCCAGAGGCGCAGCCACTTCTCGGTCACAACAGCTGTCGGCATCGGCCTGCCCGTGCGCTCCCGTTCAGAACTTCAAGGTGTTGGACTTGATGCCGTCGATGATGACGTACACAGTGCCTCCCGAGAAATAGCAGCCCGTCGACACCCGTCCAGACCACTGACCGCGCCACACCCGGCGTCCGTTTTGCCAGCACTCCAGCGTGTACGGCCCGTTACCCAAGCTCCCGTCGATCCGATAGTCCAAGTCGTAACACTTGCTCGCGCAGTTGCCGCGAGTACTGACATCGCCCCGGGCAATCGTCACCCTCTCCGACGACTGCTGAGTGCTGGGTCCCGTAGTTGCGTAGGCTGTAGCTGGCAGGCTGCTGCCGACGCTGCTCTGCGCGACAACTTGGACCTCGTATCGAGTTACGTCCTTCAAGCCGGTGATCGTGTAGCTGCGCGTCGAAGCCGACTGCGGATATGCCGTGCCGGAGAGTCTGTTGCCACCCTCCCAATACACCTTGTACCCCGTCACCGGCGACCCGTTCGACTGCGAAGCCCGCCACGACACCCGTATCTCGCCGACCCCGGGCGTCAACGACAAACTGCGCGGCGCACCGGGCGGGCCGACGGGCGTCCCATACGCGGACGCCGACCAGTCGCCCCAGCCGACGCTGTTGCGCGCACGCACCTGCACCTCGTACTGCGACCCGTTGCGCAGACCGACAATCGTGTGGTTCGTGCCGGACAACGGCTGCTTGTTGTCCCACCAATCCGAAGCGCCGCGCCGCCATTGCAAGACATATGCGGTCACGGCAGCACCGTTGCCCGCAGGCTCCAACCACGACACCGTCAACTGCCCGTCACCAGCAGTCACACTCGGAAGGGGCGGCGGATCCGGCGGGCCAGCCTCGGGCGGCAGCGTCACCGTGTCCGAACGCGGGCTGCTGTCCCCCGCAGCACTGTGCGCCGTTACCGACACCGTGTAACTGGCGCCGCCCGCCAAGCCGCTGATCATGTAGCTGAGCTGCGAACCGCCCAGCCGCCGCTGGCCCGACTGGCCCCCAGACCAGCTCACCGTGTACCCCGTCACCGGCGACCCGTTCTCCTGCGAAGCCCCCCACGACACCCCTATCTCGCCGACCCCGGGCGTCAACGACAAACCGCGCGGCGCACCGGGCGGGCCGACGGGCGTCCCATACGCGGGCAGCGACCAATCACCCGGGCCGACGCTGTTGCGCGCACGCACCTGCACCTCATACTGGGACCCGTTGCGGAGGCTGCCGATCATGTAGCTCGTGCCGCCCACCGACCGGCTGTCCCACGAACCCGAACCCTGACGCCACCGCACCTCATAACCGGTGATCGCAGCGCCGTTATCGGACGGCGCACTCCACGACACCGACAACTGCCCACCACGAGGAGTCACACTCAGGCTCGGAGCATCCGGCGGCTCATCGTCCGATCCGGCGGGACCGGCGACGCAGCTGCCATATGGGGTGTCTGGGCCTGGAAGCCAATTCAGCAGCTGTCGCTGCCCGCAGCCGACGAATATCCAAGACTTTCCTGACTGGTCCGTTGTCCAGTCGATTCTTGCGTAATCGCTGACATAGCCATTGCGCTCATCGCAGTACGACATGATGCCGCACAGCCGATTCGCATCATTCGAACCTTGGGCAGACTGCGAGAACCGTTCGTAGACGACGCTGTCGTGATCGGGGTGACACCCCCCTGTGTCCTGACCGTGGGGATGGCACAGGCCCAGCCAGCCGTGACCGACCTCATGGGCCACTGTGTTGTAGAACTGACTCGCGTTCGGATAGTGGCGGCGTGTCGGCTGGATCGCGAACTGGTCCGAAAGATACGCCCAACCCCCCGAATTCGAGTCAGCACCGAACGCTTGGTCGATCAAGACGTAGCCATCGCTACCGCTCAGCTCCGATTCGCAGGCTTCATCAGCATCATTCGCGGCGTCTGAATCGAAACCATCATCCCAATTGAGGGGGTCGTCAGCAGCCAACAGCGTCGGCGCAGCCACGAAGCGGAACGTCGCACTGCCGCCTGTTTCACGACCCCAGAAAGCTGCGACGTATCTGTTCAGATCATCGACCTCCGACGCGATGTACTGGCGTGCCGCAGCGCGCGCCGCTTCGGACCCGAGAGCCGATTCGCTGCCGCAGTAGTACACGGTGATCTCATGGTGACGGTTCGCCGCCTGAAGATGCGCTGCGGCGTCCGGCACCTCGGACTCCAACTTTTGGGACTCGCGATAGCGATAGTCGTCATAGACCGAGACCACGCCTGTCGGACTCACATACTGGTGGGGGAGGATGCCGTCTTGGGCGATATCTACGATTGTCTCGGCTACTGCTGACTGGGTGGCCCAGCGGTCGAGGCCGAAGATGCGTTCCAGGAAGCGGATGTCGAAGCCTTTGTCGATCCACCGCTGGGGCACGGCGACCTCGCCGCCGAGCAGATAGGCACCCGACGCCTGCGCTGCCTCTGCCACCGCCACCGCGGACGGCGGACGGTCCGCACCGGGGTCGCCCACATCTACCAAGCAGCGGCTGTCTGGGTCGCCCGATATAGCCGTCAATGCCGCGGCGAGCATGTTTGCCGCGGCGCGCTCCTCCGCGATGGTCAGCTTCGCCAGCACCGCGGTGCCGTAGCAGTCGCCGTTGGGCGGCAGGGCACGCGTCGCGGCCGCAACCGACGCCGGGTCATATGGCTGCACCGAACTGCCGGCGGCCAGCGCGAGCATCGCCGCTGCCACGCTCTGCTGGGTCTGCCACCGGTCCGCGCCCGCCACGCGGATGAAGCCCGTCACGCCGAGCTGCTCTGACAGCCACGAATCCGGGATCGCCGCAGGGCCGCCCACCACGTACACCGTCTCTGCCACGCCCGCAGACGAGCGGTACACCGCATCGGGTGGCACTGCCTCGTGCTGAGGCCGGCCGCGGCCCGGCGGCAGGCCCGCGTCGAGCAGGCAGCGCTGCGTGCCGCCCCGCGACAGCGCCCGCAGCGCCTCGGCCAGCATGTTCGCCGCCGCTGCGTCCTCCACCACCGTCGTCTTCGCGATCACCGCCGCCCCGCGGCAATCGGTATTCGGTGGCAACTCCACCTCGAGCCCGCCGCTCTGAGCGCCCGCCGACGCCGGCACCGCCAACAGCACCGACGCCGCCACCGCCAACACCACAACCGCCGCCGCAACGCGACGGCGACCGCGCGGCGCAGCAGCTACCCGCGCGCGAACCCGGCGCTCAGTGTGTGTGTGTGTGTGAGAGAGAGAGAGAGAGAGATTTCCGCCAACTTGCTGGGATCACGCCGACTCCTCGACTCTCAACGCGCCAGACCGACATCAACACCGCGACAGCGTAGCCCGCCGCCCACGCGCCTGCGGAAGGACCCCGCTTGAAGACGACAACCGATCCCCGACGAGCAGATGTGTCCACTGCGCACCTGAGGCACCCCAGTTCAGATCGAGGCTGTCAATTTCTGCCAGTCCATCGCAGGGCACGGTCGGGACCGTACGCAGCGACACACTTGACGATCGCATCGAAGTCGCACCCGCATCGAAGTCACGCCAATTCGTGTGCCTATTCCGTGTGTTTATCAACAATGGTAGCGTCGGAGCATGGCAGCGGTTGATCTTCACCCTGACTTGATCGACTTCCCCGGTACGTTCGCGCCCCCGCACGATCTCGTCCCGGTGGTGAACGGCCTCCACGCTGCGCATGCTGAAATCGTCACCATTGACCAGTTGGATGGCTACGCGTTGGCTCGCCCGGCAACCGAGGCCGCCCGCACCTTGCGACGCAAGGGATGGCTGGAGCCGTTGCGGACTCGGCGGGCATGGTCATTCACTCCGACCCTTTCGCCATTGCACATGGGGGAGTTCCGCGAGTTGCGGGCCTGGCTCCGATTCAATGCGGACAGCGGCGTGTGCATCGCCGGCAAGTCGGTCGCCCAGGTTCACGGATGGCTCCGACGCCCAACCGCCCCGACGATTGGTGCAGCGAGCGGCAAACGGCTGCCGCGTTCGCTTGAGGACTACCGGGTGTGCCGCTGGGAACCCGACATCCCGCTGGATCATGTGCATGGCCTGCCGGCCTGGAAGCCTGAGACGCTCCTTGTCTTCATGGCGGCGCACCCGGCGCAATTCGCTTGGGACGGGATCGCAGACTGGCTCTGGGAGATGGCAGCCTCGGTCGACGCGGAGTTGCTTATGGGAGAGCTGCGCGGGCGCCGCCGGTCAGTGTGGATGAAGGCAGCGCACCTCGTGAACGAGGGAGAGGCGTCCGAGTTGGCCTGCGAGATTGCTGCGCAGGCACCGGCGAACAGTCACGGGCCGTACAAGTTCGGGCAAAACGGCAATCCGGCGCAGCGTTTTGGTTCCCCGCCATGCTGGGTGCCCGAGTTCGAAGTCATGGACTACGTGCTGCCGGTCTGGTGGACCGGGCGCATGTAGCGTCCGCCGATGGCTGTCGCTGACCTTCGAAACGCGATCGGGCGGGCGTATCCACAAGCCGGCTCTTCGAACAGCATCCAGTCCGCAGCCGTGCTCGACATCGCATTCGACTATCTGCTGTTCCAGATGCGTCGAGAGGGCGTGTTCGAACTGTGCGGGATGTGCTTCAAGGGCGGGACGGCGTTGCGCAAGTTCCGCATCGGGCATCTCGGCCGCTTCTCGTATGACCTTGACTTCAACATCGCCCCGGGCAGCGCTGGCGATGCGGTCGACCTGATCGCTGATGCCGCGTCGAAGATCCCGACCGACGATTTCTCATTCACGATCACGGAACGGCGCGGGCATCACGGACTGGAGATCGAAACTGCGCTGGTCGATGGCTCGCTCGAAGCCAAAATGGATTTCTCGGAGCGGCCGATCATCTTGCCGATGCAAGAGCTGCTGCCTGTCGAGACACCGTTGCGGCGGGCTTACCCCTTCGAGTTCGATCAGCGCATTCCCCTCATGCATCTCGAAGAGAACATCGCCGAGAAGCTGAGTCGCTGGCAGACCCTCCCACTGGTGCGTGATCTCTACGACCTGGCCCATGTGGGCAATGACGTGAAGGACGTCCATCGGCTCGCAGAGCTCTATGTGCTCAAGTCACACATCAACTGGTCGCAGAGCCCTCCGAACAGGCGCAACACGCAGTCGGCGAAGGCGCTGGGGGAGTTCACGCGATCACTCGAGGAAACCGTGTTTGTCGGCGGCGATCTTGTCGCTCCGACGATCAGAAATGACCGGGAGAAGTCCACCGCCATCCGCCAAGACCTGACTCTGGTATCGCTTCTCGCTCAACGATGCGACGAGGCGATCACCCCCGAGCTATGGGAGATAGCGCAGGACAACGGGCAGCTTCAGTGGAACGTCGAACAACGGGCCCAGCAGTTGCATGAGCATCAAGCCGACATGCTGGACGATGATGCGATGTCACGCTCGCTCGCTCTCAGCCGAGCGGCACTGAGCCGAACAACCGCGGACACCGGATCGCACGATTCCGCCATCTGCGGATTCGAGATGCCTCGCGCTCAGAAACCGTGTGTCCTGCCTCAGGGCCATGGCGGGTCGCATCGCTCCGTGCGCTAGCAGAGTGGCTCTTCGCGTTTTCTTGGGATGGCGCCTTGAACCCTCGGGGTGGCGCGGTGAGCCCGGACTGGAACCACCTGACGGCGTGGAACCGGCCCCGGCACGTGGCGGGCGTGGCCCAGCGGATGCCGACCGGACGCCGCGTTGCCTGACCACTGGCCCCGCCGCGCCCGGCGGCCGTTGAACCAGCACTCCAGCGTGCACGGCACGCTGCCCAGATTGGGATCGTGTAGCGCAGGTCATAACAGTCATTGCCCGAGCCGCTCCCCGCAGATGTGCGAGCATCATTCACCGGGCACAGCGACCGCATCCTCGCTGTCGACACCGGCAGTGCTCATGGGCCACTTCTGCTGCCGGGTAACCGGCGAAACAGGCATGTTGGCTGCGGCAAGACCACCACGGCACTGCAGCATGCCGACAGCGCCGTTCACTTCGACGCCGATCCGCAGCTGCGCGAGATCGCCAAGGTCGACCCGGGGTCGCTGCTGCGCGCCGATCCGCCGACCTTGCTCGACGAGTGGCGGCTCGCCCCGGAGATCTTCGGCGCGATGCGGCATGAGTGCGACCGCCGCGCACAGGCCGGGCAATTCATCTTGGCGGGTTCGGCGGAACCCTCAGCCGATCCCGCCCGGCACGCGGGGGAAGGCAGGGTGCTGCCGGTGCGCATGCGCACCATGAGCCTGTTCGAGAGCGGCGACTCCGACGGCAGCGTCCCGCTGCGCAAGCTGCTCGACGGCGACGAACCGCTGTGCCGCGGCGACGGGCTCGGGCTCGAGGACCTGACTGCGCTCGTGTGCCGCGGCGGGTGGCCGCAATACTGCGAACTCGACGCGGACGACGCCCAGACGGTCATGCGCGGCTACGTGGAGCAGCTGGTCTCCGCGGGCCTGCCCCAGGATGCCGACGGCCGCTTCTCTGCGGGCATCACTCGCGCGATGCTCAGATCACTCGCCCGCAACGAGAGCACTGCGGCCTCGCTTCGCACCTTGGCTCGCGACGCCGGCGGTAACGGGCACCCCCTGGATGTGCGCACAGCAGCCAGGTACCTCGGCGGGCTGGCGCAGCTCCATATCTCGTCGGCGCATCGGTCCGCTCACGGGCCGAGTGCGGTGAGAGGGGCCACGGTGACGCCGTCGGGTCGCCGGTAAGCGGAGGTGCCGAACGCGGTCACGATGAGGTGCGCCGTCGGCGGCGATCTGCGGGAGACGTCGATTCGGCGCGACACGGCCAGCAGCTTTGCGGCGGCTTCGTCCAGCATGTCTTCATTGCCGCCCAGCTTCGCTTCGGCCGCAATCCACCGGCCGTCGCGTGCTTCGAGAACAGCGTCGATCTCCCCGCCGCGGTGATCCTGGTGATGGAACACCGCTATGTCGCCAGCGTCGCAGTACACCCGCAAGTCACGCATGGCCAGCGACTCGAACAGCAGGCCGAGCGAGCGCATGTCGCGTGCGAGCCGGTCTGGTCCTACTCCGAGCGCAGCAGCAGCGAGCGACGGATCGGCCAGCTGCCGCTTGGGGGACTGCCGGGCCGGACGTCCGGACATCATGTGCGGCGACCATGCCGGAACGTCGTCGAGGATGAACAGGCGCTCCAGCGCGTCGAGATAGCGGCTGACCGTCTGGTGGTTGAGCCGCGCTCCATCGCCTGCCGTGTCCCTGGCCAATGACGCCTGCGAAGCAGTCGTGGACACGTTGCGCGCTATCGAACGCAGCAGCCTTCGCACCTTGACCGGGTCATGGGATGAGCCGGTCTCCACCGGGACGTCGACGCGTGCCGACTCGTCGAGATAGGACACCAGCAGATCTTGGCTCGCCTGCGCGCTCAGCCCGATGTGGCGGGGCCAACCGCCGACGCAGATGAACTCGGCGAGGTGCTGAGCATCGATGTGCGGGGCCAGTACGGAATAGGCCTCTCCTGCGAGCAGCCCGGCGATGGATGCTTCGCCGGTGGCGTGGCCCAGCTCGTGCAACGACATGGGGCGCAACCGGACGCGCATCAGGCGCCCCGCCCCGGAGTGGCGAGTGACGGCATCGGCTCGGGAATAGGAGCCCGTGAAGATGAACTTGCCGGCAGCGCCGTCCAAGTCGGAGATGCCGCGGGCCGCATCCCAGACCTCCGGCGCGCGCTGCCACTCGTCGACGAGCCTGGGCCGGCCGCCGTCGAGCAGCGCCTCACGGGTGATGGTGCGCGCCGCGCTGAGCGCGTTGGGATCCTCGGCCAGCATCATCTTGCTGCGCGATCGGCTCAGCCCCAGCCACGTCTTGCCGCACCCTTTGGGGCCTTCGATGAGCACCATCGGCGCCGCAGCGAGCGCCCGCTCCAATCGGCCCTCTGCGATGCGGGGCGCATACCCTTCGGGCGTCAGGCAGTCCGGTGCTGTCACGCTCGTGGCCTCACTCGAACCACTCGGCGAATAGAGCGTTTTCCACGGTTTGAGTGTAGCATAATACTGTTATTCAGTGTAGTATTTACACAGCAATGAACGGGTCCCGCCGCTGACAGACCGTCCAGAAGTCAGCGCTTGCTAGCGCAGGTCGATGCGGTCTGCCGCTGCTGAGGGTGTCGGCGAGGCGTCCCGCGTAGCAGGAGCCGAACCCACCGTCGATGGCGCTGGCCTGGTCGCAGCGCATCGTGCAGATGACATCCTCGAAGTCGTTGAGGTGCTCGCTGAACAGCGGGATGCGGCTGCGACAGGGCGGTTCCACGGACAGGCTGCACATTATCTGCAATACGATTTGACAGATAACTGCATGACGGTTTGCTTACTAGCAGCTAGCCTCGTGTCATCGAGACCGTCAGCCGACACCTGCTGCCCCGCATCGAGGAGGCCTTGGACTGGTCACGGGTCGTCCTGCTCCATGGCGCCCGCCAGTGCGGAAAGTCCACCTTGGCCCGCATGATCGCTGACAGCCGAGGCGGAAGCTACGTCTCTTTCGACGACGAAGCCGATCTGCAGATCGCATTGGCCGACCCCATCACCTTCCTGCTCAACCGGCGCTACCCGCTGGTCATCGACGAGATCCAACTCGGCGGCGACCGCGTGGTACGCGCCGTGAAGCAGCTCGTCGACGCCGAGACGACGCCAGGACGCTTCCTGCTCACCGGGTCGACGAACTTCCTGACGGTTCCAACCATCAGCGAATCGCTGGCAGGGCGCGTGCAGATACTTCGCCTGTGGCCCTTCTCTGAGGCCGAGCTGGTCGGCATCGTCCCGGCTGCCATCGACCGATGGTTCGAGGGAGCGCCCCTGGTCGCCGACACCGGAGCTACGTCCCGCGACCAATATCTCGCTCTGGCATGCCGTGGCGGCTACCCCGAGGCGGTTCGCCTGCCCTCGCATCAGCGCAGTCGGTGGTTCGACGGCTATGTCGAGACCGTGACCCAGCGCGACATCGCCGTGCTTGCCGACATCCGCAAGGCCACGACGCTCGGATCGTTGTTGGCATGGACGGCGGGAATGACTGCAGGGACACTCAACGTGTCGGACGCTGCCCGACGGCTGCAAGCGAGCCGCGCAGTTGTCACCACCTACCTGGAGTGGCTGCAGACGGTCTTCTTGGTACACGACCTGCCGGCTTGGGGCCACGGTCTTCCTTCCCGGCCGGTGCGGCGCGCCAAGTACCACCTCACAGACAGCGGGCTGGCCGCTGGCATTCTCCGCACCGGCGCGCAGGCCCTCGTCCTGGCAGGAGCGCCGCTGGCCGGTCCGCTCATGGAGACGTTCGCAGTGAACGAGATCGCCCGTCAAGTGTCCGCCTGGCCGCGGCCATGCACCCTGTCGCACTACCGCGACAACCAAGACCGGGAGATCGATCTTGTGCTGGAAGGTCCGGGCGGCGGCATCGTAGGAATCGAGATCAAGGCGACACGATCGCCCGACCCGCGCCAGATGCGCAGCCTCGCGTGGCTGCGAGACCGGCTCGACACGATCGCTCCGGAAACGTTCCGTGCCGGTGTTCTGCTGCACGCTGGCAGCCAGTCCGGCAAGGTCGGCGACCGCCTCCATTTGCAACCCATCGACTCGCTGTGGACCACCGAGTCCTGACGGCGCTTTGCGACAATCCTGCCCCGCTGCTGAACCGAAGCCGCAGCTGCACCGAGTTGCAGCCGACGCACTGCGCCTGCTAGCGCAGGCCGATGCGGTCGAGGACTGTGGGCGGGTCGGCCAGCAGGCCGGTGTAGAAGGTGCCGAACTCGCCGTAGACGGCGCTGGCCTCGTCGAAGCGCATCGTGTACACGACGTCTTTGAGGTCGTCGAGGTGCTCGCCGAACAATGTGACGCCCCATTCGAAGTCGTCGACGCCGGTGGAGCCCGTGACGACCTGCAGGATGCGGCCCCGGAACTTGCGGCCTGAGGTGCCGTGCTCATACATCAGCTCGCGGCGGGTGTCGTACGGCAGCGTGAACCAGTTGCCGCTGCCCTCGGCCGCGGCGCCGCGGCGCTTCGACATGGGATAGAAGCAGAACGCCCGCTTGCCCTCGGGCGGCAGCTGCGGATAGAGCCGCGGCGTCTTCATCTCGGGCGGCAGGTCGGGCGCGTACTCGCTCACCTCGGTCATCGAGACGTAGCTGTCGGCAACCTCGAGGCCGGCCTGCTGGAGCCGCGTCTGCAGGTTGCGCAGCCGCCACAGGTCGGGCCCCAGCGCCATGAAGCCGACATCGGCCTTGTGCCCCAGCACGGCCACGGTCAGCACCTGGTGGTCGCTGTCTACGGTGGCCTCGACGGCGGCGAGCAGGCCCGAGCGGTCCGCGGCAGGGGTCAGCTTGCAGAACAGGTGCAGCACGCCCCACCCGACCGACGTGGTCACCTCCGGTTGCTGCGACACGCCGGCAGCCTATGAACGAACTGCAGACGCGGGGAATTCCCCGAGACGTTCGGGAACTCCTGCCAGGCTGCCGCTGTACACGTTCATCTCGTCGCCGCGTGCGAAGCCTGCGAGCGTGATGGCCGCAGCCCGCGCCGACTCGATGGCCAGCGAGCTGGGAGCGCTCACGGCGATGAGGGTGCCGATTCCCGCCGCCCAGGCCTTCTGCACCATCTCGAAACTGGCCCGACCGCTCACGAACAGCGCCATGTCCCCAGCGTCATCGCGCCCGTCGAGCAGGCGTCGGCCGATGACCTTGTCGACCGCGTTGTGGCGCCCGATGTCCTCCCGCACGACGTCGAGCCGGCCGTCGGCGTCGAAGGTCGCGGCGGCGTGCAGCCCGCCGGTGCGGCCGAACATCTCCTGGCCAGCCGGGACAGCCGCAAGCGCCGCTTGCACCGCATCGACGCTGAATTGGCAGGTGCCCGCCAGCGGCCCCAGTCGGGCGGCCATGTCGGTGATCGTGGTGCTGCCGCAGATGCCGCAGGCGGCGCTGACGTTGCCGAGACGGGGCGACGGCACCGGTGCCCGGCCGCCGGTCTCCACGGTGACGACGTTGTATTCGAATTCGGCCGCAGGACCCTCGCCGCAGTAACGCACCCCCGTCACTGCCGCATCACCGAGCAGCCCATCACCTGCGCAGAACCCCGCCGCCAACTCGTAGTCGTGGCCGGGCGTGCGCATGGTGGTGGCCACCATGTGGCCGTCGAGGTGGATCTCGAGCGGCTCCTCCACTACGACCTCGTTGGGCGACCGCCGCCACTCGCCGTGGCGCAGCCGGTCCACCAGCACCCGCATCGTGCGCCCCCGCCGCATCCGGTCAGGGTACCGGCGTCCCCTGCACCGCTCCGTCGGCCACTGGGTGCGGGCGCGAAGCGGCCCGGGTGGGGGACCCGGGCCGGTTCGATTGGGTTGGGCTGTTCTTTGGGGGTTCGGGGAGGCTTCTGCTAGAAGTCCATGTCCGGCATGCCGGGAGCACCGCCGCCGGCATCGGGCTCGTCGCAGATCACAGCCTCGGTGGTGAGGAACAGCGCGGCAATCGACGAGGCGTTCTGCAGCGCCGACAGCGTCACCTTCGCAGCGTCGATCACGCCCGCCGCAACCAGGTCCTCGTACTCGCCGGAAGCGGCGTTGAGGCCCATGGCGCCGTCGAGCTCGCGCACCTTGCTGACCACCACGCCGCCTTCGAGGCCGGCGTTCTCGGCAATCTGCTTCAGCGGTCCGGCCAGCGCACGCTCCACGAGCCGCGCACCGGTGGACTCGTCGCCGTCGAGGCCGTCCGCAACAGAGCGCACTGCTTCTTCGGCACGCACCAGCGTGACGCCGCCGCCGGCCACCACGCCGGCCTCGATGGCCGCCTTGGTGGTGCTGACCGCGTCCTCGATGCGGTGCTTCTTCTCCTTCAGCTCGACCTCGGTGGCCGCGCCGACACGCAGCACCGCCACGCCGCCGGACAGCTTCGCCAGCCGTTCCTGCAGCTTCTCGCGGTCGTAGTCGGAGTCGGTGTTCTCGATCTCGTTCTTGATCTGCTCGATCCGGCCGCGCACCTCGGACTCGTCGCCGGAGCCCTCGATGATGGTTGTCTCGTCCTTGGTGACGACCACACGCCGGGCCGTGCCCAGCAGGTCAAGCGTGGTGTTCTCGAGCTTGAGGCCGACGTCCTCGCTGATGACCTGGCCGCCGGTCAGGATGGCCATGTCGGCCAGCATCGCCTTGCGACGGTCGCCGAAGCCGGGGGCCTTCACGGCCGCCGAGCGGATCGTGCCGCGGATCTTGTTGACCACGAGCGTGGCGAGGGCCTCGCCCTCGACGTCCTCGGCGATGATCACGAGCGGCTTGCCTGCCTGGGTGACCTTCTCGAGCACCGGCAGCACGTCGCGGACCGCTGAGATCTTGCCCTGCATGAACAGCAGGTACGCGTCGTCGAGCACGGCTTCCTGCGAGTCGGGATCGGTGACGAAGTAGGGCGAGATGTAGCCCTTGTCGAAGCGCATGCCCTCGACCAGGTCCATCTCGAGGCCGAACGTCTGCGATTCCTCGACGGTGATCACGCCGTCCTTGCCGACCTTGTCGAATGCGTCGCTGATCAGCTGGCCGATGTCGCCGTCGGCGGCGGAGATAGCCGCCACCTGGGCCACGTGGGTCTTGGAGTCGGTCACGCTGATCGACATGTCCTCGATGGCGCCCACGGCGGCGGCGACGCCGGCCTCGATGCCCCGCTTGACCTCCATCGGGTTGGCGCCGGCGGCCACGTTGCGCAAGCCGTCGCGCACCATGGTCCACGCCAGCACGGTGGCGGTGGTGGTGCCGTCGCCGGCAACGTCGTCGGTCTTCTTGGCGACTTCCTTGACCAGCTCTGCCCCGATGCGCTCGACCGGGTCCTCCAGCTCGATGTCCTTCGCGATGGACACGCCGTCGTTGGTGATGGTGGGCGCGCCCCACTTCTTGTCGAGCACGACGTTGCGACCCTTGGGCCCCAACGTGACGCGCACGGCGTCGGCGAGCTGGTTCATACCCGACTCGAGTGCGCGGCGGGCGTCGTCGTCGAACGTGATCATCTTGGCCATATCGGCTGGCTCCTGTCTCGGATGACTCTCGGAAGGGGTGACTGGGCGTCACGATGCAGCTGCGTTCGCAGCAGCCGTTAGCACTCTAGAGATGAGAGTGCTAACCGCCAACCCTCACACGAGATTCGCGGCGAGGTCGGCGGCAGCTTCGCGGACTGCCGCCAGCGTGTCGTGCATCGACCGCTCGGCCCCGTATCGCTCCGACAGCACTACCAGGCTCGTGGCCGGGGTGTCGCCGGCAGGCGGGCACCAGTCGGCGAGGCCGGTATCGGGGTCGCGAGCGCCTACCACGACGCCCACAGGCACGCCGGCCTCGGCGGCGATCTCCAGCACGCCGCCCACGACCTTCCCGTCGAACGAACTCGCATCGAGCCGTCCCTCGCCGGTGATGACCAGGTCGGCACCTTCGATCGCATCGGGCAGGCCGACTTCCGCCGCGACGACGTCGAATCCCGGTGCCAGCTCGGCCCGCAGGCCGGCTGCGAGCCCGCCCGCCAAGCCGCCCGCGGCACCTGCGCCCGGCATCTCGCTGACGTCGGTGCCGTAGCGCTCGCGGTAGAGGTCCACGAGCCGCTCAAGGCGGCGGGTGAGCAGCTCGATCTGCGGCGGCGACGCCCCCTTCTGCGGGCCGAAGATGCGCGCGGCATCGCAGAAACGGGTGCGGACATCGCAAGCCACCACCACCGAGACGCCGGCCAGGCGGGCCAGCGGCGACATCGCGTCAAGCGCGCCGAGCCCGCCGTCGGTGGTGGCCGAGCCGCCCACGCCCACGATGACCCGCCGGGCGCCGCTCGCGACCGCTTCGGCTATCAGCTCGCCGGTGCCGGCGGTGGTGGCTGCGAGCGGATCGTTGCCCTCGGCCCCGCCTGCGAGCAGCAGGCCGCTCGCGCGGGCCATCTCCACGATCGCAACGTCGCCGTCGAGCCGCCAGCCCGCTTCGGTCCGCTCCCGCAAGGGTCCGATCACCAAGGAGGTGCGATTCGGCCCGCCCAGCGCATCGAGCGTGCCCTCGCCGCCGTCGGCCACGGGCAGGCAGACGACCTCGGCGTGCGTGCCGAGGTGGCGGCACACGCCATCTGCGATCGCTGCTGCCGCCTCCGCGGCAGACGCAGTGCCGCGGAACTTGTCCGGGCACGCGACGACCCGCATGATGACTGCTCGGCTACTCGGCCAGATCGGTCCCCAGCGCCAACAGCACGTCGGGCGTCTCGAAACCCTGCACGGCTGACGTGTCTGCCAGCATCGGGAACACGTCGTTGTCGGCGTCGAGCTCCAGCACCCCCGCGATCGCCCTCGCTTCGAGCAGCGATCCCGGCTGGTAGTAGATGCGCGTCCTGTCGATGGGCGTCCCCACGTAGTTGGTGGGCGTCTTGGTGATGTAGCTCAGCGTCTTGAACCGGTCAGTGAGCCGCCCAGCAGCCCCCCGGACCGTCGTGGAGTTCGCAACCTGCACCGACACCTCGGCCGCCGGTCTCGGCTGGAACGGCTCAGCACCCGCCGAGGTGGTGTCGGTGGCGGTGGCGGTGGCGGGTGCGGCCGTGACGGAGGTGGCCACGGTGGTGACCGTGCCCGAGCCGGTGACGCCGGCGTCGGCAGCGCTGCTCGTCGGCGTGGGCGCCTCCGTGGCCGTCGGGAGCGTGTCGCCCGGTGCGGCAGGCGGGGCTGTGTCGGTCACCGTCGTGTCGTCGGGATCGTCGACCGAGCGGAGCAGCAGCACGCCCACGACGACGGCAACCAGCACCAGCAGCAACCCGCGCACTGCGGCGCCGCTGTTGGATTCGCCAGCTTGGCTATTCACGGCTGTGAGCGTAGAAGGAAAGATGCGCTGCCGGGTGTACCCCTCAGTAGTTTGCGAACGGACCCCGACCGTGAGAGCCAGACCATGAGTGTCAGCATTGTGGACCACCCCGTTGCCGCAGCCCTGCTCACCCGACTGCGCGACAAGGACACCGCCGTTGAGGAGTTCCGCCAGCGGCTCGACGCACTGACGTTCCTGCTGGTGTCCGAAGCGCTCACCGATGCAACATCGGCGCCCGAGGCGGTGGAGACGCCGCTCGGGCCGGCCGAAGGCTCGCGCCTCGAGCCGATGCCGGCGATCGTGCCCGTCCTGCGCGCCGGGCTGGGCATGCTCGATGCGGCGCTGCGGCTCCTGCCTGCTGCGCCGGTGGGCTTCGTCGGGATGCGCAGGATCGAGACATCCGACGGTGTCGGCCACGAGTGCTACCTCGAGTCGCTGCCAGGCGTGCTGGAGGATCGACCGGTGCTGGTACTCGACCCGATGCTGGCGACGGGCGGCTCGGCGGCCGCGGTGATCGGGGTGCTCGCGGAGTCGAGCGTGGGACCGGTGACGATGGTGTGCACGCTGGCTGCACCTGAGGGGATCGCTGCGCTGCAGCGCAGTGCTGCCGATGTCCGCATCGTGACGGCCGCCGTCGACAGCCACCTCGACGAGCGGGCCTTCATCGTTCCCGGCCTGGGCGATGCCGGCGACCGCCTCTACGGCTCAGCCTGACCGACAGTCCGCTCTTGTTCCCCGCCCTCATCTGATACGGGCTCACGGGCCGCTCGGGCACTGGCTTCGCCCAACCAGGTCCTGCAGCTGCGCCATCGTCGGCAGGCTCGGCTGCGCACCTGCGACTGTCACTGCCCATGCGCCGGCTCGCACGGCCAGCCGCGCCGCCTCGGCCACGGTCGCGCCCGATGCCATGCCGACTGCGAACGCCCCGGCAAACGCGTCCCCCGCACCGGTGGCGTCGACCACGGCGACCCTCGGTGCGGCCACGGTGATCTCCCCATCGACACCGGCTGCGGCATCGGCGGAAGCACTAGGTGATTGCTGCGATTGCAGTGCCGGTGCGGCAGTTCGAGACGGGTGAACGACGCAGCCCGCTGCGCCTCGCGTCTCGACGAGCACCGCTTCGGGACGCAGCTCGGGAACGCTGCCGCTGGCATGGGGATGGCGCAGCTGCTCGGCTTCGGCGCGATTCACGATGACGAAGTCGGCCAGCGGCAGCACAGCGGGGGCAACGTCGTTGTACGGGGCGGGATTCAGTACCACGAACATGCCGTGCTCGCGGGCGATCTCGGCTGCGGCCCGGGCGGCGTCGGCGCTCACCTCGCCCTGCAGCAGCAGCGCATCGGCCGCGGCGATCCCGTTGGCGGCTGCATGCACGCCCCCGGCATCGAGCGATGCGTTGGCGCCCGCAGCCACCACGATCGACACGTCATCGGGATCGACGGTGATCACTGCCAAGCCGGTCGGGACATCGACACTGGCCACATGTCGGCAGTCGATCCCCTCGGCCTCCAGGCCAGAGCGCAGCCACCGGCCCTGCTCGTCGTCGCCGACCCGGCCCACCATCACCACCCGCGCGCCCAGCCGGGCCGCGGCCACTGCCTGGTTGGCGCCCTTGCCGCCGCGGAACCATGCGATGCGGTCGGCGTGCATTGTCTCGTCGGGCGACGGGCGCCTCGGCACCCACAGCGTCACGTCGGCGTTCAGGCTCCCGACAACAGCGATCCGCGGCACGCCTGAGTGTGTCACCGGTTCAGCGCCCGCTCGATGCCCGCTCGTGGCCGAGCGCCGACAGCAGCAGCGTGGCGAGATGATCCACAGCATCTTCGCTGTGCACCGAAGCGACGCCGGACTGCTCGGTCACGAGCGGCCCGGGCCGGTAGCCGCGGCTGCGGATGCCGCGCTGGGTCGATTCGACCAGCTTCAGGTCTTCGGACACCGTGGTGTTCCAGTCGAGGTCGATGATCTCGCGCAGCTCATCGGTCGGCTCGGCGACATCGAACCACCACTCCCGCACCAGCAGCGTCCGGTCCGGCGCGCACGGCACCCAGCGGTACGTGTTCACGGCTTGGCCGGGATACACCTGGATCGACGAAGCCGGCCAGATGTAGAACGCGGCATAGTCGTCGCTGGCGACCGGGCGCGTGTAGGTGGAACGGTCGCCCTCGACACCTCTGGCCGTATGGCGGATCACCGTGCCGCTGGGCGCGACCCGGTAGCTGGCGGGGTCGACCACGCCGGAAGTGAACGATCGATGCACGTTCGGGCAGTGATAGCACTCGTTGTAGTTCTCCACCGCGATCTTCCAGTTGGCAGCGATGAGGTGGGTCCGGCGCCACGTCAGCATGCGCGTCGGCGCGAGCGGGGCAAGCGCCAGGACCTCGTCGCCCACGCCGGGGGCGTGCTCGGCCAGCGGGGTCGCGCCGGCATCCGCATTGACGAAGACGAAGCCAGCGAGCTCGTCGACGGCGACGGGCGGCAGGCAGATCTCGCCGACATCGCGGCTGCGTGCGCTGAGCAACGTGCCGTCCAGCCCGTACACCCAAGCGTGATACGGGCACATGATGACGCCCGGAGTTGCGGCGACATCGCCGCCCGGCTGCTGCGGCGGGAACAGCTCGTGCCCCCGGTGCTGGCATACGTTGAAGAAGGCGCGGATCTGGCCGCCGTCGTTGACCACGAAGACCGGTTCGTCCCCCACGGTCGCCGTGAGCACCTGGCCCGGTTCGCTCACTTGGCTGCGGTGACCCACCAAGTGCCAGGATCGGGCGAATACTGTGTCCAACTCGACCGCAAGGATCTCGGGATCGGTGTAGTAGCGAGCTGCCAGCGCGCTTCGCCCAGCGGCATCGGTCGCACTTGGCACCGGTGTCTGGCGGGCTGCCACTGAACGGTATTGTGCCGCGTCCCGATGGCCGTCTGTGACCCCCGCGAGAGCACATGAACCCGCCGAGCACCATGCGTGCCGCGCTGCTGGTGGGCCATGGCGGGCCCGAGATGCTGCAGGTGCGCGATGACGTGCCGGTTCCGGTGCCCGGACCCGACGATGTGCTGATTGCGGTGGCGGCGTGCGGCATCAACAACACCGACATCAACACTCGGGTTGCCTGGTACAGCAAGTCGGTGACAGCGGCGACGTCGGGCGAGGGATACGCCGGCGCAGACGCCGCGGATTCCACCTGGGGCGGCAAGGGCGTGGAGTTCCCCCGCATTCAGGGGGCCGATGTGGTGGGCCGCGTGGTGGCCGCTGGAGAGCGTGCCGATGCGGGCCTCGTGGGGCGGCGGGTCATGGTGGAGCCGTGGTTGACCGACCCCGCCGACCCGACCGACCGCAGCAAGGCGCGCTACCTCGGCAGCGAGACCGACGGCGGTTTCGCCGAGTACGTCGCGGTGCCGGCTGTCAACGCCTACCCCGTCGACTCCGAGCTGTCCGATGCCGAGCTGGCGACGTTCGCCTGCGCCTCCTCGACGGCCGAGCACATGCTCCAGCGCATCAGGCTCGACGGCGGTGAGAGCATCGCAGTGCCCGGTGCGAGCGGCGGCGTGGGCTCGGCGCTGGTGCAACTCGCCAAGCGGCGAGGCGCACGGGTGGTGGCGATTGCCGGCGCTTCCAAGGCAACGCAGGTGCTCGAGCTCGGTGCGGACGCGGTGGTGCAGCGCCAGGGCGCCGATCACGATGTGGCAGCGGCGGTCGACGCCAACGGCGGACCGTTCGACGCCGTGGCCGACGTGGTGGGCGGCGATGCCGTGGGGCTGTGGCTCGATGCGCTGGCAGGCCGAGGGCGCTATGTCACCTCGGGTGCCATTGCCGGACCCATCGTCGAGGTGGATCTGCGGACGATCTACCTCAACGATCTGGAGCTGTTCGGCGCCACGATCTACGGGCCGGGGCTCTTTGCAGACCTTGTCGGCTACATCGAGCGGGGCGAGATCCGCCCGGTTCTGGGCGGCACGTTTCCCCTCGAGCGGATTTGCGAGGCGCAGGAGGCCTTCGTGCGCAAGGAGCACTTCGGCAATCTGGTGATCACCCTGTCGTGAGCCCGAGGTGGGAATCGAACCCACAACCCCCGCTTTACAAGAGCGGTGCTCTGGCCGTTGAGCTACTCGGGCGCCGGTCCCAGCGTATGGGCGGCACTCCGGGCTTCAGGGCGCAGGGGCTGAGCCCCGGGTGCGGGCGATGTCGAACAGGGCCACGGCCGCAGCGGCTGCCACGTTGAGCGATTCGATCCGGCCGAGCACCGGGATCGACACCACCTGGTCGCACCGGCGCTCCACCAGCGACGACAGGCCGCGTCCCTCGGCGCCGAGCACCAGCACCAGCGGCTCGTCACCGACCCGCAGCGAGTCGAGCCCGTCGGGCGCGTAGCCGTCGAGACCGATGGCCCACAGACCGGCATCACGGAGCTTGGCGAGCGCAGCGGGCAGGCCGCCGACCAACGCGATGGGCAGGTACTCGATGGCACCAGCGGCGGCCTTCACCGCGGCCGGTGTGAGGTTGGCCGAGCGGTGGCTGGTGAGCACGACACCGGTGGCACCGGCGACCTCTGCCGTGCGCAGGATGGCGCCGAGGTTGCCCGGGTCGGTGACGCCGTCGGTGGCCACGACGAGCGGCAGCGTGTTCCCCGCAGGTCTGGCCAGCTCTTCCAGCGGCACGGGCTGAACGGCAGCGGCCTTGGCGATCACACCCTGGGGTGCGGCGGTGAGCGCTGCCTCGTCCAGCTTGCGGCGGGTGACCTCACGCACCGGCACCCGCCGGTCGCCGGCGAGGTCGACGATCTCGGCCAGCGTGGCCGCCGAGTGCGCATCCTCAGAGATCAGCACCTCGTGCACCTTGCGCTTGCCAGCCCGCAGCAGCTCGCGAACGGCCTGCCGGCCTTCCACATGGTCGCCGCCAAGCCCCTTCGGCCGTGCCTGGTTGCGCGGTGCCGGTGCACGTGCGTCGCGGCCGTCTCTTCGGTCTCCACCCCGCGTCGGGTTCGCAGCACCCCGCCCGGACCTCGCCCGGTTCGCCGAACCGACACCTCGCTGTTGTCCGCCTTCCCCGCGATCTGGAGATCGAATGGCTCGGTCGCTGCGTTGGGGCGCAGACTTCCGCCCGCCGCGCGGAGGAGCGCCTCGCCGCGGGCGAGCGCTGCTGCGCTGAGGGGAAGCATCCCGCCGCCCGCCGCGTTCTGCGGTCATTGCCCGCCACCGGCAGCCTGTGCTGGTGGCTGCTCGCCGCTGGCGAGATGTGCCGACTGCTGCTCGCCACTGGCGAGCACGAGCGCCACGGCATGAGCCACGATCCCGTCGGCGTTGCCCAGCCCCTCGGTGCGTTTACCGCAGACCGTGACCGGTCCGCCGGCGGCGCTGCTGAGCCGCTCCCGCATCTGATCGCGGTGCTGGGCGATCATCGGCCGATCACAGATGACGGTGCAATCGGCATTGACCAGCATCCAGCCGTCATCAGCGAGCACCGCCGAGACCTGCCGCAGCATCTCGATGCTGTCAGCACCCCGCCAGCGCTCATCGCTGTCAGGAAAGTGCGTGCCGATGTCTCCGAGACCGGCAGCGCTCAACATCGCATCGATCACCGCATGCACAACAACATCGGCGTCGCTGTGGCCCACCAGCGGCCGTTCACCCGGGAACCGAACCCCGCCCAGCACCAACGTCCGATCAGCCTGTCGGTCAGCAGCGGCAAACGGATGGGCGTCATACCCATGCCCCACCCGCATCGCCGGCCCAGGCCCGCCGTCAGCAGCACTCACGCCAGTTGACGCTAGAGCCCGCCGCCCGAGGCGCGGGTGGTGAGCAGCGCCTCCACGACGACGAGATCGGCGGCCGTGGTGACCTTGTGCGCCGCCGCCTCGCCCGGCACGGCCATCACAATGCCGCCTGCAGCCTCCACCAGCGCAGCATCGTCGGTGGCTTCAGGCGCTCCGACATGTGCGGCCACCAGCGCCTCCCGCCGAAATGCCTGCGGCGTCTGCACAGCAAAGAGTCCCGAACGGTCCACCGTACCGGTCACGGCACCACCGCTGTCGCCCCATGTCGGCACCCGCTTCAGCGTGTCGCTGACCGCCAGCGCCGGCACCGCTGCGTCGGCACCGCCTCGAACAGCGGCGATCACAGCACGGAACAACCGAGCCGAAGCCCCGGGCCGAGCAGCGTCGTGGCACACCACTACATCGGCATCGCCCGGAACGGTCGCCAACCCAGCCCGCACAGACCCCGACCGAGTCGCCCCACCGGCCACAACGCCGACAACGCCACGAGCGCTGTCCGCCAACTCGTCAACCACCTGCACGGGCACCACGAGGGTGACCCCATCGCAAGCTGTCTGAGCCGCGTCGACGCTCCAAGCAACCATCGAGCGCCCAGCAACCGGCATCATCACCTTCGTGGCACCGTCAGCACCCGCACCAAACCGAGTGCCGGCTCCAGCGGCCAACACGATCGCCCAAGTCCGAGCCACCCGCTCAGTCTGCCCCGGCCAAGGACACCAGCGAGAGAGATGCGAGCAACCGCGAGGCTCTGCATAGCAAAGGCGAGCCGGGTGCTGTGCGCCAAATTCACCCGTCCACCATTCGCGCTGGATTCTAGCCTCACGGAGTCGCGTTGCCGACTGATGCAGGAGTGCCGATGGCACCGGCAGTGCACTTCCCGATCTACCGGCAGTACACCAAAGCGCGGCAGAGGGCCAATAATGCGATGGTCTCATTCCTCGCCGGATCGGCGCTCGCATCCCACACCCTGCGGTTGACGACAGGCTCGAACCGGCTGCTGCCCGAGATCTTTCCTGCCGTGCCTCACATCGCCCGCTTCAACCTGCGCCCCGATGCGGCGGCCGACGTGCTGGGTGCTGCCGGCCCACATCTCGCGACGGTCACCATTCCGTACGCGTTGGCCATCCACGAGGACTTCGTCACGCAGTGCATACGGTGGATCAGGGACACCTTTGGCTTCCCGCCGCCAGGAACCGTGTCATCGATCCGGTCCTGGAACGACATCGACACATCCAACATGCATGAGGCGCTCGTTGCGATGACCGGCGACGCTCTTGATCAGCATGGGTCTGCGGACCTAGAGCTCTTTCACCTGTACCGGCTGATGCGCAATTGCCACATTCACAATGGGGGCAACGTGACGAACGCTCTGCGGCGCCAAGTAAGCAATCTGAGCAGCGGGCCGCAGGACCGGTGGCGCAAGTTGACCCGGCGAGAAGCTGACGCCTTGGTTCGCGGTGATCGGGCGGGGTACAGCCTTCTCGATGTGTTCTCGGTCTTCGCCGTGACCAAAGGACTGGGCCGTGGCGTCAACGCCCTCTTGCAAGCTGGCCTCACCCAAGCACACTGGGCCGAAGCTTGCGTCGATGACTACCGGCAGGAATCCTCCAGAACCCGCAACAGCGAGGCTTGGGGACGTGGGCTCATCGGTCATGCTCGGGATCGATACGGCGCTGTCGGGCTGTCGAAGCCGCATCTGTTTCGGGCAGCCTTTGACATGGGAGCCTGGCTCGACCCCACCAAGTACCCGTAAGCGGAGCCCGCCCTCCGGATGCTGCGTGGCTCGGACCCCCACGCCGGGATGGCAGCGAGTGAAAATGGGCGCTCTGCTGTTGAGCTACACCCCGTTCCCGGGGGCCAGGACTCCAACCTGGATCTCCCATTTTTGCGAACGACCCGGTCTTGCTCCGGAGCGGACTCTGCGTCAATCGTCCTAGGGCCTCGACTCTAGCTGAGTCAGCGCGCGGAGCCCCGCGCCTTCTGACTACATGCAACGTTTCGCTCGATGGCCAGCCAACGCCACTATTCGCCGACAACTACACGATTCGGGAATGGACCGTCGCGGACGGACCACCGGCGGTCACTGCGTGCGCATGGGCGGTGCAGGCAAGGAGGTCGTCCTGCTCAAGACCCGGGTAGTCGTCGAGGATGTCCTCTGGGGCAACCCCTTGCGCGAGGAGGCTCAGCACCAGTTCCAAGGAAATGCGCAGGTCGCGAACAACGGGCTTCCCGCCGAAAACGTCGGGCCGAGCGGTGATGCGGCGCAAGAACTCTTGATTGGACGCCATGGTCCACCTCCGGTGTGCCGGTCCCGGAACGCTCGGCCGCGACCTCCCAACCTGCCGCTGCCTGCGGGCGAGGTGTTAGGGCGACGTGGCGGGCGGACAGTACACACGCAGTCAGGGAGACAGCCCCCCCCCAAAGTTTGCCCCTGTGTGGGACACCACGAGACAAGGGCTGGGGAGGGCAGTGGTGCCCGCGCGCAGTTATGAAGCGCCCCGAGCACTCCCGACTCGCCCACGAAGCGCTTCATCTGTTTGAAGCACGGGTGCCACTGCCCTCCCCTGCCCGGCACCCAGAAGCCCAAGCGCAACTAACGGAAGGTGAGCCCACGCCGGCGGCGCCGGCCACGGAGAGCGACGACGAGCACAACCACGGCGATGAGGCCGAGGACTATCCACCAGATCACCGCGATCCGGGTTCCTCGGGAAGCCCGCTCAGCCAACCGCTCAGCCTCAGCCTCAGCCGCAGCGAGCTCAGCATCCAGCAGCTCCCCCGAAACACGCAGCTCTCGAACGCCGCCGGAGTTCAACGTCATCACGCCGTCGGCAGGCAGACGCCCGGCCCCCTGCGGCACGGTCGCCCGCACCACCAGCGTCACCAGTTCGTCAAGAGGCGCCCCCGCCCGCGCCTCGATCTCGGGAATCGGCAACCCGAACAGCTCGCCTTCCAGCGCATCAGCAGTGGCCGGATTCACGAGCCCGGCAACCGGACGGTCCAGGCCGACGGTCACCGTCAGGTCGTAGATCACGTGCGCCCCATCGCGCGAGCCCTCGAACGTCGCCGACCGGAACAATCCCGCAGAGCCATCCGCAGGCCGGTCGATCTCCGCCAGCACGTCGGCCAGCTCAGCAGGCGACGAGAAGCGCTTGGCTGCCACCACCCGCAGACGCTCGCCTGCGGGCGTCTGCTCGCCGAACTGCCGGACTTCCCACCCGACCAGGCCGTCAGTGACGATGAGCTCGCCCAGGTCGGGCACCCATCGCAGCACCTCTTCGTCGAACGTGATCTCGACGGTGACCTCGCCGGCGCCGTCATGCTCGACATCGATGTCGACAACGATGTCGACCCGGCAACCTGCCGCCAGCACCAGCACGGCGAGCAGAACGAGCGCGGCGCCGAGCGTGCGCCGACGCGGGCTGTGGCAGGCGTCGGTTGCCGACGAACCGCACGCAGCCATTCGCCGCCACTGCTGAGCGCGTGTTGCGGGCACCGGCGAGGGAAGCACCGTGCCCGCCATGACACGGCTACTCGGCGGTTGCGGCCTCTTCGAGCTCGATCGGCCCGGGGTCGAAGCCCTCGATGGCACGGAACACGATCTCGTCGTCCTCCACGTCGACCACGATGATCTCGCCTGCGTGGAACTCCTTGTAGAGGATCCGCTCGCTGAGCGCGTCTTCCACATGATGCTGCAGCGCACGGCGCAGCGGACGGGCGCCGAGCTGCGGGTCGTACCCGGTGCGGGCCAGCCAATCCTTGGCAGCGTCGGTGAGCTCCAGGCCGAGGCCCTGGGCCCGCAACTGATCCGAGGTGCGCTTGATCATCAGATCGACGATCTGCACCACTTCGTCGATGCTCAGCTCGTGGAAGACGATGGTGTCGTCGATGCGATTCAGGAACTCCGGCCGGAAGTGCGCCTTGAGCGCATCGTTGACCTTCTCCTTCATCCGGTCGTAGCTGGCGTCCTCATCGGCGGTCGCGAAGCCCACACGCGCCTTGCGCAGGTCTGCGGTGCCCAGATTCGAGGTCATGATGAGCACGGCGTTGCGGAAGTCGACCGAGCGGCCCTGCGCGTCGGTCAGCCGGCCCTCTTCCAGGATCTGCAGCAGCGTGTTGAACACGTCGGGGTGGGCCTTCTCGATCTCGTCGAACAGCACCACCGAAAACGGCTTGCGGCGCACCGCTTCGGTGAGCTGGCCGCCCTCGTCGTAGCCGACGTACCCGGGCGGGGCGCCCACGAGGCGGCTCACGGTGAACTTGTCCATGTACTCGGACATGTCGAGGCTGATCAGCGCGCCCTCGTCGCCGAACAGGAACTCGGCCAGCGTCTTGGCCAGCTCGGTCTTGCCCACGCCTGACGGACCCAGGAAGATGAACGAGCCGCCGGGCCGCTTGGGGTCCTTCAGGCCGGCGCGGGTGCGACGGATGGCCTGGCTGACGGCCTTGATGGAGTCGTGCTGGCCGATGACCCGCTTGTGCAGCTCGTCTTCCATCTTGAGGAGCTTCTGCGTCTCCTCCTCGGTCAGCTTGTACACCGGGATGCCGGTCCAGATGGACAGCACCTCGGCGATGCCTTCCTCGTCGACCTCGTCGAACAGGTCGTGACCCTCGGAGCGAGCCTGGGCCATCACCTCGGTCCGCCGCTCGAGCAGCTCCTTCTCCTCGTCGCGCAGCGCGCCGGCGGTCTCGAAGTCTTGCGATTCGACCGCCTGCTTCTTGCGCTCGGTGACGTCGGCCAGCTTGGTCTCGATCTCCTTGAAGTCGGGCGGCGTCGACATGCGCTTGATGCGCAGGCGCGAACCGGCCTCGTCGATGAGGTCGATGGCCTTGTCGGGCAGGTGGCGGTCGGCGATGTAGCGATCGGCCAGATTCGCCGCTGCCACGAGCGCCTGGTCGGTGATGGTGACCCGGTGGTGCTGCTCGTAGCGGTCGCGCAGCCCCTTGAGGATCTCGATGGTGTGGCTGAGCGTGGGCTCGTCGACGGTGATCGGCTGGAAGCGGCGCTCGAGCGCTGCGTCCTTCTCGAGGTACTTGCGGTACTCCTCGAGCGTGGTGGCGCCGATGGTCTGCAGCTCGCCGCGCGCCAGCATGGGCTTGAGGATCGACGCAGCGTCGATCGCTCCCTCTGCGGCGCCGGCGCCGACGAGCGTGTGCAGCTCGTCGATGAACAGGATGATGTCGCCGCGGGTGCGGATCTCCTTGAGGACCTTCTTCAGGCGCTCCTCGAAGTCGCCCCGGTAGCGGGAGCCGGCCACCAGCGCCCCAAGGTCGAGCGTGTAGAGCTGCTTGTCGCGCAGCAGCTCGGGGACGTCGTTGTTGACGATCTTCTGGGCGAGGCCCTCCACGATGGCGGTCTTGCCCACGCCGGGCTCGCCGACGAGCACCGGGTTGTTCTTGGTGCGGCGCGACAGCACCTGCATGACGCGCTCGGTCTCGCGCAGCCGGCCGATGACCGGGTCGAGCTTCTTGGCCCGGGCGTCTGCGGTGAGGTTGCGCCCGAACTGGTCGAGCACCAGCGAGCCGCTCTGGCCGCTCTGCTCACTGCCCTGGCCCGATGAGGCGCCGACGGTCTCGCGGCCGCCGCTCGAACCGCTGTAGCCGGAGAGCTGCTGGATGACCTCCTGGCGGACCTTCGACAGGTCGGCGCCCAGCTTGACCAGCACTTGTGCGGCCACGCCCTCGCCCTCGCGGATCAGGCCGAGCAGCACGTGCTCAGTGCCGATGTAGTTGTGGCCGAGCTGCAGCGCCTCACGCAGCGACAGCTCGAGCACCTTTTTGGCACGCGGCGTGAAGGGGATGTGACCGCTGGGCGACGAGCTGCCCTGTCCGATGATCTCTTCCACCTGGCTGCGCACGGCCTCGAGCGAGATGCCCAGCGACTCGAGCGCCTGGGCGGCGACGCCCTCGCCCTCGTGGATCAGCCCCAGCAGGATGTGCTCGGTGCCGATGTAGTTGTGATTCAGCAGGCGCGCTTCCTCCTGCGCCAACACCACCACTCGGCGAGCCCGATCAGTGAAGCGTTCGAACACTGGGCCTCCTGGTTTGAGCCTTGCACCGGGTGCAGAAGGTCTCCTGAGCGCAGTGTAACGATGCCCTGCGGCATCGCTCCTTGCTGCCGCTGTCGTTTACGGTTGCGCCGTGGCGACCCTTTCCCCGTTGCAGGCCCGGCCCGATGCCGAGGCTGACCTGGCCCGTGTGGAGTCGGCCCTGCGCGCTGCGGCGGTCACCGGCGACGAGTTCCTCACTGAGGTGACCTCGCACCTGATCCCCGCGGGCGGCAAGCGGCTGCGGCCCGCGTTCGTCATCGCGTCGGCGCTCGCGCTCGATCCCGACGGCGCTGCGCCCGACGCGGTCACCGATGACATGGTGTGCGGCGGCGTCGCGGTGGAGCTGGTGCACCTGGGCTCGCTGTACCACGATGACGTGATGGACGATGCGGAGACCCGGCGCGGCATCGAGGCGGTGAATCACCGCTGGGGCAACCTGAAGGCGATCCTGGCCGGCGACTTCCTGCTGGCCAAGGCATCGGAGCTGGCGGCGTCGCTGGGCACCGAGGTGGCTGCGCTGCTGGCCGCCACCATCGGCCGGCTGTGCGAAGGGCAGGTGCGCGAACTGCAGCTGATCTATGACCGGAGCCGTACCGAGGACCAGTACTTCCTGGCCATCCAGGGCAAGACCGCCGAGCTGTACGCGACGTCGTGCCGCATCGGCGGGCTGGTGGCCGGCGTCGACGGCGAGACCCTGGACCGCCTGACCAGCTTCGGGCTCGCCTACGGCATGGCGTTCCAGATCGTCGATGACGTGCTCGACCTCGTCGCCTCCGACGAGGAGCTCGGCAAGCCCTCGGGCAACGACCTGCGTGAAGGCGTGTACACGCTGCCGGTGATCCGGATGCTGGCCGGCGGGCACGCCGACGCCGATCGCCTGAGCGAGCTGCTCGGCGAGCCGCTGGACGACGACCGGCGGGATCGGGCCCGGGCGATCGTGGTGGACGGCCCCGAGATCGCCAGCTCGGTGCAGACCGCGCAGCGCTATGTGACCGCGGCCCTCGATGCGTTGGCACCGTTCGACGACACACCTGGGGCGGTCGGACTCCGTGCCGCAACGTCGAACCTGCTCGGCGCGCTGCCCTCGTCGGCCGGCGCTGCAGCAGCCACGGGCGCCGATTGAGCGTGGCCGGGCCGCAGATGCAGCCGGGCTGGCCGATCCGGCGCCGCTACCGGCATGCCTGGTGGGACCCCGGCCGCGGACCGGGCTGGCAGTGGGGCTCTCGCACGTTCGTGATGGGCATCATCAACGCCACCGACGACTCGTTCTCCGGCGACGGCGTGGCCGATCGGCTCGACGACGCGCTGGCGCTGACCCGAAAGCTGGTGGCAGGCGGCGCGGACATCATCGACATAGGAGGGGCGTCCAGTCGGCCCCGTGCCGAGCCCACGCCGATCGAGGTGGAGCGACGGCGGGCAATCCGTGTCATCGAGGCCGTGCGGGCCGAGCTGGATCGCATCGGCGCCGACGTGCCGATCTCGGTGGACACCACGTGGGCCGAGGTCGCCGGTCCTGCCTTGGATGCCGGCGCCACCGTCGTCAACGACATCACCGGTTTTCGACTCGATCTGGATCTGGCGCCGCTGGTGGCCGAGCGCGAGGTTGCCGCCGTGCTCATGCACAACCAGCGAGGACGGCAGCACACCGATCTCGTCGCCGATGTGACGGCCGGACTGGAAGCCAGCCTTCAGATCTGCGCCGAGGCGGGCGTGAGCACACAGCGGCTGGTCGTCGACCCCGGTTTCGGCTTCGGATTCGGCGTGTCGCAGAACCTCGAGATGATGCGTCGCCTGCCAGAGCTGTGGGCGGTGGAGCTGCCCATGCTCATCGGCACGTCGCGCAAGTCGACCATCGGCGCTGTCACCAACGCCGAGATCAACGACCGTCTGTTCGGCACTGCCGCCACGATCACGGCGGCTATCTGTGCGGGCATCGACGTGGTGCGCGTGCACGACGCCGCTCAGATGACGCAGGCCATCCGGATGACCGACGCCATCGTCCGCCCACCCGTCAAGGACTCAAGCCTGTAGGCACAAACGCCATAGCTGGGGAGGCGGCAGGAGACTCTGCGACGTTGCGACCAATTCCCTAGTGGACGTCGGTGATGCGTCGGTGCATTCGACGAGAAATGCGGTGGGGCGCGTATCTCTCGCCTGCTGGATCGCTGGTCGCAGAGGGTGCTGCCGCCTTCCCAGCGGGCGCGTGTGTTCCTTGGCCGGTCAGCTCTCGACGGGGGCGACCGTGCCGTCAGGCATGAGCTGGGTGCGGGTGCCGTCGGCTGACTGGGTGTAGAAGGTGGGCTGGCCGGATGCTTCGAGCGTGGCGAGCATGGCCGGCAACGGGGCGTCGATGCCGCGCAGGAAGTCGATCACCCGGGCGGGGCCGAGGTGGTCGAGCATCTCGAACGGGCCGTGCACCCAGTTGAAGCCCCAGCGGATGGCGTTGTCGACGTTCGCGATGTCGTCGGCGATCTCGGGCACCAAGTCGGCCGCGTAGGCCAGCGTGCCGCCGAAGATGTGCCGGGCCAGCTCGCCCTGCGGGGAGTCGGCGAACATCACCTCGCCCAGGTCGGCGGGCACGCCTTCGAGATCGGGCGCCGAGGCCGGGCGCCACTCGCCGGTCACGAGATCGAACGTCTCGGCCTTGCGGGACCCGTCGTCGAGCTTGGTTCGCCGGCTGAAGCCGCCGCCGGTCTTGCGGCCGAGCTGGCCCCGGTCGGCCATGCCCTGTTCCGCGGCAGGAAACGCAGTGAATTCGAGCCCCCGGTCGCCTGCCGGCAAATTCTGGGCCAGGTTGGCGCCCACCAGCTCCATGACATCCAGGCCGATGAGGTCGATGAGCCCGTACAGCCCCGTGGGCGGCAGCCCGACAGGAGCGCCCAGCACGGCGTCGATGGTTTCCTGGCTCGTGCCGTCGGCCAGGAACGGCTTGGCCATGTGCAGGCCCGACAGCATGAAGAAGCAGCCGATGCGGTTGCCGATGAAGTTGACGGTGTCCTTGGCGTGCACCACGCCCTTGCCCAGACGCTCGGCGCCGAACCGGGCGAAGGCGTCGATCACCTCGGGCTCGGTGTCCTCTCCGGGCACCAGCTCGAACAGCTTCATCACCCGCACGGGATTGAAGAAGTGGGTGATCGCCACATCGTGGCGGAAGCGCTCGCTCATGCCGTCGGAGATCTGGCGCAACGGGATGCCCGACGTGTTCGATGAGATGACCGAGCCGTCGCTGCGCGCAGCTTCCAGCCGCTCGAACAGCTCGCGCTTGGTGGCCAGATCCTCGATGACCGCTTCGCACACCCAGTCGTAGCCGGCGATGTCGTCGAGCCGGTCGTCGACTGTGCCGATCTCGACCAGACCTTGAGCGTCGGCGTCGACGCCGTCGAGCGCACGCTGTGCCGCCTCGGGGTCGGTGTCGAGCACGAGCACCCGGCACCCTGCCGCTGCGGATGCTGCGGCGATGCCGGCACCCATCGTGCCTGCGCCGATGATCGCTACTGAATCGATGCGCCTCGCGGGCTCGGCCGAGTCAATGCGCCTCGCGGGCTCGGCCGAATCGATAGTGCTCACGAGCCCGTGCCTACCGGGTGCCGGAGACTTCGCGGCCGATGATCTCCTTCATGATCTCGGTGGTGCCGCCGTAGATGGTCTGGATCCGGGCGTCCGCGTACGCCTTGGAGATCGGGAACTCGCTCATGTAGCCGTAGCCGCCGAACAGCTGCAGGCAGCGGGTGATGAGCCGCAGCTGCATCTCGGTCACCCACCACTTGGCCTCGGCCGCATCGGTGGCGGTGAGCTCGCCTGCGTTGAGCGCCTCGATCTGCCGATCCACGAACACCCAGGCAATGTCCAGCTCGGTCTTCATCTCCGCCAGCTCGAAGCGGGTGTTCTGGAACGAGGCGATCGTCTGGCCGAACGCGGTGCGCTCGCCGACATAGTCGACCGTCCAGTCGAACGCGGCCTGCGCGTGCGCCACGCCGCCCACCGCGATCGACAGGCGCTCCTGAGGCAGGTTCCGCACCAGGTGCAGGAAGCCGTTGCCCTCGCCGCCGAGCAGGTTCTCCTCGGGCACGAACACGTCGTCGAAGAACAGCTCTGCGGTGTCTTGAGATTTCAGGCCCAGCTTGTCGAGGTTGCGGCCGCGCGAGAAGCCTTCCATGCCCTCCTCGAGCACGATCAGCGACATGCCTCGATGCTTCTCGGTGGGGTCGGTCTTGGCGGCCACGATCACCAGGTCGGAGTTGATGCCGTTGGTGATGAACGTCTTGGCGCCGTTCACCACGTAGCCGTCGCCCGACCGCACCGCCGTGGTGGTGATCGAGGCCAGATCGGAGCCGGTCGCCGGCTCGGTCATGGCGATGGCGCTCATCAGCTCGCCGCTGGCGAGGCCACCCATCCAGCGTTCGGCCTGCTCGTCGTTGCAGAGGTTGATGAAGTACGGCAGGCAGATGTCGTTGTGCAGCGTCATGCACTGCCCCGAGCTGGCTGCGCCCGATGCGTGGACCTCCTCGTTGAGGATGGCGTTGTAGCGGAAGTCGAGAACCCCGCCGCCGCCGTACCGCTCGTCGACGGCCGTCGCCAGCAAGCCCACGTCCCCCGCCTTGCGGAACATGGCCTTGTCGATCTTGCCGTCGGCTTCCCACTTCTCGTGGTTGGGGACGATCTCACGCTCCACGAACGCCTGGGCCGTCTCGCGGAACATCTCGTGCTCGTCGTCAAAGATGGTGCGCCGCATGCGGTGAGCGTATGCCGCTTCGCTGCGGCGAGCCACGGCCGATCGCGGCGGGCAGGCGTCAGGGCTGCACAGATAGCGTCTCGGCCCGTGAGGGAGCAGGACTCGCCGAGCGATTCGGACAGCCCAGCCGGCATCAGCCCGGTCGGACCCGGCCATGACTGGAGCTCTGTCGAGCGAGCCGCGGCAGCGATGCGCCGGCTGAATCAGGCGCTGGCGAATCGGCGGGTCGACGACGGCGTGCTCGACGAGATCACGGCCACGGTCGAGGCCACGGCGGCGCGGCTGGAGCAGGGCACGCTGCGGGTGAAGATCGACGACATGCTCACGCGGCCCTACCTCCGCGAGATCTACGAGGGGCTGTACTTCCCGCTGCCGCTCGAGCCCGGTGACGAGATCGAGTTCGATCCGTTCTCGATCGGCGGCGGCGTGCTGCACCCGGCATCGGTGAACGTCAAGTACTTCAAGGAATCCGACGACTCAGTGACGGGCGAGGCGGTGGTGGACCCCATGTTCGCCGGGCCGCCCGAGCGCACCCACGGCGGCGTGGTGGCGCTCATCATCGACGAGCTGATGGGCGCGCTCAACCGCATGCGGGGCCGGCAGGCATATACCGGTCGGCTCACCGTGCACTACCGCGCCGCAACGCCGCTGGGCGTGCCGCTGCGGCTGCGGGCGTGGATCGAGAGCACCTCGGGCCGCAAGATCGTCCAGCACGCCGAGGTGCACGGCCCCGACGGGCTGTGCGTCAACGCCGAGGGCCTGTTCATCCTGCGGGCCGACGCGCCGCCGATCCCCGAGGGTTGAGTCGCGCAACTCATGCGCCCGCTGCGGAGGCGGCAGGATCCGCAGCTCGGGCATCTGTGCCTTGCGGGTCGAGTCCTCAGTCTTCGTTTGACGGTGGCGAGGCGGAGGCCAGTTCGCGCAGTTGCTCGACGGTGCCGATGTACTCGCAGTCTTGGTCTGCGACTGCGGACAGTTGGCCCAAGGTGACCAGTTCGGGTGCCAGTTCTGCAAGCGGGTCAAGCACGAAGCGGCGCTCGCGCAGGCGCGGGTGCGGGATCTGCAGCTCGGGGTCGCGCATAGTCACATCGCCGAACAGCAGCACGTCCACGTCCAGCGTGCGCGGCCCCCAGCGCTCGCGGCGTACCCGCTGTGCCGCAGTCTCAAGGGCCTGGCAGCGGGCGAGCAGCTCGTAGGGACCGTCGGACACCGACAGCTCGGCGACGAGATTCAGGAACTCCGGCTGTTCGGGGCCGATCGGCGCGCTGCGGTACACGCCCGAGACGGCCACCAGCACGCCGGCGGCATCCAGCGATGCGAGGGCGTCGGCCAGCTGTGCGGCGGGATTGCCGATGTTCGCGCCCAGCCCCACAAAGGCGCGCACGCCCGGCTGGCTCACGCCGGGCGACGGGTGATGCGCACGCCGCTGGTGCCGAGGTCGGCCGCAACGGGCGGGCGGAGCTTGGTGACCGTGACCGTGGCAGCGGTGACGGTCTCGATGCCGCACAGCTCCCCGGCGATCAGCTCGGCCAGCCGTTCGAGCAGCTGCGGCTGGGCCTCGTCGCACAGCGCCACGATGCGGTCGCACACGGCGCCGTAGTCGACGGTGCGCTGCAGGTCGTCGGTGACCCCCGCCTGGCTCAGATCGGCGTGGAGATCGACGTCGATGCTGAGCGGCTGCGGAGCGGTGCGCTCATGCGCCAGCGCCCCGATCACGCACGTCACCCGCAAATCGCGGAGTTCAATGCGGTCGCCGTGAGGCGATGCAAGGCGCCCGTCGCTCGTGGCGCCCGCATCACCGGCGCAGCGGTCTGGTGCTGTCACTGCTGTGCTCAGCTCGTTGCGCCCTGGCCGGGGAGGATGCTCAGCGCCACGTCGACCACACGCCGCCCCTCAGGGCCGACTCGCTGGCCGAAGATGCGCTCGGTGATGGCCGTGGCCTGAGGACCGGTGGGCACCTTGCCCGACAGCAGGAGATACGACGCCACGAACCCGCAGACGTCCTCGCCGACGCGCTCCTTGTGCAGGATGACGCGCTTGCGCTCGCCGGCCAGCCGCTCGAGGTCGTCGTGGACCGACTGCAGGTACTCGCCCAAGTCGTCGAAGGCGGGCCACGGCCGGTGCAGGTAGGGCATGTCCAGCTCGTCGTAGTTGTGCAGGTTGTGCGGTGCCGAGATCAGCGACACGACGATGTCGAACTCGTTGCGGCGCAGCCAGATGATCTCTTCCTGGCGGCGGACGCGCCGGTGGCTGGCGCCATAGCCGCCGGGACGCTCGCATACTGCGAGGCGGTCGGCGACGACCCAGTTGAAGTTGCGGGGCTGAATGCCCTCCGCCCACTTCCCTCTCATTGCTCGCCGTCCCTCGGAGCGTCGCACACGCTCGCCATGCCTCAGTGCGCGTCTGCCGCCGAATGTACCGGTGCCAATCCGGCGGTGCACGGCGCTGTCGAGCAAGCTCTAGCTGCCGTCGTCCGCCGAGGAGTCGTACGCCCGAATCTCGGCCAGATTGCGGTACTTCTGCGCCAGATCCAGCCCGTAGCCGATGACCCACACCGGCGGCAGCCGGAAGCCGATGTAGTCGACGAGGCCGTTCAGGCTGCCGTTGTGCTCGCGGGTCAGCAGCGAGCACACCGCCAGGCTGGCCGGGCCGCGGGCCAGCAGGCTGCGACGCAGGTACGACAGCGTGAGGCCGCTCTCCACGATGTCCTCCACCAGGATCACGTCACGCCCGGCGATGTCGATATCGAGATCCTTGAGAATGCGGACGACGCCGCTGGATCGGGTGCTGCTCCCATAGGACGACACGGCCATGAAGTCCATCTCGACCGGCAGGTCGATGGCGCGGCTGAGATCGGAGGCGAACATCACCGCCCCCTTGAGCACCGCCACGAGCAGCGGCTGGCGGCCTGCGTAGTCGGCGGTGATCTGCGTGCCCAATTCGGCCACCCGCTCGGCGATCTCGGGGCCCGAGACGAGCACTTCGCCGACGGCGGGGTCGCCGGCGAGCATCGAGTCGAGGTCGCTATGGGATTCCTCGGAAGCCGATGCCCCTGCCACGTGAGCCGAACCTAGCGTCTGCTGGTCGCCGATGCCCTTGCAGACAGCAGCAAGCCGTCCCGGCCTCAGCACTCGAGTCGGAGCCGATCGGCCGAGCGGCTGACCCGCCGCCCGCCGCCGACCTCGGTGGCGCGGTGGGTGTGCCTGGCTACCTCGAGCACCCGCTCGACCGTGCTGGCGTCGGGCGGATGATCGGTGCGCAGCCACGCCCGGATGGCTCGCCGAGCCAAGACCACCGGCGCATTCCGCAACTCGGACGCACTGGTGGGATCGATGTCGGCCGCCAACACGTCGAGGAAGTCTGCGTCGGCAGCCGCCAGCCCGGATCCACGGGCCAGCAACGGCACCACGTCACGCCCGGCAATGTCGCACAGCAGCGGGATCACCTCGTGACGGACACGGCTGCGCCAGAAGCGGGGATCGGCGTTGGATGGATCACGGACTGGCTCGTAGCCGACCAGCTCGCAGACCCGTTCGGTCTCGGCGCGTCGCAGCCCCAGCAGCGGCCGCCGGTCGGCTCTCATGGCGGCGAGCGCATCGAGCGCGCCGCCGCGCAGCAGCTGCAGCAGCACGGTCTCTGCCTGGTCGTCGGCAGTATGGCCGAGCAGCGCATCGGGGCCGAGCGCGGCGTGGCGGGCCTCGCGAGCCCGCGCCTGCAGGTTCGCCCCAGGGGCAAGGTCGAGGTGCATCACGCTGAACCTCGCCCCGAGCTGGAGGCACAGCGCCTCGACTCTCGCCGCTTCCGCCCTGCCCGCTTCGCGCAGCCCGTGATCGACGTGGACTGCGGAGACGGCGGTGATCCCGCTGCCGCTCCGCTGGGCAGACCGGCAGGCAAGCACCAGCAGCGCAGCCGAATCGGCGCCGCCCGACACTGCGCACACCAGTTCAGGGCCCTCGATGTCGTCGAACGTGCACCGGTCCACCAAGCATTCGAGTTCATCTGAGCCCCGTGACGCATCGCCGGCAGGACTGGGCGGCGCGCAAGGGGCGCCTGCCGCCGTCACCCGCGGCGAGCGTGGTCCAGCGGCTCGATCAGGCCGCCGGGACACGCTCCAGCCAGGCTCGAGGGTCGCGGATCTCCGCCATGGACGGCAGGTGCTCGACGCGCTCCCAGATCCGGTCCACTGCCCGGGGGCCACGCTCGGCCTCGATCTGGGCAATGAAGTCTTCACCGGCCTGGTACTGCGCCAGCTTGGCCTCGATACCCAGCAAGCGCTGGATCAGCCGCACCATGCCGCGCACGTTGCGGCGCCGATGATGCATCACCACGGCAAACCGGTCGGCATCGGGGATGTGCCCGCGGGCGGCTCGCGCCATCGTGACGTCGCCGTGCCCCTCCACCAGGCTCATCATGCCGCCCACCTGGGCGATCAGATCGCGCTGCTGGTCGGTGGCGAATACTGCGGCGAGCCCCCCTTCGCCCAGCAGGTCTTGGCCGTCGTCGCCTGAACCGCTGCGACGCAGGGACATCAGGCTGCGCAGACCTTCGCGTACCCGCTCGGGATCGGGCTGGGCCTCGTCTACCAGACCGTTCACGAGCTGCAGGAAGTGCGGCCGCAGCCACGGCACGCCGGTGAACTGCGAGCGGTGCGTCAGCTCGTGGAGCGCCAGCCACAGCCGGAATTGGGCCGGGACGAATGCGTAGCGCTTCTCGGTGACCAAGATGTTCGGGCCGACGAAATAGACGGTGTCTCCCACTGTGCCCGCCGAGCCGCCTGCCGGCGCCGTGTCGTCATCGGAGGCCCACAGCAGGTCGTACTGGCCGAGCACCCGCTTGGACATCCAGCCAAGTACGGCGCCCAGCTCCACCGCTCCCAGCGTCTGCGTTGCCCGCGAGGTCTCTACTGCACCGTCGGCGCCGGCCGCTGCGCCCAGCAGCGGTTGCAGCAGCCGCCGGAATGCAGCGATGTTGGCGTCGATCCAGCCCGTGCGGTCGATGACCTCTGCGTGTGCCTCGCCGGGCGTCTCCAGCCCAGTCTCGATGGCCACCAGCTCAGCCGCGACCGGCACAAAGCGGGCGAAGTCCTGCCGCAGCGGTTCAGCGAGGTAGGACTGGTACAGCGGCTCGGTGCCTGCGACCCGCACTGCGATGCGGCGCGCCAATTCCCAGTCGACGTGCTCGTCGGCGGAATCGCTCACTGTGTGGCTCAGCGCTTGGGGTACCGCGGCGCAACCACCTTCTGCACGTAGCCCGCGACCAGCTTGAAAACGGTCAGCACCGTCACGATGGTCAGCGGGACCGCCAACCAGTAATGCCAGACCTGCGCGCCAAGGAGCTCCATGGCGCAGATATTAGTGGTCAGGTGCGCCGGAACCCCCGGACAACCCTGTCGACGGCACCGCCTGGCCCGCATGTGCGGTGGTCTCCGGCGCGAAGGCCCCCGCCTTGAGCTCCCGTATTGACACCTCGTGGGGGAGCTTCCATGTCAAGCACCGAAAGCAGAGGCGATACCGCAGCGCCTGACTATCCAGTGAGGCTGGATGTCGACTATCCCGAGGGCGGGCTCAACCGGGCATCGACGTTCTTCCGGATCATCCTGGTCATCCCCATCGCGATCATCGCAGGCTTGGTCGGCGGCTCCATCGCCAGCAGTTGGCCGAGCGACGCGACCAACGTGGCGGCAACTCTCACGGCCGGCGGGCTGTTCGGCCCGACGCTGCTGATGCTCCTGTTCCGGCGCAAGTACCCGCGCTGGTGGTTCGACTGGAACCTCGAGCTGGCGCGGTTCACCGCACGCGTCAACGCCTACGTGTCGCTGATGCGTGACGAGTATCCGTCCACCGACGAGGAGCAAGCGGTGCGGCTGGAGCTCGACTATCCCGATGCGAGCCGGGACCTGAACCGCTGGCTGCCGCTGGTCAAGTGGCTGCTGGCGATCCCGCACTACATCGTGCTTGCCGTTCTGGGAGTGGCAGCGATGATCTGCGGGGTGATCGCATGGTTCGCAATTCTGTTCACCGGTCGCTACCCCCGAGGCCTGTTCAACTTCGTGCTGGGCGTGCATCGCTGGGGGCTGCGGGTGGGCGCCTACATGTGGCTGCTCATCACCGACCGCTACCCGCCCTTCTCACTGCGATAACCGTCGCCGTCCCAGCACGAGCCGGCACCGGATCGGACTGACGGGCACCGGATGCCGTTTCGGTAGCTAGTGGTGTGTCGCGGGTTTGGTTGCGTGGTTGAGGGCGGTTCTGGCTCGTTGGATTTTGGCGTTGATCTGTTCGGCGGTCTTGGTCCATCGCAGCGGTTTGGGGTCGCTGTTGCAGTGGGCTGTCCAGCGTTCGATGG
>JAJDTF010000018.1 GCA_022827265.1 Acidimicrobiia bacterium | reverse complement strand
TCACATACAGTGCAGTCGCGAGGGTGTCCAAGTCCGGGCCCATGCCGAGAACCTCCAAAATCGAAGCGTGACTACACCCGAGCTTGGACACCCTCACCCCACCAACGGTGGACCCCACCCCTTGGAACTAACCATCTAGAGGATGATCGGAGCCATTGATCCGCCCCGACGGTCTCTGAGCGTGCCCGAAGGTAGCGTGCGGCCCATGGCGAGCAGTGCGGGTGACAACGGGGGGACGCTGGCGGTCACGGGCGACCCGGAGGCCGATCAGCTCGTGCGGAACGACCCGTTTGCGCTGCTGCTGGGGATGATGCTCGACCAGCAGATCCCGATGGAATGGGCCTTCAAGGGACCGGTTCGGCTGGCTGAACGGCTGGGTGACCGCTTCTCGCCGGCCGCCATCGCCGAGATGGACCCCGACGAGCTCGAAACTGCCTTCAAGACTAAGCCGGCATTGCATCGCTTTCCCGGATCGATGGCCAAGCGCTGCGGCGAGCTGGCCCGCCACATCGTCGAGCACTACGACGGCGATGCCGGCGCTGTCTGGGCCGACGTGCGCAGCGGCAAGGCGCTGTATGACCGGCTGCGGGCGCTGCCCGGCTACGGCGACGAGAAGGCCAAGATCTTCGTGGCGATCCTGGCCAAGCGCTTCGGCGTGGCGCCCCGGGGCTGGAAAGCCGTGGCCGACCCGTTCGCCGACCGACAGCCGCGCTCGGTGGCCGACATCGACGGCCCTGACGCGCTCGCCGAGGTCCGCATCTGGAAAAAGAACCAGAAGGCCGCCGGCAAATCCAAGCAGGACTGACCGGCTGGACTGACCGCAACGCTGAGCGAGCGGCCTACGCGCCCAGACGTTCGGCGGCCAGCTCGCGCAGGTCGGTCTTCAGCACCTTGTTCGACGGGTTCAGCGGCAGCGCCTCGACATTCCAGAAGTACCGAGGCACCTTGTAGTTGGCCATCTGCTCCCGGCACCAGGCCCGCAGCGCATCGGCATCGGGCGCACCAGCCGGCGACGGCACCACGAATGCGGCGCCGACCTCGCCGAGCCGCTCGTCGGGCACGCCGATGACCGCCACTTGGCCGATCTGGGGATGCTCGGACATGACGTTCTCCACCTCGGCGGGGTACACGTTGAAGCCACCGTTGATGTACATGTCCTTCTTGCGGTCGGTGATGTCGATGTAGCCGAGCTCGTTCACCACGCAGATGTCGCCGGTGTGCAGCCAGCCGTCGGCATCGATGGTCTTGGCGGTCTGCTCGGGATCGTCGAGGTAGCCGGTGGTGACGCAGTAGCCGCGCACCAGCAGCTCCCCCGGCTCGCCTGCCGCCACATCGTGACCGTCGTCATCCACCACGCGCAGCTCGATGCCAGCCAGCGCCTTCCCGCTCGTGGAGGCCACCAGCTCCGGCGGATCGCCGGCCGAGCAGATCGTGGCCAGACCGTGCGTCTCGGTCATGCCGAACGCAGTGATGACCGTCTCGAAACTGAGCCGTTCGCGCATCGCCACCACCGTCTCGACGGGAATCGCCGCCGCGCCGGTGATCGCCGAGCGCAGGCTGGACGTGTCGTACCGGTCAAGTCCGGCGAAGTTGACCATCGACTGGAAGATCGCGGGCGGGCCCGGCAGCACAGTCACCCGTTCGGACTCGATCCGCTCCAGCACGGCCTCAACCTCGAACACGGGGTGGGGCAGGATCGTGGCCCCCTTCACGATGCACGGCGTAATCGAGCCGCAGAACCCGAATGCGTGGAAGAACGGGTTGATCACCAGCATCCGATCACCCGAGCGCATGCCCAACTCGTCGGCGTACTGGCTGAAGCTGCGGATGATCGAAGCCGGTCGGATCATGACCCCCTTGGGCAGCCCGGTCGTGCCCGAGGTGAACATCACCAGGCCGAGATCGTCGCCCGTGGCAGCGGCTGCGCGCTTCGCAGCTTCTGCGAAGCCGTCGGGAGTGGCTGTGGCCACGAACTCGTCGAACGAGGTGGTGCCCGGCGGCGTGTCGCCGCGCAGGATCACCGTGCGCTCGAGCGAATCGATGGTGTGACCGTCGGCCGCGGCGGCTTCGAGGTCGGCCACGTAGTCGTACCCGAGGAAGCCGAACACGGTGAAGAGCAGCTTGACCCTCGCCCGCGACAGCACGTAGGCGGCCTCGCGGCCCCGGAAGCGGGTGTTGACCGGCACGATGACACCGCCGGCGCGCAGCGTGCCCATGGCCGCTACCACCCACTCCCACGCATTCGGCGCCCACAGCCCGACGGCATCGCCGGATCGGAGACCGCATGCCACGAGTGCCGCTGCGCACTGGTCGGTGCGGTTCGACAGCTCTGCGAACGTCATCGACATATCGCCGTCGCGGATCGCCTCGGTGTCGCCGAACAGTCGGGCCGCCCGCTCGATGAGATCGGGATAGTTGTCGGGAACGGCAAACGACGTCGCAGCAGACATGGGCGACAGTCTTGCGGGCGCGCCGCCGAGCCGTTATCTGACTGCGCCGCGGGCGAGACTGCCGTAGTGGAGGCGTTGGCATGACGGCACACGGCGACGGCGGCACAGCGAGCACGGCGCGGCGCGGGCAGCACGGTGAGGGCGGCATGGTGAGGGCGGCATGGCGCGGGCAGCACGGTGAGGGCGGCACGCCGAGGGCAGCCCGATGATCGTCTGCTGCGGCGAGGCGCTGGTCGACGTGCTCGACGGAGATGAATCGCGTGCGGTGCCCGGCGGAGGGCCGATGAACGCCGCCATCGCCGCTGCGCGCCTAGGGGCGCCGAGCGCATTCGTGGGACGGGTGTCCACCGATGAGGCAGGCCAGCTCATCTGGCGCCACCTGCAACGCAGCGGTGCCGACCTGCGGGCGTGCGAGCGGGGCGCAGAGCCCACAGCGAGGGCGATCGTCAGCTTGGCGCCGCACCCGTCGTTCCGTTTCGAAGGAGACGGCACAGCCGACACCGCTCTCGAAGCAGCCGATCTCGCTGTGCTCGGTGGCGGACCTCACATCCTGCACGGCGGTACGCTCGGCATGTTCCGCGGACGCACCGCTGGCGCGCTTGCCTCGCTGGCCGAGCGTCACGACGGTCTCGTCTCGCTCGACCCGAATGTCCGGCCCGCGATCATCGAGGACCGAGATCGGTGGGACAGCTTCCATGAGCGCTGGCTGAGTGTCTGCGACCTCTTCCGGGCCTCCGATGAGGACTTGGCGTGGATCTGGCCCGGGCGTGCCGCCGACGACTGCGCCGCAGAACTGCTTGCCGGCCGGGTCACGACCGTGATCGTCACCCGCGGTGCACGGGGCGTCACCGTCTACACAGCCGAAGGCCAGCTCGATGTGACTGCCCCGCCGGTCGACGTCGTGGACACGGTGGGCGCCGGCGATGCGTTCGTGGGCTCAGTGCTTGCCTCGCTGTGGGAGCTGCACGGCGCCGACCGCGCTGCCTTCGCCGCGCTCGACTTGCAGCAGTGGCGAGCCATCGCAGAGCGCGCGTCGATGGCAGCGGCAATCACCTGCACCCGTCCAGGCGCAGACCCACCCGATGCCCGCGGTCTGGACATGGCATTCAAGGAAGACGAACTCGGCGCCCAGCGAGCAAAGCGCTGCGAGCTCAGGTGACCTGGGCCAGCGCCTCGCTGTGAATGAAGTGGAAATAGCCGTCGGGATCGTCGGCCCATGTTCGCCAGCCGGCGGCGATCTGTTCCATCTCGTCTGATGTGGCATAGCCGTATTCGACGGCTTGACGAGCGAAGCTGGTGTGCAGGCACCGATCCGCCCACGAGTAGCCCCAGTTGCGGCGCGTCTCGGGAGTCCAGAACTGCCATACCGACGCCGACATCTGCACATCGGGCAGCCCGGCAGCACGGAACCACGCATACATGTGGCGTCCGGCGTCGGGCTCGGCGTCGTTGTGGCGACAGACCTGCCGGTACACCTCTCGCCAGCGGGTGATCTCGGTGCTCGAGGGGTAGCCCCGCATGGTCGAATAGTCGGAGTCGCGCACCGCCACCCAGCCGCCGACGCGCACCACCCGGGCCATCTCGGAGATCGCCGCGACGGGGTCGGACAGGTGCTGGAGGACCTGATGCGCGTAGGCCACGTCGAACGTGCCGTCGTCATAGGGCAGCTCGTACACCGACTCGTTGGCCAGCGTCACGTTGTCGACGCCGGCTTCGGCAACCGTGGCTGCGGCAGTGGCCAGGATCTCATCGGTGACTTCGATGCCGGTGACGTGGCCGTGCTCCGCCCATCGGGCGAGGCCGACGGTGATCGAGGCCGGGCCGCAGCCGGCATCGAGGATCCGGGCGCCGGGCTCGATCACGTACCGGGCGAACGCCGCACAGTCCTCAGCGGTACGCCGCGCGTGCTGGGCCACCACCGCAGGCTGATGGCCGTGGGTGTACACGTCACCGCCAGTCACGGGCGGCAGCGTAGGGCACAGTGCCGCCGGTCACGACGGCTGCGTAACGAGCGAGCCATTGGCGCACGAATTCGTGTCACGGCCCGTCGCTAGCCTCGCCGCCCATGGCCGGATCGATCCTGGGCAACGAAGTCCGACGCAGCGAAGACCCCGAGCTGCTCACTGTCGGCGGGCGCTACGTGTACGACCACTCGGCGGTCGGCATGTGCCACGCGGTGTTCGTCCGCTCCCCCGTGGCCCACGCACGCATCGCAGGCATCGACACCGGCGAGGCGCAGCGGGCAGCGGGCGTGATCGAGGTACTCACCGCTGCGGAGCTCGGCGTGGCGCCCCACCACGGATTCGTCAAGGTGGCAGACGAGTTCGCCCGTCCCCCACTGGCGGTCGGCAAGGTGCGTTTCGTAGGCGAAGCGGTTGCCGTGGTCGTGGCCGACACCCTGGCCCATGCAGTCGATGCCGCCGAGCTGGTTGCCGTCGACTACGAGCCGCTGCCCGCGGCGCCCGACGCCGAGGCTGCGCTGGCCCGTGGCGCACCGGCACTCTTCGACGAACGGCCCAACAACGTGGCCACCGAGATCACCGACCCGCCCGGCATCGATCCGCTCGACGGCGCCGCTCGCGTCGTGCGGGGCCGCTACGTGAACCAGAAGATCGCAGCGGTGCCGCTCGAGCCGAATTCGTGCGCCGCCGTGCCCGGCGACGACGGCCGGATGACCGTGTACTGCGCCACGCAGATGCCGCACCTCACGAAGATGCAGCTCGCCGGCGCGCTCAGCTGGGACGTCGGGCGGCTGCGCGTCATCGCCCCCCACGTCGGCGGCGGCTTCGGCGCCAAGGCCGGCCTGTATCACGAGCACACCGTGGTGGCGGCGCTGGCGGACCGGCTGGGCCGGCCGGTCACCTGGACGCCGGGACGCAGCGAGGACATGACCACGCTGGCCCACAGCCGTGCGCAAGTGCAGTACGCCGAGCTCGGCGTGCGAGACGACGGCACGTTCACCGGGCTGCGGGTGCGCTTGGTGGGCGACACCGGCGCCTACCCCAACATCGGCACCATGCTGCCGGCGGGCACCAAGCGCATGTCCAATGGCACGTATGCCTTCCCGTCGATCCGGTTCGACGTGGCCACGGCAGTCACCAATACGACGCCCACCGGCGCCTACCGGGGTGCTGGGCGACCCGAGGCAGCTGCCTTGCTGGAACGGCTTGTCGATCAAGCAGCCATCGAGACCGGCATCGATCCCATCGAGATCCGGCTGCGCAACTTCATCTCGCCCGACGCCTTCCCCTTCGACACGCTCACCGGCGTCACCTACGACAGCGGCGATTACGCCCTGCCCCTGCGGCGTGCCGTTGAGCTCGCCGGCTACGACGATCTGCGGGCCGAACAGCGCGCCCGGCGCGAGCGCGGCGACGTGCGCCAGCTCGGCATCGGCATCGCCAGCTTCGTGGAGATCACTGCCGGCGGTCTGACCAGCGAGTTCGCCGCGGTGCGCGTAGAAGCCGACGGCGGTGCCACCATCCGCGTCGGCACCAGCGCACACGGGCAGGGTCATCACACGACGTTCGCCCAGATCGTCTCGGCGCGCACCGGTATCGACGTGGAGCGCATCGGATTCATCCAGTCCGACACCGACCTCGTGCCCCGCGGTGGCGGCACCGGCGGCTCCCGCTCGGTTCAGGTGGGCGGCTCGGCAGTTGCCAACGCCACCGACGTGCTCATCGATCGGGCTCAGCGGCTGGCAGCGCACCTGCTCGAGGCCAGCGTCGACGACATCGTGCTCGATGCCGCGGTGGGCACGTTCAGCGTGGCCGGCGTGCCGGCCCGATCCGTCGACTGGGCACAGTTGGCCACGGCGGTCGACGATGCCCCGGACGGGCTGCTCGACGACCCGACCGAAGCCGAGACCACTGCGGCCGAACGAGGCGAGCCCATCGACCCGGGCCTCGCAGCGCAGCTCGACTTCGACCAGGGCGAGGCCAGCTTCCCCTTCGGCGCGCACATCGCGGTCGTGGAGGTCGACACCGACACGGGCGAAGTCCACTACCTGCGCCACATCGCGGTCGACGACGCGGGCACGGTGATCAACCCGCTGCTGCTTGCCGGCCAGCAGCACGGCGGCATCGCCCAGGGTGCTGCGCAGACGCTGTACGAGGAAGTGGTCTTCGACGCCGACGGCAACCCCCAGACGGGCACGCTGATGACCTACCTGTTCCCGTCGGCCGCCGAGTTCCCCAGCTTCGAGGTGCACAGCACCCAGACGCCCTCGCCGCTCAACCCGCTGGGAGCGAAAGGCATCGGCGAGGCCAGCACTATCGGGTCGACACCGGCGCTGCAGAATGCCGTCATCGATGCCGTGGCGCATCTCGGCATCCGCCATATCGACATGCCAATGAGCCCCCAGCGCGTGTGGGAGGCAATCGAGGCGGCGAGAGCCGGCAGCCCGGTCGATCCGTGGCAGGAACCGCCCGAGATCTTTGCCGCCATGGCGGCCGGTCAGGACGTCGATCCCGACAGCCTTGCGGCAGCCGAGAGCATCTGAGCGGGCAGGTGGCCGGGCGGGCTGTGAGACCATTTGCGATGCCTGACGTCTTCATCACCTGTGCCGTCACCGGTGCCGGTGACACGGTCGGCAAGTCCGACAAGGTGCCCTACACCCCCGCCGACATCGCCCAGAACGTGATCGACGCCGCCGACGCAGGCGCTGCGATCTGCCATGTGCACGTGCGTGATCCGATCACCGGCGACGCAGGCCGCGACGTCGACTGTTACCACGAGGTGACCGAGCGCGTGCGGGCATCGAGCACAGATGTCGTGCTGAACCTCACTGCCGGCATGGGCGGCGACTTTGTGATCGGCTCGGTGGAGCAGCCGCTGCCGCCCGACCCGGTGCGATCCGACATGGCCGGCGCCACCGAACGCCTCGCCCACGTGCGCGAGCTGCTGCCGGAGATCTGCACGCTCGACTGCGGCACGATGAACTTCGGCGAGGGCAACTACGTGGCCACCAACACCCACGACACCCTCATGGAGATGGCCCGCCAGATCACCGCGCTCGGCGTTCGTCCCGAGATCGAGGCCTTCGACACCGGCCAGCTGTGGGAGGCCAGGTCGCTGGTGGAGGCCGGGGTGATCGAAGCGCCGGTGATGGTGCAGCTCTGTATGGGCATCCGCTGGGGCGCCCCGCCAGACCTGAACACGTTCATGGCCATGGTCAACAACGTGCCCGACGACTGGACGTTCTCAGCGTTCGCGCTGGGGCGCGACCAGCTGCCGTATGTGGCGCTCGCAGCAGTAGCCGGCGGCAATGCCCGGGTCGGGCTCGAAGACAACCTGTATCTCGAACGCGGGCGCCTGGCGACCAACGCCGATCTGACGGCACGAGCCAAGCAGATCCTAGAGGCCATGAACTACCGGGTCATCGGCCCCGAGGAAGTCCGCGACAAGCTCGAACTGAAGCGCCATTGACCGGCCCGTCCACCATCGGCCAGGCGGGCGAGGACGAACGCGAACTGCCTGCTCGCGTGTGCGTAGTCGGTGCCGGGGTGATCGGCGCGGCGTGGGCTGCACGCTGGGCGCTGTGCGGCGTAAACGTGGCGGTCCACGACCTCTCACCGACTACCGCCGAGCGCGTGGAGGCAACGCTGCACGCAGCGACAGTCGCTTGGGAACGCTTGGGCCTGCTTCCGATTGTGCCGCTCGGCGATGTCACGGTCGCCGGCGGGATCGGCGACGCTGTGGGTGACGCTGTTCTGGTCCACGAGTGCGTGCCCGAACGCCCCGAGATCAAGCAGGCCGTCTACGCCGAGATCGAGGCTGCTGCTGCGCCGGAGGCCGTCATCGCGTCGTCCACGTCGGGGATTCGCCCCAGCGAGCTGCAGTCGACGATGATGCACCCGGAACGGCTCGTGGTCGGCCACCCGTTCAATCCTGTGTACCTGCTGCCGCTCGTCGAGGTCGTCGGCGGCGATCGAACCTCCGAGCACACCATCGAGCGGGCGATGGACTGGTTCGCGGCTGCGGGTATGGCACCGCTGCGGGTGCGCTCCGAGATCGACGGTTTCGTGGCGGACCGTCTGATGGAGGCACTATGGCGCGAAGCGCTCTGGCTGGTCCACGACGGCGTCGCCACTGTCGCCGAGATCGACGACGCCATGCGTCTCGGCTTCGGGCTGCGCTGGGCGCAGATGGGTGTCTTCCAGACCTACGCCACGGCTGGCGGCGAGGGCGGTTTCCGGCATTTCATCGAGCACTTCGCCCCGACGCTCGACCTGCCCTGGACAAAGCTCACCGACGTGCCGGCACTCACCCCAGAGTTCATCGCCACGCTGATCGCCCAGTCCGACGAGCAGTCAGGCGATCAACCGATCGCCGAACTCTGCGCGGCACGCGACCGCAACCTCGCCGACCTGCTGCTGGCGCTGGAGGCCAACGACTGGGGCGCCGGCCGCAGCCTGGCCGCCCTGCGCCGGCGAATGTCAGCAGGCAACCGGACGGCACTGCGGCCATAACCGCGACCGGCACTGAGGTTGCTTCCCAGGACGCGTGCCAGATAGACGCAGCCCGCCCAGTCCTGCTCGTGTCAGGCGAATGCGCGGGGCTATTCCTCGATCAGAACTGCGTACTCGGGGCAGTTCGCAGCCGCAAGGCGCGCCTTGTCTTCCATGCCTGCGGGCACCTCGCCATCGCCGGCCGCGGTGGCGTAGCCGTAGTCGTCCACGTCGAACAGCTCCGGCGCGAGCGAGTAGCAGCGGTTGTGACCCTGACACTTGTCGGCATCCACACTGATCCGCACGTGCATTCCTCCCTGCAGGCCGCTGGGGCCGAGTATCGGCGGGGCGCCGCGGGGCGCCCGATGGCCCGAAGCTAGCGCGGCTGAACGCCGCGCCGGCCACGGCTCCGCCTCAGGCAACCCGCTCTTGTTCGCTCCGCTCACGGGCCGCTCGGGCCACGGCTCCGCCTCAGGCAACCCGCTCTTGTTCGCTCCGCTCACGGGCCGCTCGGGCCACGGCTCCGCCTCAGGTTCCGGCAGCGCGCCCGGCGCAGCCATAGCCTTGCGGTGTCTGTGCACTCATACGCCAAGGGGATGCCATGTCCGACGCCAACGCCCGACTCGCAGCGCTTCGAGCTCAGCGCACAGGCACGACAGCCGCCACGGCAGCGCCCAACGGCGCCGAGGAAGACCCCACCAAGGTCTGGCACAAAACCGCCTGCGTGCTCTGTTCCAACAACTGCGGTATCGAAGTGCGGCTCGACGGCCGCAAGATCACCCGGGTGCGCGGCGACAAGGCGCACCCTGCATCGAAGGGCTACACCTGCGAGAAGGCGCTGCGGATCGACTACTACCAGAACGGGCGCGACCGTCTCACCACCCCGCTGCGCCGCAACGACGACGGCACCTTCGAAGAGGTTTCGTGGGACGTTGCGATCGCCGAGGTCGCCGAGCGCCTGGGGGGCATCCGCGACTCGGTCGGCGGCGACAAGATCCTGTACTACGGCGGCGGCGGTCAGGGCAACCACTTCCCCGGTGCGTATGCGCGTGGCGTGCTGCAGACGCTGGGCGTCAAGTACCGCTCCAATGCGCTGGCCCAGGAGAAGACCGGCATGTTCTGGGCGCAGGGCAAGATGTTCGGCCGGCAGAACCTGGGCGCTATGGGGGATTTCGAGCACACCGACTGCGCTGTGTTCATCGGCAAGAACCCCTGGCAGAGCCATGGTTTCCCCGAGTCGCGCAACGAGCTCAACAAGATCCGCAACGACGACGAGCGCAAGCTCGTGGTGATGGACCCGCGGGTGTCCGAGACCGCAGCGATGGCCGATCATCACCTGCGTGTTCGCCCCGGCACCGATGCGTGGGCGTTGGCGGCGCTGCTGGCGATCATGGTCGAGGAGGGGCTGACCGACGAGCAGTTCCTCGCGGAGCAGTGCACCGGCTGGGATGAGCTGCGCGACCTGATCTCGGGCGCCGATATCGCCGACTGCGCTCGCAAGTGCGGCATCGACGAGGCCGAGCTTCGTGCCGCGGCGCGCACGATGGGCACGGCGAAGTCACTGTCCACCGAGGAGGACCTCGGCATCGAGATGGCGCCGCACTCCACGCTGAATTCGTGGCTGCAACGGCTGCTGTACCTGGTGACCGGCAACTTCGCCAAGCCGGGCGGCATGAACCTGCCGCTGCGGCTGGCCCCGATCTGCGGCCACTCGGGCGAGGGCGAGGTCGACCCGGTCACCGGCAACGCCATGCTCTCGGGCCTCGTTGCCTGCGCGGCCATTCCCGACTGCATTGACACCGATCACCCGAACCGTTTCCGGGGAATGATCGTGGAATCGGCAAACCCGCTGCACACGCTGCCCGACTCGAAGCGGTTCCGCGAGGCGTTCGCCAAGCTGGAATGCCTGGTGGTGATCGACGTGGCGATGACCGAGACGGCTCGCGCTGCCGACTATGTGCTGCCGGCCTGCTCGCAGTACGAAAAGCCCGAGGCCACGTTCTTCGCCGGCGAGATGCCTGCGAACTACTTCCAGGTGCGCCACCCGATCCTCGAGCCGCTGGGCGAGTCGCTGCCAGAGGCCGAGATCCACAGCCGGCTCGTGGCCGCGATGGGCGGGCGCCCCGCGGGCACCGACGGGCTGGCCGATGCGGCGCAGCAGGGTCGTGGTGCCTTCATCGACGCGCTGGGGCAGGCGTCGACATCTGATCCTGACGTGGGCGCCAAGCTGCCGGTTGTCCTGTACGACTCGCTCGGGCCGACGCTGGGCAACATGGCGCCCGCGGCGATCATGTTCGGCTCGGCCATGCAGGCCTCCATGCGCTATCCCGACGAGGTGCGGGCCGCTGGCGTCGAGGGCGAGGGGCTGGAGCTGGCCAGCAACCTGTTCGACAAGCTCGTCGACTCGCCGTCGGGGATGATCTACAGCGTCAGCGAGTACTCCCAGACGTGGGACCGCATCGCGCACCCCGACGGCAAGATCCACCTGTACATCGAGGAGCTGGAGGAGGAGTTCCGGTCGCTGGCCGACGAGGAACCCGCCATCGGGCAGGATCGCTTCCCGTTCGTGCTCTCGGCGGGCGAGCGCCGGTCATCCAACGCCAACGACGTGATCCGTGATCCCGAGTGGCGCAAGAAGGACAAGGCCGGCTCGCTGCGCATCAATCCCGACGACGCCACCACGCTCGGCGTGGTGGACGGCGACCGGGTGCGAATCGTGTCCAAGCGCGGCGAGGCAGAAGCACCGGCGGAGGTCACCGACACGGTCATGGCCGGCCACGTGACGCTCCCCCACGGGTTCGGCACCGAGTATCCCGACGAAGACGGCGAGCACAAGATCCACGGCGTGGCCGTCAACGAGCTCACCGACATCGAAGACCGCGACTGGCTGTCACTCACCCCCCACCACAAGCACGTCCGGGTAGCCCTAGAACCCGCCGCCGGCTAGTTCCCGCTTTCGCGGCGAGGAACTACCGACCCGGGTGGTTGCTACTTGCTCGGGTTCTCAAAGATCGGCTCGACGTCGGTCGTCCACACAAGATCGGCCAGCTCGACCATTCGCTTCATCCACTTGAGCTTGGTCGAGGTTGAACCATGCACCAAGAGCAACCAGTTGCCGTGGTCATTGACCGGACGGTAGCTGGGCGCCGTCGGTTCCTCGAGTCGCGCATCATCGGAACGCAAGGCGCGCGGCCACTTGAGATCGGGTGACCCGAGTGCTGCAAGATCTGCCAAGAACCCAGGCTTGTGTTGCTCGAGGACGGACGCCAGCAGTGTCAGCGTCTCCCAGCCGTTCTTTGCGGGCAGCATCTCGCCGCCGTGGCGAAAGCCGCGTAGGTTGCCCTGCACCGAGGTTGGTCGGCGCTTCTTCGTTGGCTTCGGCGCCGGTTCCGACGAGGGGTCGCTGAGCTGCTTGCGCCACTTCGTCACTGTGGCCTTCATCTCTGAGGTCAAGTTCGCAGGTGCGGCCTGCAGCCAGGCGGCAATATCCGCGAATTGCTTCGGTGGTAACGCTGATGCGCTGAGCCGGTCGGCTAGCCCTGCGAGAAACGCATCTACATCCTCAGCCCATGGACGCGAGCCGGTGCGTTCCTCGACCCGATCGATCAACAGCTCCGGCAGAAGATCATCGCCTTCCTGCAAGAGCGACAACCAGCCCGACGCCAATCCCCGTTTGCCCTTGAGGCGGTCGTTCACCTCTGCAAGCCGTTGTTGCGCTGCAAAATTCGCCTGCTGATTCACCACGGCGGCGCGCTGCAGGAATCTTGAGAGGTCCGCGGCGATGTTGGCCATGTTGCTGCTCTGAGTCAATTCAACGTGCGCGAAGCGCCGCTCATGGGGTTCGCCAGCCGCCATAGCTAGGTACAGATCCCAGGTGTCTCCATCGGTCAACACCAGCATCGGGACGCCTTGCTTCGCCGCGTAGTCGAAGAGCTGCTCTTCAGCCTTCGCGCTCAAATTGCCATGCTTCTTGGCTTCTACGAAGACCAGCGGCGTTCCCGTATCGCTCTTGAGCGCGTCATCGACCCGACCGCTCGGCACCGGCATTTCCGGAACCCACTGCTTTGGATCGGCAGGGTCCCACCCGAGCGCCGTCAGCACTGGCACGATCACCGCGAGCCGGACCGCAGCTTCGCTGTGAAGATCACCCGATTCGAGTGTGGCCCGCGCCTTGACGAGCGCTTCCTCGAGTCCCACGAATCCTCCCCGGTTGCCGACGACCGCACGACGGTTGGGAGGATCGTAGATCAGGGCCGCTAGGGCTCGACCATGTCGAGCTGATTTGCTGGCGTTGGTGGCAGCGGGCGAACGTGACGCAGTGCCTCAGTCGAGCCATTCGGTGTTCACGCTGAGCGACAGATCGACAAGCAGCGTGACAATCTGGCCTGCCACTGCTCGATTCTCGGCCCAGTCGCTGCGGCGCACTGGGAATCCGTTCTGCTGCATCCGCGGACCTCGTATCAACAATAGGTCGGGCAGCACTTCGAACTCGCCCGTGTAGGCAAACGTGCAATCTGGCTGTTGCTCGGCCACCGGGAACAGAATGCCAATGATGTTGTTCGTTCGATCGACCAGTGAATAGGTAGCGCTCGGCACGTTGTCGAAGCTCTTGCCGGGATCAGTCGCCCGACTGCACTGACGGTCGCTGAGAGGACGGAAGCGCTCTTCGTCGAACAGGGTGACAGTCAACGCGTAGGTGGTCGTCGGCGGCACGGTCGTGGTCGGAGCCATCGTGGTGGTCGGCATTGTCGTTGTGGTGGGAGCCTCGGTCGTGTCCGGCTCAGTGCCCGAGGCATCTGCCTCGCGGTCGGTATTGGCACAACTGACGAGCAGCGTCATGGCGACCGCGACGGCGATGATTCTCGGCATGGTGGGTCCCTTCGGTGGAGAAGTCTGTGTGTCACGCACGGGCTCATCACGCCCGAAGGGACCCGGCTGGGCCTCTCCACTGGTGATGAACCGCCCCAAAACATGGGGCTATGTGCGTGACAGCCGCGACCGTAGCCGAGCCTGCGAGCGCAGCCAACGGCTTGTACGGGACGACGCTGCTGTGCAGCGGCAGGCACAAACCGGCCGCTGCCGGGCCTCAGGCACCATGCCGTCTTGCACGACAGGCCGGTCGTGACGATGTGTACCCGTCGAGCCGACTACCCCTTTGTGCGCAGGCAGTTGGCGTCTCACGGCCCGGTGAGAGGCAGTGAACCGGCTTGCAACCAGTCGGCATTACGCCTGGACGCTGGCCGCGGCGCCGCCGACCGTATAGTCGTCTGTGAAGACCCCGGAACCGTCCCTGCTACGGCAAACGGCCGGGGTTACGCCTTCTCGCAGGCAGTGCTCGCCGATGGCGCCTTCGACGGGGCGTTGCGTGCCGGCGACATTCAGCGGAACCGGTGCCTGCGCCCGTCAGAACCAGTCGAGGCACTCGACCAGTGCTTCTACGAGGTCCTGCTTGCTTCGACCGCTTGGCTGGACAGGCAGGCGCCTCGCGAGTTGTCGAAGATCGGCCATGCGCGTGGCTTCGAGATACGTCTGCTCATCGTCGTGTTCTTCGGCCGCTTCACGGATCTCATTGGCAGCAGTCGCCCAACCCTCGTAGGTGCGCTGTGCAGCCAGCACGAATTCAACGATCTGGCTCGAGTCATCCGACGCCGGGTCGGATTCTGCGGGCTCGTCCAGCCCCCACTCGGCCCACCATTCGACGACGTCGGACATCTCTTCCGGCGATAGGTGTTCAAGTTCGTCCTGGGTGTAGTCCGTTCGGGGCAGGTCGTCTGGGAACAATTCGTCGTAGGTGTATGGCCGCAGTGAGGATGGTGCCGGCTCGCCGTCGAGGGGCGCGAGTGCGCCCTGTTCGCGAAGAAAGTCGGTGAGTTCGGCTGCCGGGGGCCGTTTACCGACGTCTCGTTCGACCTTGTCGGCTATCAGCGACCGCAGAGACTTGTCGCCGGCTTCCAGCAACGCCTGCCACGCGGCTGCCATGTCGCGTCGCCTCTTGCTGCGTGCCGTCTCTCGCTTCAACCGCGCGCGGGCGGCACGTAGGGAGTCGCCTTGGAGCATGGCGTCCCGGCTGAGATACGTGCGGAGATCGGAAGCCGCTTGCTCGATATCGGCGGGCTCGGTCAGGGTCAGCCGCAGGAAGCGACGCTCTGCCGGCGGCCCTGGAGCCCGGCGCAGGTAGAAGTGCCACGTCTCGCCGTCGATGAGCAGCAGGATCGGCACTTCTCGGTACTTGGCGTAGCGAAAGATCTGCCTCAGCGCCTTGTAGTGGCGAGTCGCGTCCTTCAGATGACCTTGCTTCTTGGCCTCGACGAAGACCAACGGGTTGCCAAACTCGTCGAGGAGCGCTTCGTCGACCCGTCCGTAATCAGTCTTGAACTCGGCTCGCAGATGCGAAGAATCAGCATCATCCCATCCCAAGCCGCGCAAGATGGGGCGCACAACTTTGACTTGCACATTCGTCTCGAGCCCCAGATTTCCGGGCGATAGTTCCGTGCGCGCCTTGGCAAGTACGTCTTCCAACCCCACTGATCCTCCCGCAGTTCCGCCGACCACGCGGCACGTCGGAGGATCGTAGATCAAGCCGCGTCTGGTTCTGCCGTGCCTGGTGGAAACAAGCATCGTGACCTTGTAACACCCCCTCCGTACGGTTGTTCTCATGTTGAGGAACGGCGCGGAACCCGCTTCAGGGCACAACGGAGCGCTCTCCGCAGATGCCTTAGCGATTGCGATTCCGTCTGGCGGCGCCGAGCCCGACTCAGGGCGCGAGAACGCGCCGGGCGTTTCCACACCCCCGTCTGCCGGACCGCCCCGCGACGCCGAAACCGACCTGGGGCGCGAGAGTGCATCGGTCGGAACCACGCTCCCCACCGCCATGCCAGGGGACAGCGCCGGGACCGGTTCGGAGGCTGAGGGCTCGGCGGGCGGCGTGCGTGTGGATGCGGTCGATGTAGTCGGATTGTGCGGGGCCGGTCTGCGTGCGCGGTTGGGTGAGATCGCTCGGGCCGAGTCGCGGCTGGCGGCAATGAAAGCCGACACGCTGGGCGAGATCGCCCGCCGCAGCGGCGACGGTGCTGCCGCGCACGCCGCCACGAACGTCATGGCGGTCTCGGGCCGCAAAGCACGTGGCGAGGTCCGCGACGCTGTACGGCTCGGAGAACTGAACGCGACACGGGAGGGACTCGCCGAGGGATCGGTTCCGGTGGGCCATGCGCAGCTGATCGCTCGCGCCGCCGGCGATGCCCCAATAGACGAGGGATTCCTGGCCGGCCGGGCACCCCATGAGGGCTATGACGAATTCCGCCGCACCGTTGCTCGCCATGTCGCCGAGGTCAGCGCGGATGACGGCGTATCGGTACTGGAGCGGCAGCGCCAGGCACGCTCGGGCAAGATCGTTACCCGTCACTGCGACGGCATGACCGTCGTGCATCTCGAGGTCGACCCGCTTACCGGCGCTCGCCTCGGCACAGTGATCGCCGCCACCGAACGGCGGTTGTTCAAGAACGAAGACGCCGCAGCGCAGCGCACTCCCCCACAGCGCACTGCCGACGCCATCACCCAGCTCATGCTTGACCCCGACGCCAAGCGTCCCTCGGGCGCGTCGCTGATCGTCGTGGCCGACTACGACATGGTCAACCACCAACTCGCCAACGGCCGCCTCGCAGACAGCACGCCGATCCCCATCGATGAGATCGCCAAGATCGCGGTCGACGCCCAGGTGCTGCCGACGATCTTCGAGGCCGCTACCGGCGACCTTCGCATGGGACGCACCAGCCGCACCGCCACCGATATGCAGCGTGCCGCGCTCGCATTCAGAGACAAAGGCTGCGTCGGGTGCGGCATTCCGCCCGAGCGCTGCCAGCACCACCACATCGACTTCTGGCGACACGACGGACGCACCGACTACGACAACCTCGTCACGGTCTGCCCGGACTGCCACAACGACAAGATCCACCGACAAGGCTTCACCGTCGAGTGGAACCCCGATGTCCCCGGTTTCGGGCTTCAACCACCAAACCAACCGACACACCGGCCCACGGACCAGCCCGAAGGCCCATCGGCACACCAACCCGCCGGCCGACCAACAGACCGACCCGCAGGCCCGCCAGCAGACCGGCCAACCAACGACGTCAGCGGACGCAACGGGCCCCGAGCACCCCCACACTGAAGCTCCCGGGGGGCCGGTTGCTCGCCCGTCGACGCCAGCGCGCGTGGGACGGTCGGGGGCGATCAGACCGGGATGACGTCGATTCGGATGCCCGCGGCCGCGACGAGGCGTCCAAGATCGCTCGGGTCGGACGTCGCAATCTGATCGCCGTCCTTGCACATTGCGACCAAGGCTGCGTCTATGGCGTCATGCAACCCCGCGCGAGCCATCAACCTGCCCGCCTGTTGTCCAAGACGCAGGTCGAGCGGCAACGTCTCAATGCTCCGAACGGCGCGAGCCAGCACGGCCTGTCGCCCGCCGCCTGACCGCCACACCTGCGCAATGACACCGCCGTGGGTCCTGGCGGTGCTCCCGCTGCGCTCGCTCAGCCCGAGGATGGCCCACATGTCACGGTCGCGACGCTCGAGCGCCACAAACGCGCCAGCATCAAGTACCAGGCTCACGAGACGCCGCCCGTTCGTGTACCTCTGCCCGGACGGCCTCTGCCGCAACGAGGTTCCGGGTCCTCAGCGCCTCCAATTCGTCATCCGTGAACGAGCCGTGCTCAGCCTCATACTCGGCAACCAGCCTCCTCATGCCGCGAAGCCGGCGGCGACGGCGGCTCACCAGCGACAGCCCTGCATCGATCCACTCGCCCATCGGTTGCACCTGCGCTCACATGGTCCTCGGCCCCTTCGCCACGGGGTCGGCCGCTACCGGCGACCGTATCCGCCGATGGGTTCTGGTGCGTAGTCATTTTCGACGCCGCCGTAGGGGACCCGATCTAGCTGGCTGCGGTGAGGGCGGCGTGGTGTTCGCGGACCTGGGCGGGGCGGTGGGCTCGCACGTAGTCGGGCTGCTGGGTGAGCGCCAGATCGAGCAGTTCGAGGCGGTCGGGTGTCTGCAGCCAGGGCACTGGCACGTACAGCGGCAGGTCGAAGCGGCGCAGCTCGCCGAGGCCGCTGTAGATGGCTCGCTGGTAGGCCGCTCGTTCGGGCCAGTCCATGTCGTGCGGGCCGAAGCCGACACCACAGTCGAGCAGCAGCTGCTGTTTCACCCCCGCCTCGCGCAGTCGCTCGATCCGCGAGGCGAACCATTCGACCATGACCGTCACCGGGTCACCTCGCACATCGCGGACGCTGCGGAAGTCACGGCCCAGCATGAACGGGAGCACCACGGTGACCTCGCGCTCCGCAGCAAGCTTGATCATCTCGAGTGACTGCAAAGCGTCGCCCGCATTCAGCACCGTTGCGCCGGCGTCGAGGGCTCGGCGCGCTACGTCGGGCTTGCGGGTGTCGATCGCCACCTCAGCACCCAGCGACAGCAGCCCGCGCAGCGGCCCTTCGACTCGGCGCCACTCGTCGTCGGCGCTGACCTCGTCGCTTCCCGGCGTGGAGCCTTCGCCGCCGAGGTCGAAATGGTCGGCGCCCTCGGCCAGCAGCTCGGCTCCTCGTGCGGCAGCTTCGGCGCAACCCTCAACCACCGAGAAGTCGGCCTTCGAGTCCGGAGAGGCGTTGACCACGCCGAAGATCTCCACGGCCGCAAGTTAGTCAGCATGCCGCGACTTCGACCGGGTTGCCGAATCGTCGGGCGGGGCTTGTGCAGGTACGCCCGCAGACGACTCGCGACAGCGACGGCCGCGCTAGGCCCGAACCTCAGGCGAGGTCGGGGTGCAGCGAGGCCTCCTCCGAGGGCCGGATGCTGATCACATGGCCGACCTGGGGCGGCACCGGCAAGTGCTGGTGTGCCTCCCAGATCTCGCCGAGCCGCCGGTAGGGCTCGTCGGCCATCAACCCCACACGCCGAGTCGGGCCGTCGATGTGCAACGACATGACTTCGCAGGTGGCGACGAGGTAGTCATCGCGGGTCTGGAACATCGTCTGGAAGGCATGCACCCGTTTGCGGTCGAATCCCAGCAGCTGGACCGATATGACATATGGCTCATCGGGCCCGATCTCGCGCACATAGGTGATGTGGTTCTCCGCCGAGAACGTCGTGATGTCGCGCACCTCACGATGGGCGGTACCCATGCCGATGAAGTCCATCCACGGCGCGATGGCGTCGTCGAAGGCCACCAGGTAGTAGCCGGCGTTGAGGTGGCCGTTGTAGTCGATCCACCCCTCCTGCACCGTGCCGCTCAGCACCGGCACGGGAGCCCGGGGCACGGCGTCGGTCGGCTGCGGCTCCAGTGGTTCCTGTGGCTGGTCGCTCACCCCGCTTGCCTCCCGAGGAACTGCGTTGGCTGTATCGGCTGTATCGGCTGCATCTGCGAACTCGTGCGAGGCAAGTGAACCAGCGATCAGGTTCAATTGCTGCGGGCCATGTCACTGGCGCTCGCAGGCTCATCGACGCCGTTGTAACTCTGCGCATCATCGAGCAGAACTGGCCAGAACACCTCGGGTGGCGCATCTTGCAGGGCGGCGGAACGCGGCTGCGACATCGCAGCCACGAGACCGTCGTCCAGCGGACGAACGCTCGGGACTGCCGGGACTGTCGGGACCATGGGAATCGCTGCGGGAGTCGGCGATGGCGTTGTTGCGCCCACAGTCTCCAGCGGTCGCTGCACTGTTCTGGCCGCAGCGCTGGCGGCGACTCCGGCCGTAGCCGGGGCGGGCACTGTGCCACGCAGCCGCACCGGTGCAAGCGGTCGCTGCGCCGCTGGCGCTGGTGATGCCTCGGTCATCGGTACTTGGCGCGGCGATGCGGTGACCCGCGATGGCACTCCGCCTGGCCCGATGTAGGTCGGCAGTGCCAGCGGATGGCGGGTCATCGGCAGGAGCACGAAGACACCCACCAAGGCGATGAACCCGACCATCGCGATCGGTGTCGTGATGCCACCGCTCGCATCTCGGGTGAAGCCCAGCAGCGGCGGGCCGATGAGTGCACCCGTGCCGGAAAAGAAGAAGAAGATGCCGACCACCGCGCCGATGCCGGCCAAACCGAACAGATGGGCGGTGACATCGCCCAGCAGTGCCACGAATCCGCCATAGGAGACGCCAAGCACAGAGACGAATACGACCAGCAAGACGTACTTGGTCTCGAGCACGCTCACCCGCGTGCTGACGAACCATACGGCGTAGGCAACCGGCAGCCCCATGAAAGCGATCTTCAACAGCCGAACCGAACCCAAGGGCCTCGCCAGGCTCGTCAGAGCGAGCCGGCCCACGATGCTCGACAACCCGACCGTGAAGCCGAGCAACCCCGCCGCGATCTCAGGCACGCCGTCGTCGACAGCAAACGGTATGAGCAGTCCGATCGTGCCGATGACGGCAATGGTGAACATGATGCCGGCGAGTCCCATCTGCCAGAACGCGGATGTCCGCACCACCAGCGACAGATGCCTGCGGGGGTCGCCCATCTCGACTCTCGGGGGCTGGCGAATGACGAGCAGTCCGAACACGAGGATCACTGCGGCGATCACGGCCAGCCAACGCATGCCGGCGCGCCAGCCGTATTCGCGCAGGAGCCACTGGGCGAGCGGGATATAGATCATCGTCCCGAGCCCAGAACCCGTCGCCACGATTCCTTGGGCCATCGCCCGATGCTTCGCGAACCACATCGCGGTGAGCGCGAAGAGCGGAGCGTTGAACAGGCCGCCGCCGAAGCCGAGACCGAAGCCGAACAGCAGGTAGCCATGCCACAGCACCGATACCTGCGAGGTGGCAACCAGCCCGCCGACGAACAGGGCGCCGCCGACGATCAGCAGGGGCACGATGCCGAAGCGGTCATAGAGACGGCCCGACACCACGGCGCTTCCGAAGTACAGGAACACGGTGACCCCGAACACGATCGAGATCGGGCCCAGGCCGGTGTCGAACTCTTCGGCCATGTCGTTGGCGAAGGCGGTGAAGCTGTAGATGGTGCCGAAGCCGGCCATGACGACGATCGCCGCGCCGCATGCGGTCACCCAGCCGCGCGCCGAGTCGAGATGGCTGTGGTCCGGCTGGGCCGGAGTCTCGAGGGCGCTGTCCGTCGCCGTCACCGCAGTGAGGTTACGGCGCAGCCTCGGACGGAGTCAGGGGAACCCCTTCACTGTGCCGCCGCGGTTCCGCGGAAGGCGCGAGGCAGAGCGAGCAGGGCACGCGGGTTGACGCGAGCAATCTGGTCCGAAGCGGCTGTCAGGGTGAGCTGCTCAGCCCAGCATCGACAGGTCGCGCACCGCGCCCCTGTCGGCGCTGGTGGCCATTGCCGCGTAGGCACGCAAGGCGGTGCTGACCTGGCGTGGGCGGGGCTCGGCTGGCTGCCAGCCCGCCTCGTCCTGCTCGGCGCGGCGCCGGTCCAACTCGGCGTCGTCGACGGCGAGGTTGATCGTGCGGTTCGGGATGTCGATCTCGATGATGTCGCCATTGCGCACGAGCCCGATGAGACCGCCCGAGGCAGCCTCCGGCGAGACATGGCCGATCGACAGGCCTGATGTGCCGCCCGAGAACCGACCGTCGGTGACGAGCGCACACGCCTTGCCGAGTCCCTTCGACTTCAGGTACGAGGTGGGGTACAGCATCTCCTGCATGCCCGGGCCGCCACGCGGCCCCTCGTATCGAACCACCACCACATCGCCGGCCACGACCTCGCCGTCGAGAATGTGCTCGACCGCTTCGTCCTGGCTCTCGACCACGTGAGCCGGGCCGGAGAACACCCAGATCGACTCGTCCACCCCGGCGGTCTTCACCACGCAGCCGTCGGGGGCGAGGTTGCCGTACAGGATCGCCAGCCCGCCATCGGCGGAGTACGCGCAGTCGACCGAGCGGATGCAGCCCCGCTCGCGGTCGACGTCCAGCGTGCGGTAGCGCTCTGACTGGCTGAACGCCACCTGCGTCGGGATGCCCGCCGGACCGGCCCGGAAGAATTCGGCCAGCGACGCATCGTCGTTGGTGGCCACGTCCCAGCGGGAGATGGCGTCGAACATGGTCGGCGAATGCACCGTCGGCACCTGGTTGGCGATGAGGCCCGCCCGGTTCAGCTCGGCCATGATGCCCATGACCCCGCCGGCACGGTGCACGTCCTCGACGTGGAAGAACTCCGACGCCGGCGCCACCTTGCAGATGTTGGGCACCTTGCGCGACAGCCGGTCGATGTCGGCCATCGTGAAGTCGAGCTCGGCCTCCTGGGCGGCGGCCAGCAGGTGCAGGATCGTGTTGGTGGACCCGCCCATGGCGATGTCGAGCGTCATGGCGTTCTCGAATGCCTCGAAGCTGCCGATCGAGCGCGGCAGCACCGATGCGTCGTCTTCCTGGTAGTAACGGCGGCACAGCTCGACTACCAATCGCCCTGCCTCCAGGAACAGCTCACGGCGGTCCGAATGGGTCGCCACCACCGTCCCGTTGCCCGGCAGCGACAGGCCCAGCGCCTCGGTGAGGCAGTTCATGGAATTGGCCGTGAACATGCCCGAGCACGAACCGCAGGTGGGACAGCCCGATCGCTCCATCTCGGCGACGTCCTCGTCGCTGACGGAGTCGTCGGCGGCCACCACCATCACGTTGATGAGGTCGACCTTCTGGGTGGCCAGCTTCGTCTTGCCGGCTTCCATGGGACCGCCGGAGACGAACACGGTCGGAATGTTCAGCCGCATCGCGGCGTTGAGCATCCCGGGGGTGATCTTGTCGCAATTGCTGATGCACACGAGCGCATCGGCACAGTGGGCATTCACCATGTACTCGACCGCATCGGCGATGAGGTCTCGCGACGGCAGGCTGTAGAGCATCCCGTCGTGGCCCATGGCGATGCCGTCGTCGACGGCGATGGTGTTGAACTCCTTCGCCACGCCCCCAGCGGCCTCGATCTCGCGGGCGACGAGCTGGCCCAGGTCCTTCAGATGGACATGGCCCGGAACGAACTGGGTGAACGAGTTGGAGATGGCGATGATCGGCTTGCCGAAGTCCTCGTCGGTCATGCCGGTGGCACGCCACAACGCTCGAGCCCCGGCCTGATTTCGGCCTGCTGTAGAGGTGACAGATCGGTAGCTCGGCATGGCTTGAGCCTACGCGGCGATGCCAGATTCTCATAGCCCGACCGGGCGGTAGCCTGCGCGACCCAATGGCCCCTGACGACAATGCAGCCGACGACGCTGCCGGCGGCGGCGCCGACGATGCTGCCGGCGATTCAGCGGACGACAGTGCGCCCAGGGACACGATCCTCATCCGGGTGACCGGCCCCGACGGCCCAGGCATCACCACCGACCTGCTGGCACTGCTCTCGGGTGCCGGCGCGGACGTGCAGGACATGGAGCAGGTCGTCGTCCGCCGCCAGCTCACGCTCGGGCTCGCGATCACGGTTCCTGCAGGCCGAGACCTCGTCAAAGAGGTTCTGCTGTTCGGCTACGAGCGGGGCCTGGAGATGAACTTCGAGGTCGTCGACGCCACGCCGACCAAGCATGCGGAGCGTCTCGTGGTGACCGCCTTGGCGCCCGAGCTCAAGCCCGCCGACCTGTCGGTCGTGACCGGGGCCATCGCCGCCAGCGGCGGGAACATCGACCGCATCCACCGCCTCTCCCGCTTCCCGGTGTGGAGCTACGAGTTCCTGGTCGAAGGAGCGGAGAGCGACAAGCTGCGAACCGACCTGATCGAGGTGGCCGCAGACCGCCGGATCGACATCGCGGTTCAGCCCCACGGCCTGTCACGGCGCTCGACCCGCATGATCGTGATGGACGTGGATTCCACCCTGATCCGCAACGAGGTGATCGACCTGCTGGCCGCCGAGGCCGGGCACGAAGCTCGCTCGGCGGAGCTGACCGCCGCGGCCATGGCCGGCGAGATCGACTTCGAGACGGCGCTGCGCCAGCGGGTGAGGCTGCTGACCGGCCAGCCCGTCGCGATCATCGACACGGCCATTGTGCACATGAATCTCACGCGGGGCGCCCGCACCTTCGCCCGCACCCTGAAGCGGCTGGGCTACAAGGTGGCGATCATCTCGGGCGGCTTCACGCACTTCACCGATCACCTCGCGAAGCGGTTCAAGTTCGATCACGCCTACGCGAACGAGCTCGAGATCCGCGACGGCAGGCTGACCGGCGAGGTGGTCGGCGAGGTGATCGACGCCGAGGCCAAGGCGCGGCTGCTGCGCCAGCTTGCCTACATCGAGGGTGTGCCGCTGGAGCAGATCGTGGCGGTGGGCGACGGGGCCAACGATCTCCCCATGCTGACGGCAGCCGGGCTCGGCATCGCCTTCAACGCCAAGCCGGTGGTTGCCGATGCGGCCGACACCACCGTGAACGTGCCGTACCTGGACGCGATCCTGTTCATGCTGGGCGTCACGCGTGAGGAAGTCGAAGCCGCCGACGCCTCGGCGACACCGCTGAGCACGGAGCGACCGCTTTCGGCGTTGCTGCCGTGACATTCATGCCTGCATGTCCATAACTGGGCGGCTCACGCAGGTAACTTCGGCCTCATGTCCGAAGTGACGATCTACCACAACCCGCATTGAAACTCTTCCCGGAGTGCCTTGGCGGTCGCCGAGGAAGCTGGAGTGGAGGCCGATGTCGTCCTCTACATGAAGACGCCGCCCGACCGGGAGACGCTCGAACACTTGGTGTCGATACTCGAGGACCCCGTCGAAGACCTGGTGCGCAAGGACTCGCAGTTCAAGAAGCTGAACCTGAACGCCGATGACTACGTCGGCAACGCCGACGCAGTGGTGGAGCTGCTGAGCCGACGCAAGGCGCTCATGCAGCGTCCCGTCGTGGTGCGCGGCAACCGGGCCATCGTCGGTCGTCCGAAGGGTCGCATCGCCGAGCTGCTGGCCGACTGAGGCTGAGCCGGACCGACTGATGACTGACGCCAACGGCGGCGTACGCACCCCGCTGTTCGACCTGCACACCGAACTCGGCGGCCGGATGGTCAACTTCGGCGGCCACGCGCTGCCGATGCGCTACGGCGACGGCACCGTTGCCGAGCACCGCGCCACCCGCGCGGCGGCCGGACTGTTCGATGTCAGCCACATGGGCATTGTCGAGCTGCATCCCGCCGCCGGAGACGAAGTGCACGATGTGGCGGCTTGGCTGGAACGCTGCGTGCCGGGCGCTATCACCAGCCTTGCCCCGGGACGGATGAGGTACACGCTGTTCACAACGGCTGCGGGCGGCGTGCTCGACGACCTGATCGTGTCGTGTCATGCCGACCGGCTGCGCATCGTGGTCAATGCGGTGCGCACCGAGGCCGATCTGTCGATGCTGCGGGAAGCCAACGGCGGCGGCGACGATGGCGATGTACGCATCGAGGTGCGAACCGACCTGGCGCTTATTGCACTGCAAGGTCCCGCAGCGGTCGACGTGCTGGCCCAGTTGACGCCCGCAGCCGCCGATCTGGCGTTCATGTCGACATCCACGCTGCCGATCGACGGCGTCGAGTGCGAGGTGTCGCGCTGCGGGTACACCGGCGAGGACGGATTCGAAGTCGCCATCCCGGCGAGTGAGGCGATGCATATTGCACGGCTGCTGCTGGACGCTGACGAAGTTGCCCCCGCAGGGCTCGGCGCCCGCGACACGCTGCGCCTCGAAGCGGGCCTGCCGCTGGTCGGCCACGAACTCACCGAGGCGACGACCCCCGCCGAGGCCGGGCTGGGTTGGTCGATCCCGAAGCGACGGCGCGCTGAGGCCGGATTTCCCGGCGCGGAGATCATCACGGCGCAGCTGCGCGACGGGTCGCCGCGCCAGCGCGTTGGCATCGCAGCCGAGGGCCGCCGGCCGATTCGCGACGGCGCCGCGCTGACCGACGCCGCCGGTGCCAGCGTCGGGATAGTGACCAGCGGCGGCTACGGCCCGACCGTCGAAACGCCGATCGCCATGGCCTATGTGGCGTCCGAGCATTCGGCTGACGGCACGGAGCTGTTTGCCGAGGGTCGCAAGGGCACCGAGCCATGCCGGGTCGCCCCGCTGCCGTTCGTGGAACACCGCTACTGGCGGCCGTCGTGATGATCGCCGTGAGCAAGAGGCCGGGCCGAAAGGCGAAGCCGTGGCCATGAACGAGACCGCACGAAGCCCCTGCACGGAGGCATGGAATGAGTGAACCCCCGGTACCGACGAGCGCAGAAGGGGCATTCGCAGCACGTCACATCGGCCTGGGGCCGGACGACGTTGCTGTCATGCTCAAGCGGCTCGGGTTCAGCTCGCTGACCGACCTCGTCGATGCCGCCGTGCCCGCCGAGATCCGCATCGACGAGCCGATCGTGCTCGACGGCATCGACCGGCCTCTCACCGAGACGGAAGCCACCGCAGCGATGCGCTGGCTGGCGAACGCCAACACGGCTGCGCACTCGTTGATCGGGCTAGGCTACTACGGCACCCTCACACCTGCAGTCATCCGGCGCGGCGTGCTGGAAGACCCGTCGTGGTACACGGCATACACGCCGTACCAGCCCGAGATCTCCCAGGGGCGACTCGAGGCCTTGCTCAACTACCAGACGATGGTGTGCGACCTGGTGGGAATGGAGATCGCCAACTCATCGCTGCTGTGCGAGGGCACCGCGGCCGCCGAGGCGATGGCCATGGCGCGGCGCATCACACGCAGCGGGCCGGACTGCTTCTTCGTCGATGCCGACTGCCATCCCCAAGTCATCGATGTGGTTCGCACACGTGCCCAGCCGCTCGGCATCGACATCGTGGCGGGCGACCCGGCGACCGATCTGGAACCTGCGGAGGTGTACGGAGCGTTGCTGGCGTATCCCGGCAGCAGCGGCGCTGTCCGCAACCTTCAGCCAGTGATCGAAGCCCTGCACGACACGGGTGCGGTTGCGGCCGTCACGGCCGACCTGCTGGCGTGCTGCGTGCTGCAGCCGCCCGGCGAGCAGGGCGCCGACATCGTGGTGGGCAGCTCGCAGCGCTTCGGCGTGCCGCTCGGCTTCGGCGGCCCGCATGCAGCATTCCTCGCGACCAGCGAGAAGCACCGCCGCTCGATGCCGGGACGGCTCGTGGGCGTCTCGGTGGACGCGGCCGGCAGGACCGCGTACCGGCTGGCGCTGCAGACCCGTGAGCAGCACATCCGGCGCGAGCGCGCCACCAGCAACATCTGCACCGCGCAGGTGCTGCTCGCCGTCGTGGCCTCGATGTATGCGGTGTGGCACGGCCCCGAAGGTTTGGCGGGCATCGCTGAGCGCGTGCATCGGCTGACGGCGGCGCTCGCCGCTGGCCTGCGGACCATCGGGTCGAGCGGCACGCCACGCGGCGCCCCCGACGACACGTCAGGCCGACTGTCGGTGCGCAACAGCACCTTCTTCGACACGCTGACGGTGGAGGTCGCCGGCGGTGCCGACCTCGTCGTGGACGCTGCGCTCGCAGCGGGTTTCAACCTGCGCCGTGTCGACGCAGACACGTTCAGCATCTCGCTGGATGAGACCTGCGACGAGGCAACGGTCGCGCACCTCCTGGATGCACTCGGAATGGCCGGAGGCGGCAGGTCAACCGATGTCGACACGGTGGCAGAGCTGGCGGCTTCGGCGCCGTCGGGCATCGCAAGCGAGCTGCGGCGCACCAGCGAGTACCTCACGCACCCCACGTTCCACTCCTACCGCACCGAAACCGAGATGATGCGCTACCTGCGCCGTCTGGCCTCGTACGACGTGGCACTGGACCGGTCGATGATCCCGCTGGGCAGCTGCACGATGAAGCTCAACGCCGCAGCGGAGATGACCCCGGTGACCTGGCCGCAGTTCGCCGACATCCACCCGTTCGCGCCGCAGGACCAATGGGAGGGCTACCGCCAGATCATCGCCGACCTCGAACGGTGGCTGGCGGCGGTCACCGGCTACGACGCCGTGTCGTTGCAGCCCAATGCGGGTTCGCAGGGCGAGCTGGCCGGGTTGCTCGCCATCCGTGGCTACCACGACGACCGCGGCGACACCCACCGCACCGTGTGCCTCATCCCCTCCTCCGCGCACGGCACCAACGCGGCGTCTGCGGTGATGGCCGGCATGCGGGTCGTGGTGGTGGGCTGCACCGACGACGGCGATGTTGACCTCGACGACCTCGACGCCAAGATCGCCGAGCACGGCAATCAACTCGCCGCGTTCATGGCCACCTATCCCTCGACACATGGTGTCTATGAAGACGGCATCCGGCAGGTCTGTCTCAAGGTGCACGAAGCGGGCGGGCAGGTCTACGTGGACGGCGCCAACCTCAACGCCCTCGTCGGCCTCGCTGCACCGGGCACGTTCGGCGCCGACGTCAGCCACCTCAACCTGCACAAGACGTTCTGCATTCCCCACGGCGGCGGCGGGCCGGGCATCGGACCGGTGGCGTGCGGCCTGCACCTGGCCAAGTACCTGCCCAACCACCCGCTGGCACCCGACGCCGGCCCCGCGACCGGCCCGGGAGCGATCTCATCGGCGCCGTGGGGCTCGGCGGGCATCCTGCCGATCCCCTGGATGTACATCGCCATGATGGGCGTCGAGGGCCTCACCCGAGCCACCCAGACGGCGATCCTGTCGGCCAACTACCTGGCCTCGCGGCTCGGCGAGCACTTCCCGATCCTGTACCAGGGCCGCTACGGGCTGGTCGCGCACGAGTGCATCGTGGACCTGCGGCCGTTCTCGGAGTGGGCCAGCGTGGACGACGTGGCCAAGCGCCTCATCGACTTCGGATTCCACGCTCCGACCATGTCGTTCCCGGTGGCGGGGACGCTGATGATCGAGCCCACCGAGAGCGAGTCACTGGCGGAGATCGACCGGTTCTGCGATGCGATGGCGACGATCCGGTCCGAGATCGACAAGGTTGCGGGGGGCGAGTGGCCGGCCGACGACAACCCGCTCGCCAACGCGCCCCACACAGCCATCGACGTACTGGCCGACGAGTGGGAGCACCCCTACTCGCGCACCGAGGCCGCCTACCCGGCAGGCACCGCCGTGGCGACGCTCGTGGCCGACAAGTACTGGCCGCCGGTGAGCCGCATCGACGGCGCCTACGGCGACCGCAACCTCATGTGCGCCTGCCCCGACCCTCGCGCTTTCGAAACCGACTGACCGCAGACTGGCTGGCGCCGAGCCCCGCCGACCCAGTGCGGTCCAGCACCCCGGCTCGACGGCGGGCAGATCGCTAGCGTTCGGGCATGGCGCGAGTCGATCCTTCTGTGCTGGAGATGCCGGCCGATGCTGCCGCCGGCACGATGCCGTACTTCTCCCACATCGAGGGGTGGCTGCGCGCCGAGATCGACGGGCTGAGTGATGCGCAGCTCGACCTCGACGACCAGTCTCCCGAGCGGGAGCTGATGTGGTGGTCGATCCGGCGGCAGGTCAGCCACATCGCCTGGGTGTCGCTCATTTTCGCGAAGCGCCGCTGCGGCACGCTGCTGTGGCCCGACGGCAACGTTCCCGAACCCATCGTGTGGTCCGAGCATCACCAGGGACCCAACAACAAGCACGAGCTGCGGCTGGATCCTGAGCTGTTCTGGCACGTGCCCGACCTGCTCGACAAGCTCGATCTGGGCCTGAGCTGGATGCGCTACGTGGTCGCCTCTCATCCGGTCGAGACGTTCCGCGAGATGGTCGAGTCTCGTCACAGCACGCATTTCTGGGATGACGCCATCACCGTGCTGCCCCGGGGTGCTTGGCATGATCCCGACGACGAGCGGCTGATCGTGAACACGCTCGAGTGCGCGATCTGGATGCTGTTCTACGAGATGGCTTCCCACATCCGCTCCATCCAGCGGATCAAGGAGATCCAGGGGCTGCCGTCGGCCGTGGAGCTGACGCGCTTCGGCTACCTGCGCCTCCCCCACTACTGGGGCGAGACCGACGCGCCCGCGCCCAGCATCACGAAGCTGTAGACCGCGCAGACCCCAGCTCACTCGACATGGCGAAACCGAAGATCATTCTCGACTGCGACCCAGGCCACGACGACGCGGTGGCGATCCTGCTGGCCGCCCGCCAGTGCGAGGTGCTGGCGATCACGACGGTCTCGGGGAACGCCCCGCTCGCGATGACCACGGCGAACGCGCTGCTGATGTGCCAGCTCGCCGGGCTGGACATTCCGGTGCATGCGGGCGCGGACCGACCGCTGCTCGTACCCGCTGCGCACGCCCCTCGTGCCCACGGGGCGACCGGGCTCGACGGACCGCCGCGACCCGATGTGCACCTCGAACCGGCGAGCAACGACGCTGTCGGCTGCATCATCGAGACAGCGCGAGCCCACGACGACGTGTGGCTGGTGCCGGTCGGGCCGCTTACCAACATCGCGCTGGCCATCCGCCAAGCGCCCGACATAGTCGAGCGGGTGGCCGGCATCTCGCTCATGGGCGGCTCTGTCGGGCCGGGCAATGTCACGCCGACCGCCGAGTTCAACATCTGGGCAGATCCTCATGCGGCCCAGATCGTGTTCGGCGCCGGCGCGCCGCTGGTGCGCATGGCCGGGCTCAACCTCACCCACCAGCTCTGCGTCGGGCCCAACGAGAGCGCAACCCTGCGCGCCAGCGGAGGGAACGTCGCCGGCTTCGTGGCGGACCTGTTCGACTTCTACCTCGCCGGTTACCGAGAGCGCGCCGGGCTGGATGCCGCGCCCATGCACGACCCCTGCGCAGTGCTTGCCGTAACCCGCCCCGAGCTGTTCACCTTCGGCGCCCGACAGGTCGCCGTGGAGACAATCGGCGAACTCACCCGCGGCATGACCGTCGCCGACGAGCGGCCCGGCGCCGGCACCATGCCCAACTGCGAAGTCGCCTACAGCCTCAACGCCGCGGCGGCGCTCGAACTCATTATCGACGCCGTTTGCAGTCGCGACTGAGGCCGCCCGGTTGCCGAACCCGCACCTGTCGCCAACGAGTACCCAATCGGAAGGCACATCTCGGGCGGCGGCGAGGCGGCACCTCCTCGCCGATCGACTCAGGCGCTCGGGGCGGCCACGTCGATACCGTTGCCGCTGTGCCGACCGACAGCACCGCGAACAGCCCGGCGTTCCGGCTGAGCCAGTACAGCCACGGTGCGGGCTGAGCGTGCAAGCTCGGACCTTCCGAGCTGGCGCAGGTTCTGCGCCATCTGACTCCCCCGTCGCATCCGGATCTGCTGGTGGGCACCGACACCAGCGACGATGCTGCCGTGTGGCGCCTCGACGGCGACCGGCTGCTGGTGGCGTCGACTGATTTCTTCGCGCCGATCGTGGACGATGCCCGCACGTGGGGGCGCATTGCGGCCGCCAACGCCGCGAGCGACATCTACGCCATGGGCGCCAGCCCGCTGTTCGCCCTCAACCTGGCGGCCTGGCCCCGCGATGTGCTCCCGCTGGACTTGCTGGGCGAGGTGCTCGCCGGCGGCGCTGATGCCGCGGCCGACGGCGGCTGGGTGGTAGCCGGCGGTCACACCATTGACGCACCCGAGCCGCTCTACGGAATGTCGGTGACCGGCACCATCGCAGCTGCTGCCGGAGGATTGGGCCTGCTGACCAATGCCGGCGGGCAGCCGGGCCAGGCCCTCGTGCTCACCAAGCCGCTCGGCACCGGCCTGCTCGCGACTGCGCTGAAGCGTTCCGAACCCGATGCCACTGGGCCCGACGGCAAATTGCATGCGGCCTACGAGGCCGGCGTAGCCGAGATGTGCCGGCTCAACGACGCGGCCGCCGCCGCGGCCGTCGAGGCAGGTGCCACAGCGGCCACCGATGTGACCGGCTTCGGCCTGCTGGGCCACCTCGCAGAACTCGCTGCGGCCAGCGGGGCGAGTGCCGAGGTGGATGCAGGCGCTGTGCCACTGCTGCCCGATGTCACCGGGCTCGCAACTGGCGGCTTCGTGCCCGGAGGCACCGGGCGCAACCTGGATCATCTCGCCGAGCGCCTCAACGGCGGCGACGAACTCACTCGCACCGTACTCGGAGACCCGCAGACCTCGGGCGGTCTGCTGTTCAGCTGCGATCCCGCACGCGCCGATGACGCTGTCCGTGAGCTGCGCGACAACGGCCATTGCGCCGCAGTGATCGGCGAGCTCGCCGACGGACATTCCGGCACCATCACCATCGCCGGTGCCGTCGCCGGAGACGCCGGACCCTCGTCAGACTGAGGTTCGCCGTGGTCGCGTCAGCCAGCACGACCTGCGATCTTCGAGCCGCTGTGACCGCCGCAGCGGAATCACCTTCCTCACCAGCACGAGCGCTGCGGCGGGGGGTGTTTCCCGGCTCGTTCAATCCGCCGACGACGGCCCATCTCGCCATCAGCGAAGCCGTGTTGGCCCAGCGCAGCCTCGACCTGCTCGTGTGGTCGGTCAGCCGGGTAGCGCTCGCCAAGGAGGACGTGCAGCGCCCGCGGCTCAACGACCGGATCGCCGTGCTCGAGGAGGTTGCTGCGCCGATCGAGTGGCTCGAGATCGACGTCACCGACGCGCAGTTGCTGTCGGACATCGCTGCCGGTTTCGATGTCATCGTCATGGGCGCGGACAAGTGGCAGCAGATCCACGATCCCATCTTCTACGGCAACGACCCGGCACGCCGCGACGCTTCCATCGCCGCACTGCCGACCGTCGCCATCGCGGCCCGCCCGCCGCACGACTGCCCCGCCGAAATGGTGCTCGACCTGCCCGACTGGGTGGGCACGGTGTCGAGCACCCAGGCTCGCACCACCGACCCGGCACTGATGGCACCCGAGGCGGCCCGCTTCGACGCGCAGACCGGCGCGTGGACCGATCCGGCGCGCTATGAGGCGTGGCTGGCGCGCCAGCGGGAAGACTGAAGAGCACTATGGACGAAATCCTCGACGTCGACCTGATGGCTTTCGAAAGCGGTTCGCCGACCCAGCGCAGGGCAGTCACCGATGGGGTCATGTCCAGCCTGCGAACGGGCTTCGTCTATACCGCCCACGACCTGCCGGGTGGCCTGCTGGATGACGCATACGAGGTGCTGGGCCGCTTCTTTGCGCTCGAACCCGACGCCAAGATGCGCTGCGTCGACGTGGAGTCGTTCGGCGCCCGGGGCTACACCGGTGCCCTCACCGAAACGGCCGCCATCTCGGACCTGCCCGACTGGAAAGAGATGTTCAACTGGAGCGATCTCCCCCCAGCAGGGCACCCGCTCACGGTCAAGCACAGCCGCTGGTACCGGCCCTCGATCTTTCCCGATGGCGACATCGACGGCGCCGGTTCAATCCTCACCGAATTCCACCGGCGGCTCGTCGAGCTGCAGCGACGCTTCCTGCGTGTGATCGCGCAGGGCATCGGCGCCCACGAGACCTTCTTCGACCGGATGACCACCTACGGCACGCACCTGAGCCGGGCCATTCACTACCCGCCCATGTCAGATGCCCCGGGCGGCGGCAGCGAGGGCCACGTCTGGGCCGACGAGCACGCCGACATCAACCTCATCACCGCCCTGCCACGGGCGACCGACCGAGGGCTGCAGGTGCGCATCGACGGCGGGTGGGTCGATGCCGCCCCGCCCGACGATCACGTCATCATCAACTCGGGGATCATGCTGGAGCACGTCACCAACGGTCTGATCGGGGCCGGCTGGCACCGCGTCAAGGCCGACCCAGGCCAGCACACCAGCCGGCTCAGCGTGGTGCAGTTCTGCCACCCCCGCCCGTCAACGATTCTCACCCCGGCACCGTCGACGGTCACGCCCGAGCGGCCGTGCCGCTACGAGGCAGTCTCGGCCGAGGACCGGCTCGAAGAGGTGATCTGGGAGATCAACCTCATCCCCGACGCCCGCCGGGTGGACTGAATACGGCCCTTGGAGCTGGGCGGAGCATCGCATCTGCCCTTGCGAAGTGCGGCCGCACTTCGATGTTAGGCTCAGAATGTGCGAAGTCGAAGTGCGGCCGCAGCAGACAATCCCGAAACCGAACCACTGGGCTCGATTAGAACCGGAGACGCTTATCGGCTCGTTGACGAGGTTGAGGATGATTCGGTTGACCTCCTCATTACCTCTCCGCCGTACTGGGGTATGCGGACGTACGGCCTGACCCACGACGAGTCGGTCCTCGACGAGTGGCGGTCTGTCGGCTGTACCGACGAACGGACGCCTCCGTTCGACTGGTACTCACGAGCGGGCGGAGTGCTTGGGCTTGAGCCGTACCCGCATTGGTATGTCGATCACTTGGTCGAGTTCTTCTCAAAAGCACGCCGCACCTTGCGGTCAACCTCAAGCCTTTGGGTAAACCTAGGCGACACCTATTTCGCGCGTTGGAGCAGCATCAGAGATGGCGGCCGACAGGGGCTCAATGGTGGGCGTACACGGCGACGGACCCCGTCGGGCGGCTATTTGCACGACAAGCAGCTTCTGCTTGTGCCCGCAAGGTTCGCGATCGCAATGCAGGATCACGGGTGGATCCTGCGTAACGATCTGATCTGGGCAAAGCCGAACCCAATGCCTCGCCCGGAACGTGATCGGTTGAGAATGTCGCACGAGCACTGGTTCCACTTCGTACAGCGACAGTCCGGCGGGCGCCGGCCGAGCTACTACTACGACCTCGACGCCGCCGAGCCGGGCGCGTTGGATGTCGTAGTGCACGATCCGCCTGCGACAACCAACGGCCACTCAGCGACATTCCCGATCGATTTCGTGAAGCGCAGAATCCTCACCTCCACACCACCCAGAGGTCTCGTTCTCGATCCCTTCAGCGGCTCCGGCACTGCCCTAGTTGCTGCTGCTGAACTTGGCCGCAGAGCGTTGGGATTCGAAGCTTCAGCCAAGTACACAAGATCGGCTCGGTCTAGGCTCAAAAAGGTGCTGGAGAAGGCCGATGAGTGACGGCACGGGCCCAGATGCCGCACTGCCGGCTGACACCACCCGAGTGATCGGCGTCCTTGATGGTGCGCAGCGTCAGGGCGCTGGCCCCGATGTTCAGCTGGTCAGGTTGCTGTCCGCGCTCGACGACACAGAAGCCAGCGTGACGCGCTCTCTCCGCGCCCTCTTAGCCGATGCAGATTCGCATTAGTACCGATCCGATTGGGCCGCTCAGGGTCCTTGACGGATTGTCAGACGTGCCGCTGTCGGTCATCGAGGGCCGCAACGGCATTGGGAAGTCGCTGGCGGTGCGGGTACTGGAGATCTGTTGTGGCGAGATGCCTTATCGTCTGAGGTCTCCTGCTTGGGAGAGCCTCCGTACTGGACTAGGCAGCTTCGAGGTCCGCGCAGAGAACCTCCGCGGTGCAAATCTGGTTCTCTGGAGAGCGGACAGCCGCGAGTGGCCTGGAGAACCCAGCGGCGCACCAGACGAGGCTTGGTTCGAGACGCTTGAGGTCGACGGCGCTCCAACGACAATGAGCGAACTCCGGAACCTCATGCGAGTCCACCGGATTGCCGGCGACGAGGGCATCGTTGAGACGCTTGCCAATCGGGCCGATGCGGAAGCCGAGGCGGTTCACCGGTGGGCTGCCCGATACACCGGGGGGGAGGGCACCCCGCTAGCTGTGCTTGAGCACAAAGCTGACGATCTCCGACTCATGTTCGGTGGATGGACGGACGCCGCCATTCCTTTCCTTAGACAGTCGTTGGTCAATGCCGAAGAAGAACACGAGCGCGCGGCCGCCGAGGCAGAGCGGGCCTACTCGCAGCACAAACTCGTCAGCGACGCCGTGGATCTTCAACGCCGGCTTGACCGTTATTCGGAGGAGGCGCCACAGCTCCAGGCAGAACTGACGGAAGTCGAAGGGGACATCGCCGATCGCCAGGCAAGGCGCAGGGCCATCGATACGGAGCTCCGCGAGATCGTGCAGAGTTCAGCCTTGGCCGGCCCGGTTCAGAAAGAACTTAGGAATGCGCAACAGACGACCTCTAAGAACCGGCGCAAGCTGGCGGATTCCGTCAGAAGGGCCTCCACGCTCGCAACTCAACTCGGCATCGTTGACGAGCGCTCGGGGGTGGAAGCGGAATCGGCTCTAGTAGGTGAAACCATCGAAGCGCTTGAACTTGAGCAGCGTTCCCTCGATGCTGCACCGGTCATGCGCGAACTTCTGGACGAGATCACGGATCGCCTGGCGCAAGGCGAGGAAACTGGCCTCGCCGACGAGATTGTATTCGAGGAGCTCGAGACAGATCTAAGCCTGACCGTGGCACAGACTCGCTGCGGCATGTTCAACCGCAGGAGGGCGCTCGAAGGGCACCCACCTCCGCCCGCAGCCGAAGCTGTGCAGGAACAACTGGACGCTCAGGTTCGGCGACAGGCACAGGTGACGGCGCTACTGGCCCACATCAACGAGGTTGAAAGGTACAACCGGCTTGTACAGACGAATGAAGAGCGCGTGCGAAAGGCGGTCGCAGCCTTGCCCGCCGCCGGCTCAGGCGGGGTTCGATCATTGGAAGAGGAGAAGGCACGGCTCGACGACGAGATTGTCCAGTTGGCAGGTCGAAGGGCGAGCCTCGTCGAACGCTTGGGCGGATCGTCAGTGTCCGATCCCGCCGATCTCCGTCAGCGTCTTGAACAGAGCCTTGAGAGCGCTGGTGTGCCACAGGAACTTCTCGATGACGCGCTCGTAGAGTACGGCGACGCGCTCGAAGTGGCTCGAGAAGCGGAACGGATCGCTCGTGAGTCACTAAGTGCGAGGCGCTCCGAACTGGCGCGAACGGAATCCGATGTCCAGCGAGCGTGGAACATGCTGGCCAACCGTGACGATCTTGGGTGGCTTCGCGATGCGCTCGCTCTTGAGCCAGCGCAGCACACCTCAAACGAGGCGCAGGCTCGATACATCGAGAGCCTTCGCGAACGGCTCGACGCTGTCCTCGATCGACTTGGAGCGGTGCGGGCTCAACTTGCAGCGGTGGAGCGTGCCTTGATTGGCGTCGGGCGGCATATTCGGAGTCAGAGTCCCGAGGCCGAGATGTACGTCAAGGAACTGAAATCCTGGTTAGGGCGACGCTTCAGCGATTGGTTCAACAACGAACGCGTCCGACGAGAACTGTTACCAGAGGCCGCGGGAGATATCGCTGTTGACCTCGAAGCGCGAGAAGTGCTTTGGACCGAGGGTGAGATCATTCGTAGCCGGCCCCTCGAGGCGTTCTCGTCAGGCGAACAGGCTTTCGCCTACACCCGGGCCCGCTTGGGGCTCCTAGATGACGAGGACAACCCACCGCAGAATCGTCTTGTGGTCTTGGACGAATTCGGTGCTTTCATCGCACACGACCGGCTACAGCAGTTGTTTGACGTCCTCGAGGATCGGATTCCACAGCATCCCACCGACCAGGTCGTTGTGATACTGCCACTCGCTCGCGACTATGAACAACTAGAGAGGACCGCACTCAAAACCGAACAACGCGACCTTCAAGAGATGGCCGAGCAGGTCGCTTCTAAGGGCTACGGCGTGAGGGAACTCGCCCGTTGACGGGCCTTGGCCCCTTGCTGGGCGACCCGAAGGATCTCGCGCGGTTGGACGCGGCCGTCACACTCCATGCGCTCATCTCGATCTGGACAGAGACGATGGGCGCAGAACCCGCTGATCTCGAAGGAGACCTTGTCTTGGCCCGACGCTGGTTCGATCCAGTGGCCCAAGGGCAGCGTTTACGCCGTGAGTTATTGGCGCTGGACGCGACAACTGTGGACGGGGTTCCCGGTCCTCCTTGGACTATGGAGGTCACTCCGGCGCGCTACTTGGTTACTCCTGAGGGCCGGTGTCTTATCGACTACTTGTCCAGCCAGAACGCAGACCATCCGGGGCGACGTACGGCATTGATGGCTGATGCATACGATCGATTGCTCGGTTCGCTCTATCGAGAATGGTCTCGGCACCGCATCGAGTCGGTTGTAGGCCTGCTCGCAGGCACAGACAAGCCCCTGCAAATCCCCGCCGCTGGAGTCGTGATCGCACTGCTCGTGAATCGATGCACCGACGAAAGGCGCGCATTGACCAGGTTCGCAGGTGGGCCAAACAAGGACCTTGTGGACCGCGCCTTCTTCGCACCGGTTCAGCGCTTCGCTGATGTGCTATCTCCATCTGGCCGGCGCGACCGGGCCAATCAGACGCTCGTCAGTGGCTGGATGCTGTACGAGGCGCGACGTCGACTCGGCAGTGGGCTGAGAGTGCAGGACGCTCGCGGCGGAAACGATGGCAAGGTGTGGGTCCGCGCAGACGCGGTGACCGATGTCATTCACCGCGTCGCTCAGGACCTGAGCAGGGGGCACCGAGCGCACGCAACTCCCGATCTCTTCGCCGAAGCGTTCGATGCCCTCGTTGAGGAACTACGGGTGCAGCTGCCGAGCCTTGCAGCCTTCGGTCTGATCCACGAGCGTCCCCGCGATACCGCGCGCCTTCGCGCTCAGTTGCTAGAACATCTCACCGAGCTACAACTGTCAGACAATGAGCCGGGCAACGGCGCTTCTTGACCTTGCGCCGCAGCTCGCTCGGCATCACGAGCGCAGCCTTGCCAATACCATCACCGTGGTACCGGTATTGGTCGACGACCTTGATGCAGCCCTTCCGAGCATCGAGGCCCTCGCGGCTGTTCTCGATGCTCCGCTGTTCGTCGCAGGTGCACCTGCGGGCCAGCGGCGTACCCCGCCGAGCGCTGATGCCGCGCGGATCGCAACTGTCGAGCAAGCACTGGACGGCACGAGGTTCGGCGGTCGCGGAAAGGTCGCGCGAGTGGATTCTCAAGGCGCAAATTCCTGGGAGTTTGTGGATCCACCCGCCGGAGGGGAACTCAGTCCAGGCGAGCAGACGGTCATCGATGTCTGCTGCGCAGTTACGAGCCGCGAGCTGGATGAGGCCGAGTCACAGGCTGCGATCGTCGCTTACAGGGTCAGTCAAGTAGACCTCGATTTCAGGTCTGCGATCTGGGAACTCTTCACCCTGTACCTGATGAACCTCCCGAGCCAAACGCTCAGGACCCTATTCGTCATTGTGGAGAGTGAGATCGATGTCACGGCTCACTGTCAACCCAAGGCAGGATTTCGGCTCGCAGTCGAGGGCGAACACCTGCTCTCCAGGCATGGGCCAGACGAGCTTCCTGCTGTGGCGGCGCGGATATCGAAGGAAAACCAGGCCGTGGTTGTCTTCCTCGCAGCCGGTTTCTCCGCATCGTCCGGGTTCCCGCTCGGCAACCGAATGCGAGACTCTGCCATTGCACGGCTACTTGGCCTCCATGCTTCCCGCCACGGATCCTCCGAGCTAGCTCGGAGGTATTACGAGTGGGCCGGTGCAAAGGATGGGTGGTTGACGCCTCGTGAGATGTCCTTGGACGCTGAGGACTTCATCCAACAACTCACGCTAGAGCAGGTGATCCGCGCTGAAGAACGGCACTTCAGCGGGTCCCTCCCGACCCTCGAGGACTTCAAGGACCTCCACGACCAACTCGTTCCCAACGCTGGACCAGCGGTCAGGAGCCTTTGCCGGTATCTCGACGAGCGTGTAGGGCGAGTCGTTCTAGTGACGGTCAACTTCGACACCCTCATCGAATCGCACGCTGCGGTGCCTCTCAGAGTCTTCGCTGACGCCGCAGAGTTCGAGGGCGCAGCCGACTACGTCACCCAGTATCTCGCAGGCCAAGTATCGGCGGTGCCCTACCTGAAAGTACACGGCACAATCGACCGGCCGGAGAGCTGCGTTGTTAGCGCAGAACAGACCGACACCGGCGTCGGCAACGGAAAACTCGCCGCTCTTCGGGCTCTGCTCGATGCCGGGAACCAGCGGCTGTGGATCTACGTAGGGTCAAGCATGCGAGACCAAGACCTGCTGCGGGTCCTAGGGAGTGAGGACTTCGCGCGCGGTTTGGATGAGAGATGGGTGGTGCCTCATCTGACCGAAGACATCCGGCGCTTCGGGGAAGCGAGGGATGCGTTCTGGACTGGCTCCGGGCATCCGACGATGGAGGATCGTCTCGTCACTGAAACGGCAGACGCTTTCTTTGCGGCACTCGCGGCGTCCCTGTGATCGTCTCTATGATCACGGAGCTCGAGATCACTGAACGGCGCCATCGAGGTGAACCAGCAGTGGTAAAGGCGTGTGTTTGACAGAGGATCAGTTAGTTGGTACACGCCATCAGTGCTCACATCATGATCCTCTGTCAGTCGATTAGCGTCAGCAAAACTGGCCCAGAAAACCGAAGCACAATGCTCGTAACGTCTACGTCCGGCACTAAGTCGAGCCAGGACGCAAGGCAGCAGTGCGACTCACATTCCGTTCGGCAATTGCAAGTGTAAGCGTTCACGTACAGATTCAAGAAAGATGCCTATCGGCTGCATGTCACCGAGCTTTTTCGTAAGCTTATAGGTCACACCCTGATTCTGTGCCATCTCAACCAAGTGACCTGCCAGTCCTTCGTTGACTTCGCGCTTATCCCACAGGTTGAAGACGATTTCGTGAGGACAGATTCCAAGACAGATGAGATAGTCATAAGCACGGTCAAGCCGGACATGGTTGAACTGGAATGTCCCGTTTGCGCCCAGTGAAGCTGTTTTGACCTCTACTTGCGAGCCTTCGACATCCATGTCGATCTCGTCCGTGCGATTTCCATGAGTCACTCTAAGGCCTGCATGCCGAAGATAGGTGCGGACAAACTCCTCGCCAATTTCCCCGCGGTTGGTATTGCCGAGGAGCCGATAGCCAATAAGCGGAGAGTCTCGCCAGATGTCCTCGGGATCGTGATCCTGAATAATCTCGATGAGTAAATCAATCGGATTCACTCTGGCGCCTCCCAGATGCGACGACCTTCGCCAGGTTTCCAAAAGACTAGGAAATAGCTGTGGTTCTTCCGTGCATGAACCTGTCGAATCGCGCGACTGACTCCGGGCTTGTTATTCCTTACCGCTACGAACAGGTCCTCGGGAATGAAGCCGATCTCGTCGAGACCCTGGATGATCTCAATATGGGTGAAACGTTGACGATTTGAACATACTTCATCTTGGCACTTGACAATGAGAATTCCCCGTTGCCGCAGCACTCGATAGGCTTCTTGAGCTGCTTGACGGTACAGCTCTACCACCGCGTCGTGATATTTCTTTCCGGTTAGGTTCTTGGCACTGTTGTTTCGATAGTGCTCCTCGAAAGCACCATGCGCCATATGTGTAGTCCCACCAGGCGAGTGCATGTACGGGGGGTCCAGAACAACACAGTCTATCTCGTTATCACTGTATGGCAAGTTTCGACAGTCGATGCCAGTGAGTATGTCAGTGGCCCGTAATTCGTATTTTTCGGGTGGAATGCGTCTCCAGAAGACTCCTTTACCATACGTTACATCGGCAATGATGCTTCCTGGCGCTAGGTAGAGATCGAGAATTCTAGGAAAGATCCGATCATTACCATCGGCGTACGCAGTGTGAACAAGATCATTTGAAGGAAGACCATTGCGCACGATGCGACGTTCTGTATCTAGAGTTGGATCTACTGACATAGCTGCACCTCTTCGCTAATGAGTGGTACGAGCACTAGCCGACGAACTGCGATGATCGGCAATAGGTATGCCGTCGCGTTTCACTCGAACAAATTCTCGGGCAATCTGAGAGCATGTCCCAGCGGTAGTCACCAAGGCCGTCGGCCTGGAAGCGCCGCCATACGGCGCGCGACGGTTGACACCGGGGCTTCTTCAGGCTGATAGCGCTCACAAAGTAGAATCTAGGCGTGTCGGTCCTCGACGTGGTGGAGGCGCTGCGGCTTGCCCTCCCCGACGAGGTCGCGGCACAGGCAGCGTGCCGCAGTGAGCCTGTCAGGTAGTGACTTCCCTCGGCGGGTGAGGCTGGCAGGGATTCGAGAGGGCGGAGCGGATATGCGCCGAGTGCCCAGTCCGCGAGCCGCACGAGCGATGGACGAAGCAGCCGGGTGCCAGCGACCTGCCGGGTGTGTGGGGAGGCACATCGCAGCGGGAGCGCAAAAGGGCTCAGAGTCGCGGGAAGAGTCGCAAGCGCGTCAAGACGGGGCCAGCGGTCAAGCAGGAGCCCTGCCGGACACTCGATGGCTTCTGTGCCCACAAGAGCAGAATCGAGACGGTTTGCCCGAAGTACGTCCACGTTCATCGTGAGATCGGCAGGGAGGCTGCCGAATAGCACCGGAGAGCGCAAGGGTTCAAGCCGAAGGCGCTTCCGCCGTGCGGGACACGCGCCAGATATAGGCGAGGCTGCTGCTGCGACGGCTGCACAAAGGCGATGCGGGACTATCAACACTCTTCCCTGAGGTCGCTCAGGAACCTGTCAAGAGCGCTTAGCTTCTCGACGCATGAGCGATGAGAGCGATGAAGAACAGACAGAGGACGCTACAGCCAAGGGCAAAGCTCGCCCTTGTTGCACCGAGGGCGAACGACATCGCTGGCGCACTCATCGGAAGTACGTGTACAAGGCGAGGCCAGACAAGAGGTCCGGTAGCGCCGGACGGGAATGGACAGGTTCGTTCACAGTGGCTCGCCTTCCCAATAATCGAGGGGCGAGTTTTGAGCCGAGACCAGAGGTGCTATGTCTCAGGGGACACTGGACAAGAGACCCCAGCGAGGCTTGGAGAATCGTCTCCGAGCGTGAAGCGGAGAATCTGGTGCGGCGGCTCAACGCTGGGCTGCCGATCCATCGAGACCGTTGGCTCGGCATCGGGGCAATCGTGCTCGTTGCTGCCGAGGTGACTCAAGCAGTGCGGGCGATCTGGCCGGACACGGCCGAGATAACAGTTGAGGCAATACACACGTTGCCCTAATCGACGTTTCCACAGGTCAAAGGCACATTTCTCCCGGGGCGATAGATCAACCAGATTCCCGACGCCTGCCGCGTGGACTGAACGCGCCTGAGCCGGCTACTCATCGACCGGCGATAGCTCGGCTGGCTAGAGCTCGAGCAGGGCGTTCTCGATGACCTCGGTCAGCGCTGGGTGGATATAGAACTGCTCGCGGGCCATCTGGTCGACCGTCTGGCCAAAGGTCATGCCCTGGATGAGCTGCTGGATCAGCGTGGACGCCTGGGGGCCGATGATGTGGGCGCCGAGCAGCTCGCGGGTCTCGGCGTGCGCGACGAGCTTGGCGAAGCTGGCGGTGTCCTCCATCGCCCAGCCGTACGCCGTGTGGCCGAAGGGCTTGTTGGCCACCGAGATCGGCAAGCCCTGCGCCCGGGCAGCTCGCTCGGTGAGACCGACCGAGGCGACCTGCGGGTGCGAGAACACCGCATGGGGAACCAAGTCCTCCCGGACGGTGTGCATGGGGCCGTCGGCCTGGCCCTCGGCCACCAGCAGGTTGTGCCGCAGCGCCCGCACCTGCGCATTGGCGAGGTGCTTGAGCTGAGTTTCGCTCGACAGGTCGCCGAAGGCCCACACGCCCGGCGCCGACGTACGGAAGAACTCATCGGTCAGCACCCGGCCGTCGTCGTCGTCCACCCCCGCGAGGTCGAGGGCGAGCTGATCGCCGTTGGGCACTCGCCCGGTGGCCACCAGCAGCACATCGGCACTCACCGACTCTGCACGCCCGCCACGGTCGAACTCGACCGTGTAGCTGTTGCCATGGGCACTGGGCGAGCCGTCGGCCGCATAAACAAAATCCGCGGCTGCGCCGCGCACTGCATCACCGGTCGCGGCTGCGCCGCGCACGGAACTCACCGTCGCGCCGAGGCGCAGGTCGAAGTGGCGCTGCGCTGCCGTCGTGAAGGCCGCAGACACATCGTCGTCCTCGGCCCGCAGCAACCGCTCTCCCCGGTTGATGACCGTGACGTCGGTTCCCAGCGCCGAGAACACGTAACCCAGCTCGCAGGCGATATACCCGCCGCCGAGCACAATCATCGATTCGGGCAGCGAATCCAGCCGCATCACCGTGTCGGAGGTGTGGAACGGCACCGTGCCCAGGCCGCGGTACGGCGGCAGGAATGCCCGAGCGCCGGCGCCGAGCACCACATGCCGCCCGGATACCGATTCGGTGCTGCCGTCACCCATCCGCACCGCTAGGCGTCGGTCGCTCACGAAGCGGGCGTCACCCTCGAAGACGGTGATGTTGGGGCATTCGGCGCCGGAGCGGTAGTCGCGCCCCCCGCTGGCGATGGGGTCGATGCGACCGAAGACGCGATCCCGGATGGCAGGCCAGTCGGCACTGTCAAGACTCGCGGCGATGCCGTAGTCGCCCGCCGTCGCAATGGTGTCGGCCACATCGGCCGCATACACGAACATCTTGGAGGGAATGCAGCCCACGTTCAGGCAGGTGCCTCCGAACGTGCCGCGCTCGACGATCGCAATCGACCAGTCGTCGAATTCGGGGCCGGGAATGGAATTGGCCGAACCGGTGCCGACGATGACCAAGTCGAAATCTGCCATGTGCGCAGTCAATCAGCGCTTCTCGCGAAGAGCAGCGAACCGCCTCACACCAGCGCCTGGTAGACGAGAGCCTTGAGCTCCGGGCGGATCGGGTGGACGCTGGACGGCAGCAACTGCGTCAGGAAGACGAGGGTGATGTCCTCGACCGGATCCACCCAGAACGCCGTCGACGCAGCCCCTCCCCAGGCGAACTCGCCCTTGCTGGACACAACTTTCGCCTTGGCGGGATCGAGCACGACTGAGAAGCCCAGGCCGAAGCCGACACCGTCGAAGGCCGCCTCGGAGAACAATGCCCGGCCGCACTCGGTGAGGTCGGTGCCGCCCGGCAGGTGATTGCTGGCCATGAACTCGAGGGTGCGCCGGCCGATGACGCGGGCGCCGTCCAGCTCGCCCCCGTTGCGCAGCATCTGGGTGAAGCGGTGATAGTCGCCCATGGTCGATACCAGGCCACCGCCGCCGGAGAGGATCTTGGGCGGCCCTAGGTAGGCCGAGGTGCGCGGGTCATCCATCAGCGTGCGCGCCAAGCCCGGGTCGTCGGGCCGGTATGCCGGGGGCGTCGGCCCTGTGTTGCCCGCTGCCTCGCGGGCCGCCAGCGTGGCTGTCGTGTAGTTGGCCGCAAAGCGCTCGACATCGGCGGGAGGCACCTGGAAACCCGTGTCGGTCATGCCGAGCGGCCCGGTCACGTGGTCGACGAGGTACTCGTCGAGCGATTGGCCCGAGACGACCTCGACGACACGGCCCAAGACGTCGGTGGAGTAGCTGTAGTTCCACTCCGTGCCCGGATCGAACAGCAGCGGGAGCGATGCGAGGGCTTCGCAGGTTTCCTCGAGGTTGCCGGGGGCACCCCAGTTGAAGCCGTTGGCCCGGTACAGAGCGTCGACTTCGTTGGCGAAGTGAAAGTCGTAAGTGAGGCCCGAGGTGTGCGTCAGCAGGCTGTGGACGGACACTTCGCTCGCCGGTTCTCGTGTCTGGTACTGCATCACGTTGCCGCCGGCGAATACGCGTGCGTTCGCAAACTCCGGGATCCAGCGCGAGACCGGGTCCTTGAGCTGGAAGAACCCTTGCTCGTACAGCTGCATCGCGGCGATCGACACGACGGGCTTGGTCATCGAATAGATGCGATAGATGGTGTCTGCGGTGACCGGCAGCGACCGCTCGCAGTCACGCTGGCCGTAGCGGTGGGTGTACGCGATCTGGCCGCCACGCGTCAACAGCACCGACACACCCGGGAGGCGCCCGTCGTCGACGTAGCGGTCCAGATGGGCAGCAACGCGCTCCAGCCGATGGGCGTCGAAGCCCACCTCCGCCGGCTCTACGTCCGGTTCGATGTCTGGCCGGGTCGATCCCATCGCTGCCCTCCGATGCTCGCTCGCCGCGGTCACGCAGGCTACGGCGCAGGCGCCTGCCGGTTACGTCGGCGCAGCGTGCCAGACCGTCCCGCAGTCACGCGCATTCCCGAAGGCGGCCGCAGGCCTGCGACAGCACCTCAACTGGCCTCACCCGAAATGGCAGCCAGAGACAGATTCCTAAACTACACAAAAACTATGGAAATAAATTGAAACTAATGCTCTTGACAGGTACTGAGTGCCCACGACTAGAGTGCCGCAGACCTGTCGGATGCTTGGCCACGCCATCAGGGCTTCCGGCATCAAACGATGCAGCGAGAGGTGAAGCACCTGTGATGACCACACATGAGTTCTGTTTGTTTGTCGACGGCGCCGACCTCAGCGCTGCGTCGACGGTCGAGCGGCTGAAGCGCGCCGGCTACACACGTCCCGCCGCCGCTGCGGATTCGGGTGTTCAAGGACTCGTCTTCTCATGTCGAGCGGAATGCCTCGCAGACGCGGTCGCCGCCGTGGCGGCGGAGACGGAGTGCATTCCGGCGGTGTACATCGCTCGCGATGTGCGCAGCGGAGCGGTGGCGGTGTTCGATCCGCACTCGCTGGAGTTCACGGCCGCACACGACGTCGCCGCACCCGCCGGTCCCGCCGATGCCCTGCGCACGCACGCGCCGCGCGAGGCGGGTCACTCGCTGCACCGGCGTTCGACCGCTGCGGCAAGCTAGAGCATCGGCGCTCGCAGGCCGGTCGGGCTCAGGGCTCAGCCTCTAGAGTCCTGCGGTGTGGATGTCGGCAGCAGGCGAGATGGCTGACGAGCAACTGCTCTCGCGGCTGCTGATCGTCCGGCACGGCGAGTCCGTCGCGATGGCCGAAGGAATCGTCGGCGGACCCCAAGGGTGTCGGGGCCTCACCGACCGGGGCCGCGCCCAGGCAGCGGCACTGCGCGACAGGTTCGCTGCCGGCCGCGAGCCCGAAGTGCACGTCGTCTACTCCTCACCGCTGCCTCGGGCCCGCGAGACCACCGACATCGTGCTGCCCGCACTCGGCAGCGAGCCCGAGCGCGGCAGTCTCGACGTCCATCTCCACGACGATCTCGAGGAGATGCGGCTCGGTCCTGCCGACGGCATGACGTGGGAGGCGGCGCGCGAACACTTCGGCTTCATCCAGCCGATGGACCAGCCGTACACGCCGGTGGTGGAGGGCGGCGAGAGCCGTGCAGGCTTCCGTCACCGGGTGGCACAGGCACTCGACGACATCGCGGCAGCCCATGCGGGCAAGACCGTATTCGTGGGGTGCCATGGCGGTATCGCCTCTGCGGCCATGGCGATGGCGTTCGGTATCCCACCCAATCATCGGGGTGTCGGTGTGGTCACTTCGGTGACCGCCATCACCGAGCTGGAACTGCTCGAGTTCAATGGGCGGCGCCTCTGGCAGGTACGACGGTTCAACGACGCCGCCCATCTCGCCGCCGTCGAAGCAGCCTGACGCCCAGCAGTCGCGGCGCTCTGCACAGCCTCTAACTTGGCGCATAGTCAGCAGGTTGCGGGAATCTGGAGGACCAGATGCTGGTCGAGCGAATCGAGGCGAAGTGGATCGACGCGTTCTCGTCGGTCTTCGAGATGTGCGGTGTCGAACCGCCCCAGACTGCAGCGATCTTGTCCGAGAGCCAGAGCAGAGCCGTGAACGTGAACCTGGCCGAGTTGGCACTGGACCGGCTCGGCACGCCGCCGGTCCACGTCGTGGTGCCTACGCCTCGCCAGTCGGCGCCGGTGCCGGTGCGGTCGACAGGAGCATCCGATGCCATCGCCGGCTCGGCGGCAGTACTCGCAGCGCTCGGAGCGGTGGACTTCGTCGTCGACTGCACGGTGGAAGGGCTTCTGCACGCTCCGGAGCTTCCCAAGATCCTGGGCGAGGGCACCCGGATCCTGATGGTGTCCAATGAGCACCCCGAAGCCCTCGAGCGTCTCTCGCCGGAGCCGGACCTCGAGCCGAAAGTCAAGGTCGGCATCAAGAAGCTGATTGCAGCTTCGCAGATGCATGTCACCTCGGCCGCAGGCACCGATCTGCTCGTCGACGTCAGCGAGGCGCCGTGCGGCGGCGGCTGGGGCTACACCGCCCGGCCGGGCACGATCAGCCACTGGCCCGGCGGGCTCTGCCTCGCCTTCCCCAAGGCCAACACCGTGAACGGCACGATCGTGATGGACCGTGGCGACATGAACCTCACCTTCAAGCGGTACATCGAGTCGCCTGTCACGCTGAGAATCGAGAACGACTATGTCGTCGACGTCGAGGGCGTCGGCACCGATGCGGCGCTGTTCCGCAGCTACACCGATGCGTGGGGCGACCGCGAGGCGTACGCAACCAGCCACGTGGGCTGGGGCATGAACCCCGGAGCGCGGTGGGACACCCTGTCGATGTACGACCGGAGCCAGACCAACGGCACCGAGCAGCGGGCCTTCGCCGGCAACTTCCTCTACTCGACGGGCGCCAACGAGCACGCCGGGCGCCACACGCTGGGGCACTTCGACCTGCCCATGCGGAATCACAGCGTGTCCCTCGACGGGGAAGCAGTAGTGATCGAAGGCGCCCTGCAGGGCGACTTGGCCTGAGACGGCTAGCCCGCAGCCTGCGCTCCCGCTCCCGCTCCTGTCGGCATATGACTGAGAGCCAGAGAGCCGACGCCGCCTGCTCGCAGCGGGCGCCCGCCGATGTGAGGCTCGCACCATGAGCGTTCCCGGGCCCCTCTCGGGCGGGGCCGATCTTGCCGCGCGTGTCGAGCGGTGGGCCGATCGGCAGCCGACTGCGACCGCCGTCGCGTTCGAAGGCGTCGAGCACACGTACCGCGCGTTCGCAGACCAGATCGCTGCGACGGCCGGCTGGCTGGCCGGTGCCGGCGTGGGCGAGGGCGACCGTGTGGCATGGCTCGGCCCGAATCGGCCGGCCGCGCTGCGGCTGATGCTCGGATGCTCGTGGCTGGGCGCCATCTACCTGCCCCTGAATTCGCGCCTGGCACCACCCGAGCACCGGTGGATCCTCGCCCACGCGGCGCCCAGCCTGCTGGTGGTCGATGCGGCGTTCGAGCGGCATGGCGAATCGATCGGTGCAGGTTGCGAGATCCAGGTGCTGCCTGACGAGCCCGAATGCCCCGCTCCCCCAAGCGCTCCCCCGCCTCGTCGGGGCACCCCCGCGCATCCGGTGCTGCTGGCCTACACCTCGGGCACCACGGGGCATCCCAAGGGAGCTCTGCTGGACCAGGCGGCGATGGCCGCGAATGCCGTCAACTCCACTCATGCCCATGACCTCACGAGTCGCGATCGGGTGCTCACCACGATCCCGCTGTTCCACGTCGGCGGGCTGAACATCCAGACGCTCCCTGCTGTGCTGGGAGGTGCGGCGGCGCTCATCGAGCGGGCCTTCGACGCCGGGCAGTTCCTCGACGACGTGGAGCAGTGGCAGCCGACGTGGACCGTGCTGGTGCCCGCCGCCTTGACCGCCGTCGCCGCCCACCCGCGTTTCGCCGCCGCCGATCTCGGCTCGCTGCACGGGATAATGACCGGGTCATCACCCGTGCCGGCAGCCGCTACCCAGCCCTTCTTCGACCGGGGTGTGCCGGTCGGGCAGATTTACGGGTCCACCGAGACCGCCCCGATCGCAGTGCACCTGCGGTGCGATGAGGCGGCCTTCCATCCGGGCTCGTGCGGCAAGCCCTCGACGATGTGCGAGGTGCGCATCGTCACCGATGACGGCGGGGACGCGGCGCCGGGCGAGCGAGGCGAACTGTGGGTACGCGGGCCGAGCGTGCTGCGGGAGTACTGGCGTGACCCTGAAGCCACTGCTGATGCCCTCGGCGACGGATGGTTCCGCACCGGCGATGTCGGCCACGCCGACGACGAGGGCTGGATCTTCATCGACGACCGGCGCAAGGACATGATCATCTCCGGGGGCGAGAACATCTATCCCGCGGAGCTCGAGGAAGTAGTGGCCCGCAGCGACCTGGTGGCCGAAGCAACCGTCGTGGGCGTGCCCGACGAGCGATGGGGCGAGGTGCCCGTCATCGTCGCCGTGCGTGCGTCACCGAGCACTGGCACCCCCGATTCCCGAGCCGACGATGACACCGCTGCCGACCTGCTCCGGCTGTTCGACGGGCAGCTCGCACGCTTCAAGCATCCCAAGGCCGTCATCTGGCTCGACGAGATGCCGCGCACTGCCCTGGGCAAGGTGCGCAAGCACGAAGTGAAGGCTCTGCTGGAGCAGCGGCGCTCGGCTGTGCCGGACGATGGGGGGACCGAACGATGAGCCACGACTCCGACAGCCGATCCACGGAGGGGGCCGCTGGGCCCGACAGCGGGCCGGCCGATGTCGCCTTCATCGGGCTCGGCGTGATGGGCTTCCCGATGGCGGGCCACCTGGCGGCGGCGGGCCACCGCGTGGCCGTTTTCAACCGGACCGCGAGCGTCGCGCAGCGGTGGTCATGCGAGCATCAGGGTCGGGTGGCGGCAACGCCGACAGACGCGGCCGGCGGCGCTGCCATCGTGTTCATGTGCGTCGGCGCCGACGACGACGTGCGCGCAGTGACCTATGGCGACGATGGGGCACTCGGCGCGATGAGCGAAGGCTCGGTCCTCGTCGACCACACCACCGCCTCGGCCGATCTGGCGCGCGAGCTGGACGCAGCCTGTGCCGAGCGGGGGATCGGCTTCGTTGACGCACCCGTGTCGGGCGGTGAGGCGGGTGCGCAGAATGGCGTGCTGACCGTCATGTGCGGCGGCGCTGCCGAGCACTTCGAACGGGCGCGACCAGTGATGGATTCCTACGCACGGGCGGTCACCCTGATCGGTCCCGCCGGCTCGGGACAGCTCACCAAGATGGTCAACCAGATCTGCATTGCCGGTCTCGTCCAGGCACTGTCGGAAGGGCTCGAGTTCGGTCGTCGTGCCGGCCTCGACCTCGACGCCGTGCTGGACACCATCGCCCAAGGCGCTGCCGGGTCATGGCAGATGTCCAACCGCGGCACAACGATGGCCGCCGACAAGTTCGACTTCGGTTTTGCCGTCGACTGGATGCGCAAGGATCTCGGCATCGTGCTGTCAGAGGCGCAACGCAACGGCGCTCCCCTGCCGGTCACGTCCCTCGTGGACCAGTTCTACAAGCGCATTCAGGAGCTCGGCGGCAGCCGCTGGGACACTTCCAGCCTCATCGCCCTGCTGCGCCCCCTCGAATCGCACTGATTCGGCTCAGCCTCCAAGCGAACACGGGGCCGGTACCGTGCGGGCCCGTGACCCACAGCGACCGCATCCTGATGGGGCCGGGACCATCCAATCCCTACCCCGAAGTCATCGAAGCCTTCGCCCGGCCCGTGCTGGGCCACCTCGATCCCGAGTTCATCGCCCTGCTGGACGAGATCAATGAACGCCTGCGCGCTGTCTGGCAGACCCAGAACCTGCTGACCTTCCCCGTCAGCGCCACCGGCTCAGCGGGCATGGAGGCGGCCTTCTGCAACTTCGTCGAACCCGGCGACACGGTGGTCATCGGCATCAACGGAGTGTTCGGCACTCGCATGTGCGATGTGGCTGCACGGTGCGGTGCCGACGTCGTGGCAGTGAACGAGGAATGGGGCCGCGCCATCGACCCGCAGCGACTGATCGACGCCCACCCGTCGCCGAAGCTCATCGCTGTCGTGCACGCGGAGACATCCACCGGCGTCCGCAACGACATCGCGCCGCTCGGCCAAGGCAAGGGGGATGCGCTGCTGCTCGTCGACTGTGTCACGTCGCTGGGGGGCATCGAAGTCGACATCGACGGCTGGGCCGTCGACATCGCCTACAGCGGCACGCAGAAATGCCTCGGCGTGCCCCCAGGCCTCGCGCCGCTCACGGTCAGCGAACGCGCACTGGAATCGCTCGTCGAGCGGCCCCAGAGCTGGTACCTGGACCTGAACATGATCCGGGCGTACGTCGTGGGCGAGGGCGCCCGCGCCTATCACCACACCGCGCCGATCTCGATGCTCTATGCGCTGCACGCCGGCCTCGGCACCGTGCTGGATGAGGGGCTCCAGAACGCCTGGGCCCGCCATCAAGCCTGCGGCGACGAACTGCATGCACGCCTGCCCGAGCTCGGCTTCGAGCTGTGGGCCCAGGAGGGCCACCGCCTGCCCGAGCTCACCACCGTCACGCTGCCCGACGGCCTCGACGACGCTGCGGGGCGCCGTGGGCTGCTGGAGCGCTACGGCATCGAGGTGGGCGGCGGGCTCGGGCCCGTCGCCGGCAAGGTGTGGCGCATCGGCTGCATGGGGCACACGGCCCGGATGCGCAACGTCAGGATGCTGCTGGGAGCGCTCGAAGAACTCGTGGGCGGCTGAGCGCCCGGCAGCGAGATGGGCCGCGAGGCCCGCTCAGGGCGTCGGGTGCAACGGCAGCAGTTCCTGGCCCAGCGCAGCCCGGTAGGTGTTGTGGAAGTGATGCAGCGCCGGCTCGTTGCGGCCGAACACCACGTGTTCGAGCGCGCCGCTGTTGGCTGAACGCTGCTGGCTGGCGCTCATCACGTAGTCCTCGTCGCGGATGACGTTGCCGAATGCCCGCGACGCCTCGGCCATGAAGTCGAACTCGGCGTCGTCGCGTGCGACGCCGGGCCGCAGGTAGAACGAGATCTGGCTGGTGTGACGGCCCGGCTCGGTCGGGTGGGGGTAGGCCCGCACCAGGAACAGCACCTCACGCGACGGGATCAGCTGCACGTTCGGAAACAGCCAGTACACCGGCAGTCCGTAGCGGGTGATGTCCCACTCCGACAGCGGCCGCTCGCGCGCGTCCTCGATGGAGCGGCGGCACAGGATCAGCCGGTGATGGCGCCCGAACTCGTCGTAGCACTGCACATTGCCGTAGAAGTCGTTCGACAGCGTGTCCGAATGCAGCACAGGGAAGTGGTAGGTCTCGCCGAACGTGTCCATGGCGAGCTTCCAGTTGCAGCCCACTTCGTAGGTGTCACTGCCCAGCCAACCCAAGCTGCCGAAGTCCCATCCGGCGATGTCGGCGGTGAGCTCGTCGCCCAGCAGCGCATCGGGGTCGAGCGTGCCGCCGGGATGCGGGTGCACCCACAGCAGGCCGTGACGCTCGACCGCCGGCAGCTCCACCAGTCCCAGGTCGTCGTGGTCGAGCTCGCCGAAGTGATCAGACTTGGGCAAACCGACAAGCGCGCCGTCGGCGTCGTAGGTCCAGTTGTGGAATGGGCACGCAAACCGGCGCTTGCGCCCGCGCGGCTCGGTCTCGATCACCACGCCGCGGTGACGGCAAGCGTTCACGAACGCCCGGAACCGGCCGCTGGGCGACCGCACCAGCAGCATCGGCGTGCCCAGGTCGTCCTGGGTCATGAACGAGCCGGGTTCGGGCAGATCGCCCGAGAGCCCCACCATCTGGGGGTGAGTGTCGAAGAACTCCCGCCGCTCGATCCGTGCGAGCTCGCGGTCGGTATAGGAGGACGTGGGGTTGTAGCGCACACCGCCGGCATCCACGTTGGTGCCGGAGTCGAGCCGTGCCAGCAGCGTCTTGACGTGGCTGACCTGTTCGGCGTGCTCCACGGTGTCAGCCCTGGTTCATCGACTGCGCCAGGATGGCGTAGCCGTCAGTGCTCTCGAGGCGCAGGCCGACGATCTCTTGATACTCGGCGGAGTCGTACCAGGCTTTGGCGGCTGCGGTGTCTTCGAACTCCAATACCACCGTTTGCGGGCCGGGCGGGGTGCCTTCGATGGTCTCGGCCGCGGCATCGAAAGCGATCACCTTTGCACCCGATGCAGCGATGGTCGGCACCGCACCCTTCTGGTAGCGCCGGTATCCATCGGCATCGTTGACGGTGTACTGAGCAATGAAGTATGCAGCCATGGCGGCAGTATGCCATTCGCTCGCTGTCGCTCACGGGCCGCTCGGGCCTCGGCTTCGCCTGCCGGCTCAGCCTCTGAGCCAGTCGTTGAACTCGGGCTGCCGCTTGGACAGGAAGGCCGAGACGCCCTCGGCAGCGTCGGGCAGGTGATCGGTGATCGCCGTCTTGGAGGCGATCTCGTCAAGAGACTGCTCCCACGTCATTTCCGCAGCCAGCAGGATCGACCGCTTGAGCATGCGCATGGCCACCTGCGGACCGTCGGCCAGTTCTGCTGCGAGATCGGCGGCCGCAGCCGGAAGCTGCTCGTCGTCGACCACCTCGTGCACCAGCCCGAGCTCGTGCGCGGTGTCGGCATCCACGATCCGCTTGCGCATCATGAAATCGGTCGCCCTGGCGACGCCGAGGTGCTGCACCAGCAGCCACTGGCCGCCCTCGTCGGGCAGCAGGCCGAAGCGAAGCGTTGCCGATCCCATGCGAGCCGATCGCGCTGCGATCCGGAAGTCGCATGCCAGCGCGAAGCTGAAGCCCGTCTGGATGGCAAATCCGTTGATGGCCGCAATTGTCAGCTTGTCGAGACGGCGTACAGCGGTGTTGACGGCCTGGGAGATCGTCCGCAGGCTGTTGTACGTGCCCGCAGCGTTGTGATGCCCTCCGAAGATCTCCGGCATCGATGAAGGACGGTCGGCCTCGTAGCCGCCGAGGTCGTCGCCTGCCCAGAACGCGCGGCCCTGTCCGGTGAACACCACGACCCGCACAGCGTCGTCCATCTGGGCTTGGGTGATCAGCTCGATCAGGTCCCGTTTCATCGAATGGTTCGAAGCGTTCATCGACTCGGGGCGGTTGAACGTCACGGTCAGCACGCCGTCTGACCCCAGCGCCTGGTCGAATCCGAAATACTCGGTGCCCAAGTAGCCGGTTTGCTCGCTTGACATGGCTCCTTACCCCCTGCGTGAGTCGATCCGCTCCTAGGTGGATCGCATGCTGAACCTAGTGAATACTCCGCTGCTCGGTACGCTGCCCGCCGTGGCTCCCGAGACCAGCGAAGCAGGTGAACCGCCCTCGGCGCCCTTTGGCCCGTTTGACGGCGTGCTCATGCTGCGGCTCGACACCGAGACGCCTGCGGGCGACCGCACCTACTACGTCACACCATTCGTCACCGATGGCGACCGGCTGTTCGTCTTCGACGAGCCGGGAGATCGGAGCGACGCGCTCGAAGAACTGCTCATGGGCAATCGCACCAAGATCAGCTCCGCCTCTACCGGCGAGCTGAGCGTCGGTGCTGTCGGGCGCCCCCCGACATCGGAGGAGGAGGTGTGGGCGCGTGACGCGTGCTCGGCACGCTTCTTCTACGACCAGGCCTTGCAGGACCTCGCCCAGCTCGGCGGGCTGGTCACCCTGCACCCCGCCTGAACACCCGCCCGCCTATTCCCCCGCTCTTGTTCGCGCCGCTCACGGGCCGCTCGGGCCCGGGGCTCAGCCCCTAGGGTTCCGGGCGTGCGCACAGCGATTCAGTTCGGGGGACCCGCATCAGGCAAGCGGCGTGACTGGGATTCCCAAGTCGACTTCTTGCGGGAAGCGGAACGCCTCGGAGTGGACATCGTCTGGTCAGCAGAGGCCTGGGGAATGGACGGCGTCAGCACGCTGGCCTATGTCGCTGCTGTTACCGAGCGCGTACAGCTCGGCACGGGAATCCTGCAGGTTTCCGCACGCGCACCGGTGATGACGGCAATGACTGCGCTCTCGATGGCCGCCATGACCGGCGACCGGTTCATCCTGGGGCTCGGCGTCAGCGGCCCTCAAGTGGTCGAGGGGCTGCACGGCGTGCGCTTCGGCGACCCGCTGGGGCGGCTGCGCGAGACCGTCGACATCTGCCGCCAAGCCTTCGCCGGCGAGAAGATCAGCTATGAGGGGCGCCACCATGTGCTCCCCCTGCCCGGCGGGCAGGGCAAGTCGCTGCGGCTGGCTCAGCCCGCGAACGATGCCATCGAGATCTGGCTCGCGACCCTCGGCCCCCGCTCGCTGCGCTACACCGGCGAGGCTGCCGACGGCTGGGTGGGCACCTGCTTCGTGCCGAGCCACCCCGAGGTCACCTGGGGCCAGGTGCTTGAAGGAGCCGACGCAGCCGGACGTCCTGCCGGAGCGGTGGCCTGCCAAGCCGGCGGTGCCGTCGAGTTCGGGGACGATCTCGACGCTCTGATCGAGCCGCGGCGATCGGGCTTGGCGTTCACGCTGGGCGCCATGGGATCGGCCACCACCAACTTCTACAACGACGCCTACCGCCGAGCGGGCTTCACCGAAGAATGCCGCCACGTTCAGCGCCTGTGGCTCGACGGCGACCGGGCCGGCGCAGCGGCCGCGGTGCCGGACCGTCTCGTCACCGAGACCAACTTCTTGGGCACCCACGAACAGGTCACCGACCAGGTGCGGGCGTATCGAGACGCCGGCGTGGACGTTCTGCGCCTGCAGCCCGAAGGGCCCACCGCGACCGACCGGCTGGACACGCTGGCGGAGATGATCGACATCGTCCGAGCCGTCAACGCCGAAGCCGCCAACGGATCGTCCTAGCTGCTCCGTCCACCCAGCAGCAAGCGACCTGTTCGGGGTCGGCCATGTCACTACCGTGGTGCCCATGACTGGGCAATCTGACACTGGACGTGCCGTCACGTTCTCCGAATCGGAACTGCGGGAGCGACTCACGCCGATGCAGTACCACGTCACTCAGGAGGCAGGGACCGAGCGCCCGTTCACCGGCGAAACCTGGGACAACCACGACAACGGCGCGTACCACTGCGTCGTGTGCGGCGCCGAACTGTTCGACTCAGAGACGAAGTTCGAGAGCGGCTCCGGCTGGCCCAGCTTCACCCAGCCGGTCTCCGACGAGGCAGTGGACACCGAGGTCGACCGCTCCTACGGCATGATCCGCACCGAGGTCATGTGCAAGTCCTGCGGAGCGCACCTGGGACACGTCTTCCCCGACGGTCCCCGACCGACCGGCGACCGCTTCTGCATGAACTCGGCGTCGCTGCAGTTCGCGCCGTCCGAAGAGCCAACGTGACCGAGTCCGGCTGACCGGGTCGGGCCCAGCCTGGCCGAGACCGGGCGCGCACGGTGTTCCCTCAGCAGGCCCAGTATCAGCCGCTCCCGTCGTTGCCGGAGGCATCGCCGATATCCAGGCTCAGCTGCACTGCGATGGGCTCGTCAGGGAGCAGCTTCACCACATCGGCATCGAGCTCGCGACGCACGCCCGCCACCGGCAGCACGGTCAGCATCGCCGCCTGGCCTTGGCGCAGCAGGCTGAGCACCCGGTCGTCGTCAGCCCACAAGACGTCGCTGCCGCTGATGACGATGTTTGCCGAGGCAACCTCTCCGCCGAGCTGGTTGCGCAGATAGTCGAACGCTCGGGCAATCGAGCGCAGGTCGATGCCTTGGTCGCGCATCTTCTTCGCGATCTTGAACTCGACGAGGTCGTTGTAGGAATAACGGCGCCGAGAACCGCTGCCCTCGGCCTGTGCGAGCGATGGCTGCACCAAGCCCTTACGGGCCCAGTGGTCGAGTTGGCGATAGCTGATCCCGACAATCTTCTCGGCCTGCTTGCTGGAGAACCCCTCGACAATCGCGCCTGCCATCCCGGGCGCGGCCTCGGCAGACACGTCGGCACTCGCCGAGGTGGCGGCAGGCTGTGACGGCACGTCGGCTTCTTGCGACGTCGTCGGCACAGGGTCGGAAGCTGGTTGCTGGCCGGCCATCGGCGTCTCCTCTCCTGCGTGGGTCACACGCGGCAAATCACACCCTGCGAACTACCGAGCTGTGATCTGTGCCCCATTCAGGGTACGAGGACCTGCTATTGCAGCGCAAGGGGCCACGTCGACGGCAGATCCGGTACCCCGGAAGCAGCTCCGGCGCGAGCCGAGTCACCCTTGATCAGCAGATCGACACCTCCAGCACGCAGCACGCCAGCGGTGCGTCGCCATGATCGCTCCAGCACACCGCGCCGGTTGGGGCCCAAGCGCCCGGCAAGTTCATCCGCGACGTCGACAATCGTGAACGTCGGGCGTTCCACCCACGTCGGAATGGCACCCAAGGAGGCCACGCGGACGCGCCCCGCGGGTGTCTCGGTGAGCTCGACCTCCACGATGACTCCGTCAACTGTCGCCGCCGGGCACGAACGGCATGACTGCGGAGACTGGTTCGTCAGGAAATTCCCCACGCTGTAGATCACGTACTTGTCACCGACACGGTCGATCGGCTGGGGCACATGGGCGTGGGAGCCGACGATCAGGTCGATATCAGGGCTGGCAAGCAACTCCGACGCGAGCGCGCGTTGGGAAGCGCTCGGCACACTCGTGTACTCCCATCCCCACTGGATGCTGAGCACGACGAACTCGGCACCCGCTTCCCGGGCTGCGCGGGCCTCGGCCTCGATCGCACCGGGCACCGTGACGTCGACTGCCCACGTCCGGTCTGGCGGCAGTCGCAGGCCGTTGAGCCCGTAGGCGTAGGACAGGTGGCCGATGACAATGCCGTTGACGACGTAGATGGTCGGGACGGCGGATTCGGAGACGGTCCGTGCCATGCCGGCATGGCCGAGCCCGTGTCGCTCCAGCGATTCAAGCGTCGACGCGATGCCCTCGACGCCCTGATCGAAGGAATGGTTCGAGGCGACCGAGCACCCGTCAAAACCGGCATCAGCCAGCGCAGCGGCCAGATCGCCTGGCGCATTGAAGAGGGGGTACCCGCTCAAGTTCGTATTGGCGGCCGACAGGGGGGATTCAAGGTGGCAGATCGCGAGGTCCGCGCTGGCGATGCTCTCGCGCACCTGGGAGAACATGGGCCGGTAGTCGTAGCGGAGATCTGCTGACCCGTTCGCACGGGCACGCCTCGTCACCGGGCCGTGCGACAGCACATCGCCGGTGAACACGAGCCGGGCCCGCCGAGTGACCGGCTGCGGCGGCGGCACACGTGTGGCCACCTCCGTCACCGTGGTGGCAGGAGCCGAAGACACAGCGGCAGCTGCGGTCGCAGGCGTGGCCTCCGCAGGCGTGGCCGGGCCGGCATCGATCTGTCCTGGCACCGCGGCGCTGGTCGGAACGCTGACAGCGTGGAGAGCAGGCTCCGCGCCGCTGCAGCCGGCCAGCAATGTCAGCGCAATGCCAGTCACGAGGATCTGGCCGATCGAACCGACCCGCCCGGTCGTGCGCCGTCCGGTGCGGTGCCCGCGCCCGCATCGCGCCGCAGTGGCGAGCAGGCCGCCCCGCCTCACTCCTTGTCGCCGGCCTCCGCTGCGGGCCCGAAATCGTCGGGCTGCACGTCGTCCAAGAACTGCTTGAACTCGTCGAGGAGCTCGTCGGGATCGACGTCGTCGGGGGGATCCGCGGGGAGCTCGATGATCTGCCCCGCTTCGTCCAGCACCGACTCGCTGGCGAAGATGGGTGTGTCGGCCCGCACGGCCAGCGCGACGGCGTCGCTCGGCCGGGCGGAGATCGTGTGGGTGTCCGAGCCGATGGTGACCTCCATCTCGGCGAAGAACGTGCGATCTCGCAGATCGGTGACCGTCACCTTGACCAGCGTCGCTCCGAGCACATCCAACATGGCGGCCATCAGGTCGTGCGTCAGCGGCCTCGGCACGCGAATCTGCTCGATGCCGCGGTAAATCGCCTGGGCCTCAGGCGTGTCGATCACCACCGGCAGCACACGCTGAGAACCGCCAGTCTCACGCAGCAGCAAGAGGGGGCTCTGCGAAGGCATCTCCACCTGCACGCCAAGGAGCTCCATCTCGACCATGCCCGCACACTACTTCGGCCCCTGCAAGCAGTGAGCCGGGAAAGGCCCCGCGACTAGGGCCAATGGCGGCGCAACGCCTCCCCCATCACGACCGACCGCAAACGCTCGCAGAGCGCGACCAGACGGCCCAGCGATCGCTGCGCGTCAAGGTCTGCCGATGCGCCACCGGCGTGGAGAATCGGCTGGATGCCTTGCTCGAACATGGAGGCGTCCCGCGCCGCGGCATTGCGGATGACACGCAGGTGGCGGGCTTGCAAACCGTAGGTGGCGAACTCGCGCGAGATGCGGGCGATGAGCAGCGCACTGCTGCCGTAGCGCGGCTCAGGCGGTTCCAGCCCCAACGAGGCCTGAACTGGGTCGGGTTGTGTCGCGCCGGGCTGTGGCGGCCGTAGCCGGGTCGCGTCGCCCTCGGCGAGCGGCACGAGCAGCCCGAAGTCGGTCAGCTCAGCGATTTCGGCGACGGTGAGCCCGCTCTCGGCACTCAGGTCGGCAGCGCTGTAGGTGCGACCGTCGTCCTCTGCAAACCACGGCGGCGGCGTGCTGCCGATGGTCGCCGTCGATGCATGCCTGTCTTCGCCCACGGTTGGGTCTCGGCCAGCCGTACCGCGGTCGGCAGTGTCGTCGTCGGCCGCGTCCAGGTCGCCAGCGGCCCGATGGGCGGCATCGCCGTCCAAGGCGGTGTCGGCCGGCAGCCGCTCCCGGTCGGCATCATCAGCGCCGGCGTCGGGTGTGGCGAGCCGGGGCGCAGCCGTGCCGGCGTGTGCGGATTCGCCCAGCTCGTCAACGCCGATGCCCCAGATGTCCGCCAGATGCTCGCCCCGATCGATGCGTTCGCCGATGATGCTGAGCGGCAGGTACTGATCGCGTTGACGGGTGAGGATCCAGCGCAGCACTTCGATGTCGTGGGGCCCGAAGCTGCGGTATCCCCCCGGCGTGCGGGCCGGCGAGATGAGCTTGCGATCTTCGAGGAACCGGATCTTGGAATCGGTCAGATCACTGAACTCGGGCCGCAGCAACGCAACGACCTCGCCGATTGACAGTCGTGCTCCAGGTGAGGAAGGCTCGACCCCGGCGCTCACAGCCCGACCGAGGCAACCAGGTAGAGCAGTTTGAACTTGCCCACCTGCAACTCGTCGCCGCTGTGCAAGATGACCTCGCCGTCGGTGCGAACGCCATTGACATAGGTGCCGTTCAGCGAACCCACGTCGTACAGGATGTGGCCCCCGTGTCCGAGCTCGAGCACCACATGGCGGCGAGACACGGTGATGTCGTCGAGGAACACATCGCTGTCGGGATGCCGACCCACGGTGACGCGGTCGCCGGCCAATTCGAACCGAGTTCCCGACCGGTGCCCGGAAGTGACCACGAGTTCCGCTTGGCCGCTGTACGGCGGGACCTCGGTGACGCCGACAGGCGAGAGCACTTCGGTGGGTGCATCAGCCGTAGCGTCCAAGCGCGCCCCGCAGCTGGAACAGAACCGGGCGTCATCGGCGCTCGACTTCCCACACACGGCGCAGATGATGGCCATGACGATCAGACGTCCTCGGCGATGAGCGCGGCATAGCCATCGGCATCAAGCAGCGCCTCCATCTCGGCAGACGCCTGCGCCGCGTCGTCCACAGGGGCGATCACGCACATCCACCCATCGCCATAGGGCGATTCGTTAACGAGCTGCGGCTCGTCCTCCAATGCCACGTTCACTTCGACCACCACGCCTGAAACTGGCGCGTAGAGATCCTGCACGGTTTTAGTGGACTCGATCTCACCCATCGGATCGGTGGCAGTCAGCACCGTGCCGACTTCAGCTAGGTCCACGTACACGACATCACCGAGCGCATCCTGTGCGAAATCGGTGATGCCGACCTGCACCCCGCCATCGGCAGGGCGCACCCATTCGTGATCGCTCGAGTAGCGAAGCTCGGCGGGAATCTCCATGCTCGCGAACCTACCGGATAGCTGTCACACGGCAGACCCGGCTTCGCTGTAGGGATGTGCCGCTCGTAAGCTGCCGCGGCGCTGAGTTCAGCCAGCGGTGCGCCCTGCGCGCCCCTCACGCACCGCATCGAAGGCTTGGGGGATATAGCCCACCGCCGACCAGTAGTGGATCGGCAGGCCTACCACCACGAAGATCCATGCCGCGATGCGGAAGGCATCCGCTGCGCCGATGTGACTGTCTCCAGCGAGGAACATCGGCACCGCGAACATCATGAGAAACGTTCCGGTCTTGCCCCACCAGGTCACGTCGATCTTGCGAGCGCCGAGTGCCCCCAGCACCAGCGCCGCCACGGCGACCACTCCCTCCCGGAACAGTGCCAGCATTGCGATCGGGAGCGGCAGCGAGCCGTCGACGATCATCACGACGAGCGCGACCAGCAGCAGCAGCCGATCGGCAGTGGGGTCCAGGATCTTGCCGAGCTCGGAGACTTGGTTGAACCGCCGCGCCACCCAGCCGTCGAACCAGTCGGTAGCCCCGAGGGCACCGAGCAGCAGTGCGGCGGCCCAGCGGTCTTCGGCACCGAATACCAGCCACACGAACCACGGCAGGCAGCACAGACGAGCCAGACTGATCAGGTTCGGCACGGTGAACGGCCGCCACCCTTGGTCGGGGACCGACGGCGCATCGGATGCCTCGCTCACGCGGCTCACAGTACCGAGATGCCGTCGGCTTAGGCTGCGCGCATGAGCACGATCTTCACGCGGATCATCGAGGGCGAGCTGCCCGGGACGTTCGTGTGGCGCGACGACCGGTGCGTTGCGTTCCTGTCCATCAACCCGCTGTCGCCGGGTCACACGCTGGTGGTGCCGATCGCTGAGATCGACCACTGGCTGGACGTCCCGGCGGACTTGCAGGCGCACCTGTTCGATGTGTCCAGACGCATCGGCCAGGCGCAGATGAAGGCTTTGAGACCCGAACGCATCGGGCTGGTGGTCGCCGGCTTCGAGGTGCCTCACTGCCACATTCATGTGTGCCCGGTGAACTCGATGGCCGACATGAACTTTGCCCGGCCGCTGCCGATGGCCTCGGCCGAGGAGCTGAGCGGGCCCGCCGAAGCCATCCGCGCCGCGCTGGGCGACTGAGCCATCTCTCCCGCAGCGCGGCACTAGAAGAGCTGATCCGATTCAACCGGCTCGATGAGGCTCGCGTCGCGATTGCGGACGTTGCCCACCTCTCGGCCCACCCGGTGCGAGCGCAGCATGCCCTCGTCGGCGGGCACGCACATGGCCGACAGCCCGCCGGTGTCGTCGTTGACGGGGTCGAGCCAGGCTTCCCACTGCGAGCGTTCCAGCAGCACCGGCATGCGGTCATGAATCGGCGTCATGAAGCTGTTCGCTGCGGTGGTCAGCACCGTGGCTGAATGAAGGGCCTCGGGCGGGCCGACGGGGACATCTGCGTCCGCTCCCTCCGCTGCATCGTCGGCTGGCCGCGGCGTCCAGCGTTCCCACAGGCCCGCCATGGCGAGCATGGCGCCGTCGGCGCGGGTGATGTAGTGCGGCAGCGGTCGGTCGTCGCGGCTCGTCCTTTTCGGGGCTTTGGGCCATTCGTAGAACCCGTCGGCAGGAATAATGCAGCGGCGCCGCTTGAACGCGCCACGGAACGAGTTCTTCGTTGCCGCTGTCTCAGACCGGGCATTGAACAGCGGCGGGCCCTTCGTGGGTTCGTTGGACCAGGCTGGCACGAGACCCCACCGGAACGTCTCGATCCGGCGGGCATCGTCGTTGCCGACCACGGCCACGATGTCGGCAGTGGGTGCCACGTTGTAGCTGCGGGGTGCGTCGAAGCCCGGCAATGGCGTGTCGAAGTATGCCGCCACCTGCTCGAGACTGGCCGCGGAGACGAACCTCCCGCACATGCACCGAGCGTAGGACGACGGTGGATTCCAAGTCGCCTCCGCATCAGCTCACACGAACTCGATGAACTCACTTGTATCTGAAAACCATTTGAACATCATGAATTTTATTTGAATGATGTCTTCTCGTGGGATTTGTCGACGATCTCTGGGCCGTGCTGCTGTCGGGGGACGAGGCCGAGGAGCAGGAAGCGCTCGACCGACTCGTCGAAGACGACGTGACGGCAGACATTGCGTTTGCCGCACTCTCGGCCGGTGGCGCCGCCACCTACCGGCAGGAATCCCGCACAAGTCCCCCGGAGGCCGATTCCGACCGCAGGCAACAGTGACATGCTGCCCCCGGCTTGCCCCACGATGAAACGCTCGTCCAGACACTGGTCAGCGACGCGGAGGCCGCTCGCCGTGGCTGCTCGCCGGACAGGCCGGTACTGTGCGGCACGTGGGTGCAGGATCGCGAGTGGCGTGAATCGGTCGATGGCATCGACTCGAACGTCAACGACGGAGCAAGCCAATCTCTTGGCAATGCTCAGCGAGCGTTATGACACGCCTCAGGCCCGCGGCAGCGCGTTCGAGAGGCTGATGCAAGCTGCTCTGGCACGGCACCCGGACCTCTATGGTCCCCGGCGCTTCAAGCACGTTTGGCGCTGGATGGAATGGCCCGACCGCGAGGCCCATGGCTATGGGGCCGATGTCGGCATCGACCTCGTCGCCGAGCAGACCCCCGAGGCAGGCGGAGGACTGTGCGCGATCCAGACCAAAGCGCACATCGAAGGTCGAATCAGCAAGGCCGAGGTCGACTCGTTCATCTCGGCATCGTCGGGCTCGGCGTTCTCCGCACGCCTGCTCGTGCTGACGTCGCCGATGACCGCTCAAGCGCGCACGATGGTCGAACAGGCATCGCCGCGGTGCGAGGTGCTGCACCGCAGCGACCTCGAGTCGTGGCCGATCAACTGGGACGAGTGCCTCGACGACCCGACCGAGTTGCGCTTCACGCCCCAGCCGCGCCATACGCCCAAGCCGTTTCAGGTTGAGGCGACAGCGAAGGTGCTTGACGGGCTCGCCGCGGGAGACCGCGGACGACTCGTACTGCCCTGCGGAACAGGCAAGTCGGTCGTCTCGCTGTGGATTGCCGAACAGCAGGCCGGCGTCGGCGGGCGGGTCCTGTACTTGGTGCCCTCAATCGCCCTGATGAACCAGACGATGCGCGAATGGGCACGCCAGCGAAATCCCGACATTGCGCATCGTTACATCGGCGTGTGCTCCGATACTCGCGCCGGACACGCAGCCGAGGATGCGCCGCTGGCCGAGTTGGCTATGCCGGTCACCACTGATCCGCAGCGCATCGCAGCGCAGCTAGCCATGAGCGATTCGGACGCGATGACCGTCGTGTTCTGCACCTACCAATCGCTCAGCCTCATCGCTGACGCGCAGGCTGGAGACGGCACGGACACCCAAGTTCCCCCCTTCAATCTCGTGCTCTGCGACGAGGCTCACCGCACCACCGGCATCGAGGACACGAAGACACCGAAGAAGGGCAAGGCAGACAGTCGAACGATCACCCCGTACTCCTTCATTCACAACCCTGAGCGCGTGCGTGCCCACAAGCGCCTCTATATGACGGCGACGCCTCGCGTGTACACCGAGGCAGCCAGGCGCCGAGCCGATGAGCACGAGCGCGACTTCGACGTCTTCTCCATGGACGATCCGAGCATCTACGGGCCGGAGCTGTACCGCATGTCGTTCGGCGACGCTGTCGAGGGCGGCCACCTCACCGACTACAAAGTGCTGGTCATCGCGGTGGCCGAGAATCCGGTGCTCGATGCCTACGACAGCATCGTGATCGACGACGATCGGCCATTCAGCATCCACGAAGCAGTCCGCTTCGCTGGCTGCTGGGACGGCTTGGCCGATCCCACTACCACCACCGCTGAGGGCCGTGTCACGGGCGCCGTCAACCCGCAGGACGCTGCCCAGCGAGTCATCGCCTTCACCAACCGAATCCGCAACTCCCAACTGGTGGAGAGGTACTGGAACCCCGTCGTCGAGGCAGTGGCTGCTGCGGTGCATGGTCGGACGGCGGCAGGCGATAGGGCCGAACTGCTCGACTGCGACGTACGCCACGTCGACGGCTCGAAGAACGCGCTCGAACGGGCCGACACAATTGCATGGCTGCGACAAGGCGATCCCGACGGCGCCTGCCGCATCGTGACCAACGCCCGCTGTCTCACCGAAGGCATCGACGTGCCGGCATTGGACGCCGTGATCTTCCTCGAACCGAAGCAGTCACAGATCGACGTCATACAGGCCGTCGGCCGCGTGATGCGGCGCGCCGAGCACAAAGATGTCGGCTACGTGATCCTGCCAGTGGTGGTTCCCTCCGGCGCAAGCCTGCTCGACGACCAAGTCTTGTCGGGCTCCGACTTCAAGGCCGTTTGGAAGGTCCTCAAAGCCCTGCGCTCACACGACGAACGCCTTGACGTCGCGATCAACACAGCCGATCTGACAGGGCGGCTGCCCATCAGCATCCTGCCGAGCGGCGTGTGCAGCACGTGCGGTCGGGCCGACGCCGAGTGCGAATGCGAGCAGGACGGCAGCGGCGACATCGACGGCAAGGTGACCCAGCAACGTCTGCCCTTCGAGCACGCCATTGCGTCACGGCTGGTGGCCGCCTGCGGCGATCGTCAGTACTGGGACCGCTGGGGCCGTGAGGTGGCGCGGATCACCGGCACCATCACTGAGCATGTGCGGACCGCTGTCGGGACCAACCCTGACTTGGCCGCCAAGTTCGAGCGCTTCGGCGACCAGATGGAAGCCACCATCGGCGGAAGCTTGCCGTCTGGCGACCTTGCGGTGCTCGTCGCACAGCATGTGGTCACGATGCCCGTCTTCGATGCGCTCTTCGCAGGCAGCGGTTTCGCCGACCGCAACCCGATCTCCGCCGCCTTGAACGAATTGCTTGACGAGTTCAAGGCTGCCGACATCCGGCTTCGCGACGAGACGGTCGCATTGGACCGGTTCTACGACAGCGTCCGCAACCGCCTCTCTGGCGCGGCCGACTCCGATGCCCGACTCAAGATCATGCTGGAGGTGTACGAGTCGTTTTTCAAGGAGGCCATGCCCGCCGAGATCACTCGGCTGGGGATCGTCTACACGCCTGTGGAACTCGTCGACTTCATGCTGCGGTCGGTCGACGCTGTGCTGCGCCAAGAGTTCGGACGAGGATTGACCTCGAAAGATGTCCACATCTTGGACCCCTTCACGGGCACGGGCACGTTCATCAACCGTCTGCTCACCCAGAAGAACAGCGACGGCGAGCCACTGATCGCAGACGAAGACTTGGAGCGCAAGTTCGTCAACACGCACAACCCGTTGGTACCGGGCGGCAGCGTCCAAGAGATCCACGCCAACGAGATCGTGCTGCTCGCCTACTACTTGGCCGCCATCAAGATCGAAGAGGGCTACCGGGAGCGCACCGGTAGCTACGAACCATTCAGCGGTATCGTGCTCACCGACACGTTCTCCCACGACCCCGCAAGCCTGCCCGGAACGGGAACGATCGGTTACAACTCGGCCCGCGCCCGACAGCAGAACGAACTCCCTATCCAAGTCATCATCGGCAATCCACCTTGGTCAGCTGGTCAGAAATCGTCAGGCGACGACAACCCTCGGCCCTCGTATCCCGAAATCGAGCAGCGAGTGCGCGATACCTACGGCCGCAGGCACCGCGAGGTCACTGGCCGAGGTGCAGGGCCGTCTTCAGGCAACCTCTACGTCGAATCGTTCCGCTGGGCCTGTGACCGACTCGACACCCCTGCCCGCGAACAACGCCGCGCAGGCATCGTCGCTTTCGTGCATCCCAATTCGCTTTCGAATGCGCCATCGCTCACGGGGATGCGGTCTTCGCTGCGGGATGAATTCACGGACATATATGTCGTGAATCTCTTGGGCGATGCGACGAAGTCGAAGGACGAGTGGAAACAGGAGGGCGACAAAGTTTTTGGTCAGAGTTCGCGCCAGGGTGTGCAAGTCACAGTCCTTGTCCGCAACACTGACAAAGACCTAGCTCGGCCAGCGGTGCTCCACTACGCAACTACTCCATTGAACTCGGGTCGCGACGCGAAACTCGCATGGCTGACCGAACTCGGCGATGTCACTAGCGATCAGTTCGAGGTAGTGCCAGTCAATGACGCCCACGACTGGGTGAATCTCACAGACGGGTCATTCAGCGAGCTGTTGCCGGTATGTGAAACCGGCAAAGGAGTTTCGAGCAATCAGTCGATCATAGAAGCGCATGCCCTCGGCGCAAAAACGAACTGCGACTTCTACATGTACGCATTCAGTCGTGAATCTCTGGTCGCCAAGACTCGGGCACTCATAAGTGCCTACGAACGTGCACGTCGAGCGATTAAGCGGGGAGCATCCTTCGAGGACGTGACCGCTAACGACGAGCTTGAGAGCATCAAGTGGACTCACACGCTGAAGAACTCGCTCAAGCGCGACATCGAAATCGAATTCGAAGATGGCCGAATCCGCGAAGTGCTGTACCGGCCATTTACCAAGCTCTGGCTGTATGAGGACCACCGAATTGTCTCCCAGGCGAAAGCCGTAAGCGATCTGCTTGCGCAATCCGCGCCCGCTATTGACGTTTCTGCTATGGACGCTGGGAGCGGAGCGGAGCGGAGCGGAGCGGAGCGGAGCGGAGCGGAGCGGAGCGGAGCGGAGCATCTGCATCGCATCGCCGAACAATCGGGCAGTATTCGGAACATTGGCAACCGACTGCCTCGCCGACCTCTGCGCGACAGGAACCAACCAGCCCGCGCGAGTCATTCCCCGGAGACGATCTTGATTTCAGGCGCATCGAACATGACATTTCAGGCACTGGCGACCGACACGATGCCCGACATCGCTTCGATCAAGGGATCGCAACAGACGCGGGCGCTGCCACGATGGAGGCAATCATGCTGAGCGCGCCCTCCAACATGGCGTTGTTCGGGACGCTGGCGACGAGTTGGCTTCCCGACCTGCACCTGCTGGGTCCTGGCCAGCAGAGCCGGGCACTTCCCCGCTCGAAGCCATCCTCATGACCACGCAGACGACTCGACCGACACTCGCCGTTCTGTCGCCTGGGACACTGCTGGTTATGCGTGCCTCGGACCTGGCAGGACGCGACGCTCTACGCAAGCGAAAGCCATGACTGAAACGCTCAATCTGCGAATGCCCGGCGATGAACAAGCGGCCGAAACGGACAACGTCAGCGACTGGGCATTGGAGCAGTTCCAAGCCAAGTACGGCACCGACATCTCCAAAGACGACATCTGGGAGTACCTCTACGGCGTCATGCACTCGCCGGAATGGCGGATGGACTACAAGCACGACCTGCAGCGCAACCTGCCGCGCATCCCGCTGGCCGACGATTTCGAGCCCTTCCGGGCGGCTGGGCGCAAGCTGATGGACCTCCACATCGGCTACGAAACCGTCGACGAGTACCCGGTGCAGTGCCTCGTGGATGGCGAGCCGGACGAGGGTGATGCCGACGGCAGCGCCTACCGGATCGAGGGTCGGATGCGCTGGGGCAAGCGCTCTGACGGCAGCGAAGACCGCACTGTGCTCTTGGTGAATAGCCGTTGCCGCCTCGTCGGAATTCCAGTCGAGACAACGCACTACACCGTCTCGGGGCGCACCCCGCTGCAATGGGCCATCGACAGCCTCCGCGTCAAGCACGACAAGGCTTCAGGCATCATCGACGATCCCAACGGCTGGCGCGACTGGGCAGACGAGCCGTTCAACCTGATTCGCCACCTGCGCCGTCTCGTAACGGTGAGCTACGAATCGGCCATCATCATCGCTTGGCTGCCCACCTCGCGGCCGGGCGAGTCACACCTGTACGAGCCGGGTCCTGTCACGCTCGCTGACATCATCGAATCGCAGGGCAAGGGACCCCCGCTCGAAGACCCCACCGGCATCATCTACACCGACG
>JAJDTF010000071.1 GCA_022827265.1 Acidimicrobiia bacterium | reverse complement strand
ACGGGAAGGTTTGGCACCTCGATGTCGGCTCATCGCATCCTGGGGCTGAAGCAGGTCCCAAGGGTTGGGCTGTTCGCCCATTAAAGCGGTACGCGAGCTGGGTTTAGAACGTCGTGAGACAGTTCGGTCCCTATCCTCTGTGGCCGTAGGAGATTTGAGGAAAGCTGTCCGTAGTACGAGAGGACCCGGATGGACGCAGCTCTCGTGTGCCAGTTGTTCCGCCAGGAGCACGGCTGGTTGGCGACCTGCGGAAGGGATAAGCGCTGAAAGCATCTAAGCGCGAAGCCTGTTCCAAGATGAGATCTCCCACTGGTACAACCAGGTAAGGCCCGTGGCAGATAACCACGTTGATAGGCCGGATGTGTACGCACAGCAATGTGTTCAGCAGACCGGTACTAATCGGCCGAGGGCTTGGTATCGGTACTCAGCCTCGAGGAAGCGCACCCAGCGTGTCCTGATCGTGCATCGCTGTGCAGATTGCTGCGTACGGCAAGTCCGTACGCAGTGCAGGAGTCTGCACCGACAGATCTCCGGTGGTTATGGCGGCAGGGCCACACCCGTTCCCATTCCGAACACGGAAGTTAAGCCTGCCCGCGCCGATGGTACTTGGGGGCAATTCCCCTGGGAGAGTAGGTCGCTGCCGGAACCCTGAACCCCCGTCGTGTTTGCGGCGGGGGTTCTTCGCGCTTGCGGGCCTAGCCTCGGGGGGTGACGCAGAACCGGCGCCCGCCTCGCAAACCGACGCACGGGCGACCCGATCGCGACCGTGGCCAGCGGCAGGATCGAAGCCGTCGCGGTCAGCCTGATCGCGGTTCCCGGGGCCGTCCTGCTGGCGATGATCAACAGCCTCGCAATCGCGGTCGAGGGCCCCAGCAGCGCCGCTCGGACGCTCCGCGGCGACCCGATAAGCCCGTCGACGAGGTGGCAGCCCGAGCGGCTCGCCGCACCGACTGGGGTGGCGTGGCCCGCAAGGGCGCATCGGTGCTGCGGCCGATTCCCGGCGCCGACCGGGGCGATGCCTACGCGGCGAAGGTGCCTGAACGCCAGAGCCCGCGACCTCGGCAGCCACCGCCGCCCGAGCGCACGAAACGTGCGCCGCAGGACGCGCCTCGCCGTCGTCGCTCCAAGGTGCGACTTGAGGTTCCCCAGCTCGATCCGGTCGGCGTGCGGGGCATGCCATCCGCAGAACAGCAGCGGCTGGCGCAGCGATTGCGCGAGGCAGGAGAAGACTTCCTGGCTGAGCGCTTCGGGGATGCCCTCAGCACGCTGCGGCCACTGGCTTCTCGCTATGCCGCCATCGCCGAGGTACAGGAGCTCTACGGGCTCACGCTGTACCGACTCGGCCGATGGACCGCCGCGTCGCATCGGCTCGAGCAGTACGAGCAGCTGACGGGCGCAGTCGATCAACTGCCGGTGCTCGCGGACTGCTACCGGGCGCTCGGACGGCTCAACGAGGTGCACGACGTGTGGGATCGTCTGCGGCACGCCGACCCCGACGCTCAGACGATCACGGAGGGACGGATCGTGGCTGCGGGCGCGCTGGCCGACGAGGGTCGCCCTCGCGATGCCATCCGCCTACTGGAAGCAGGCCCACTGCGACCCAAGCGTCCCAAGGAGCACCACCTGCGGCTGTGGTACGCGCTCGCGGACCTGTACGACCGGGTGGGCGACCTGCAGCGGGCGAGGCGTGGATTCGGCCGGATCGCGGAGGTCGCCCCGGGCTTCGTGGATGTCGAGGATCGGCTTGCGTCGCTCGGCACCCACGACATCGAGGACTAACGCACAGCCGCCCTGCATTGCCGCGGTGATCAAGCCCTGCAGATCAACGTTCTCGCGGAACCGCGCGGATAGAGTGGATCCGTCATTCGGCGTGCGCCGCCCCCAGTGCCAGCCCCTGGTACCAGCCCCAAAACCGGCGCCGTCAGATAATGCGAGGCGAGCCGTACATCGTGACTACCGACATTGTGCGTCTGCTGGGCGAGCAGGCCTCTTATCTGCTGGATCACAAGTGCGAAGGCATCGGGCGCGACCTGCTGACGCTGCCCGGGCCCGACTTTGTGACCGATGTCGTCGCCGGCACCGACCGTTCACCGCAGGTCATGCGGAGTCTCCAGTCGCTCTTCGACCACGGTCGTCTCGGCGGCACTGGTTACGTGTCCATCCTTCCGGTGGATCAGGGAATCGAGCACTCGGGTGCTGCGTCCTTCGCGCCGAATCCGATCTACTTCGATCCGGCCTCCATCGTGGAGCTGGCAGTCGAAGGCGGCTGCAATGCCGTGGCCACCACATTTGGCGTGCTCGGCGCAGTTTCCCGCCGCTATGCCCACCGCATCCCGCTCATCGTCAAGATCAACCACAACGAGTTGTTGACCTACCCGGCCTCCTACGATCAGATCATGTTCGGCTCCGTCCAGCGGGCACATGAGCTCGGAGCCGCCGGCGTCGGAGCGACGATCTACTTCGGTTCGGCCGAGAGCGGTCGCCAGATCACCGAGGTGGCCGCGGCGTTCGAGGAAGCGCACCGCCTCGGCATGTTCACCGTGCTGTGGTGTTACCTGCGCAACCCCGACATCAACCTGTCCGGTGAAAGCGCCGAGGGCGAGCCGACTCAGGTCGACAACCATGTGGCGGCCGATGCCACCGGACAGGCCAACCACATCGGTGTGACCATCGAAGCCGACATCATCAAGCAGAAGCTGCCTGAGCACAATGGCGCCTTCGTCTCTGTGCCGGGCTTCGGCAAGACGCACGCTGCGGTGTACGACCAGTTGACGACGGATCATCCCGTGGACCTGTGCCGCTGGCAGGTGGCGAATTGCTACATGGGACGCGTCGGGCTCATCAACTCCGGCGGCGCCAGTTCGGGGGCTGCCGACTTGGCCGAAGCCGTCGCCACCGCAGTCGTCAACAAGCGAGCCGGCGGCATCGGGCTCATCTCGGGACGCAAGGCGTTCCAGCGGCCCATGGCCGAAGGGGTCGAGCTGCTCGGTGCCATCCAGGACGTCTATTTGGACCAGGCGGTGACCATCGCCTGAGGCGTGATCCGACCCGGCTGCGTCCACCCGGGCGCGGCTAGCGTGGTCGCCTGGAGCGGCCGCACCCCCCCCAGCCCGCAACTGCGGGCCGCTTCCCGCCAGGAGCCCTTCCCCTAGGAGACACTGTGACCGATACCGCATCGCGCGAACTGCCGCTGCAGGAGATCGACGAGGTCATCATTCGCTTCGCCGGCGACTCCGGCGACGGCATGCAGCTCACCGGTGACCAATTCACGAGCATCTCCGCAGCGCTCGGAAACGATCTGTCCACGCTGCCGGAGTTCCCCGCCGAAATTCGCGCGCCGCAAGGGACGCTTGCCGGCGTCTCGGCGTTCCAGGTGCGCATCTCCGACTTCGACATCACCACCCCGGGCGATGCACCGACCGTGCTGGTGGCGATGAACCCGGCGGCGCTGAAGGCGCAGCTGCACAACCTCGCTCAGGGCGGCGCGCTGATCCTGAACACCGATGCCTTCAACGACCGCAACCTGGAAAAGGCCGGCTACGCCAGCAATCCCCTCGACGACGGCACCCTCGACGACTACCGCTCGTACCCGGTGCCGATGAGCCAGATCACACGAGACGCTGTGGCCGAGCACGGCGTGAAGCCGCGAGATGCGGAACGCTCCAAGAACTTCTTCGCCCTCGGTCTGATCTCGTGGATGTACACGCGTCCGGTCGAGCCGACGCTCGAGTTCATCAACACCAAGTTCCGGGGCCGCGAGCAGGTCATCAACGCCAACACAGCAGCCTTCAAAGCCGGCTACAACTTCGGCGAGACAGCCGAGATCTTCGAAGCCCACTACGAGGTGAAGCCGGCCCCGCTGGCACCTGGCGAGTACACCAACGTGAACGGGAACACGGCGCTGGCGTGGGGCTGCGTCGTGGCGGGCCAGCTCGCGCGCTTGCCGGTGTTCCTCGGCTCATACCCCATCACGCCGGCCTCGGACATCCTGCACGAGATGTCGCTCAAGAAGAACTTCGGCGTGCGCACGTTCCAAGCCGAAGACGAGATCGCTGCTGCGGCGTCAGCAGTGGGGGCGGCCTTCGGCGGAGCGCTTGCCTTTACCTCCACATCGGGTCCCGGCTTGGCGCTGAAAGGCGAGACACTCAGCCTCGCGGTGAGCCTCGAGCTCCCGATGGTGGTGCTCGACATCCAGCGCGGCGGCCCGTCGACGGGCCTGCCCACCAAGCCCGAGCAGGCAGATCTGATGATGGCCATGTACGGGCGGCATTCCGAATCGCCGCTGCCGGTCGTGGCGCCGCGCAGTCCCGCGGACTGCTTCGACATCGCGATCGAGGCGTCTCGCATAGCGCTGAAGTACCGGACGCCTGTCATCGTGCTGTCCGACGGCTACCTGGCCAACAGTTCCGAGCCGTGGCTGCTGCCCGACGTCGATGAGCTGCCCGACATCGGCGTCGAATTCGCAACGGAATTCAACGGCACCAACGAAGACGGCGACGGCATCTTCCTGCCGTACTTGCGGGATCCCGACACGCTGGCTCGCCCGTGGGCAATTCCCGGCACGCCCGGCCTGATGCACCGCGTCGGCGGCATCGAGAAAGAGGACGGCACCGGCAACATCTCCTACGAGCCCGAGAACCACCAGCTGATGATCGATCTGCGGCAGGCGAAGGTCGACGGCGTCGACGTCCCCGATGTCGAGGTCGCCGGCGACGCGCACGCCGATCTCGTGATTCTGGGCTGGGGCTCCACATGGGGCGCCATCGATGCGGCTGCAGGACGGCTGCGCGAGGACGGTTTCGAGGTGGCGCATGTGCACCTGCGGCACCTCAATCCGCTGCCCGCGGATCTCGGCGAGGTGCTGCGGCGCTACCGGGCCGTGGTGTGTCCCGAGATGAACAAGGGGCAGCTCTGCGATCTGGTGCGGGCGAAGTACCTGATCGATGTCGAGCACATCGGCAAGATCGACGGTGTGCCGTTCACGACCGGCGAGGTGACCTCGGCGGTCCGCAAGCGCCTGGAGGAACTGGCGGGCAGCTAGGCGCCGACGAGACGATGTTCAGCGAATCCAGAACCAGCGAGTACACACAGAGGCAAACAGCACGATGACCGACACCTCGATCACGCCGACCACACAGCCCGGAGACTGGGCCTCCGACCAGGAGGTCCGCTGGTGCCCGGGCTGCGGCGACTACTCCATCCTCACCGCGATGCGGATGCTGATGCCGAGCCTCGGCACCGAACCGCACAACACGGTGTTCGTGTCGGGTATCGGCTGCGCTGCCCGTTTTCCGTACTACATGAACTCCTACGGCGTGCACGGCATCCACGGCCGAGCACCCGCCATCGCCACCGGCTTGGCGATGGCCCGGCCCGATCTCGATGTCTGGGTGATCGGCGGTGACGGCGACATGCTGTCGATCGGCGGCAATCACCTGATTCACGCATTGCGCCGCAACGTCAAGATCAAGGTGCTGCTGTTCAACAACCAGATCTATGGACTGACCAAGGGCCAGTTCAGCCCCACGAGCGAGATCGGCAAGGTCACCAAGAGCTCGCCGATGGGTTCGCTCGACGCGCCGTTCAACCCGCTTGCCGTGGCGCTCGGCGCCGAGGCGTCGTTCGTGGCACGCACGCACGACATGGACCGCCAGCACATGATGGACACGTTCCGGCGGGCGCACGAGCACGACGGCGCCGCCTTCGTGGAGGTATTCCAGAACTGCAACGTGTTCAATGACGGCGCCTTCGAAGGGATCACCAAGAAGCAGAACCGCGATGCCAACCTCATCCCGTTGGCGCACGGCGAGCCCATCCGCTTCGGTGCCGACGGCGAGTTCGGGGTCATCGACGAGTCGGGCTGCGCCCGGGTTGTTCACACAGCCGATGTGAGCACCGACGAATTGCTGACCCACGACGAGACGAAGCACGATCCCTCGACCGCATTCATGCTGGCTCGTCTCGCCCGCGGGCCGTTTGAGCCCACGCCGATCGGCGTGTTCCGCGCCGTGCGGCGCAGCGAGTACGCCATGGCCTCGACCCGACAGCTGGCGGCGGCCCAAGAAAAGCAAGGCACTGCCGACATCGCGCAGCTGCTGCGCTCACGCGGCACCTGGTACGTCTGAAGACACCTCTTTCGTCGCGTAAACCACTGCGGTGCGCCGTGGGCGCGCTGGTACTTTCGGCTGCATGAACGCCGTCCGGAGACGCCTGGACAACGAGCTTGTGCGCCGTTGCATGGCCTCGTCTCGCGCTGCGGCCCAGGCGCTCATTTCGGATGGCCGGGTCCTCGTGGGCGGTTCGGTCGCGCGGAAGCCGTCGCGCATGGTGTCGGCCGCCGAGCCGGTTCAGCTCAGCGGCGAGCAGGCACGGTTCGTGTCACGAGGCGGAGACAAGCTCGATGCTGCGCTGGACGAATTCGGGGTTGCCGTAGCGGGGCGGCGCGCCGTCGATGCCGGCGCTTCGACGGGCGGTTTTGTGGATTGCCTGCTGCAGCGGGGTGCTGCAGAAGTCGTCGCGATCGATGTCGGCTGGGGACAGCTCGATGCCCGCCTGCGGGCCGACTCCCGTGTCACCGTGCGGGAACGGTGCAACGTGCGATACATCGGACCTGCCGACATCGGCGGCCCTGCAGACATCACCACCGCTGACCTGTCGTTCATCTCGCTGCGGATGGTGATGGCGAATCTCGCGGCGTGCACTGCACACGGGGGGGAAGCGGTGCTGCTTGCCAAGCCGCAGTTCGAAGCCGGCCGGCGCGAGGCCTCGCGAGGCAAGGGAGTGATACGCGACCCAGACGTGTGGCGGCGAGTGCTCAGCGAGGTGGCCTCGAGCGCCACCTGCCATGGTCTCGCACCCGCCGGTGTCGCCGCATCGCCGTTGCGAGGAGCCGCAGGCAACGTCGAGTTCTTCTTGCACTGCCGTCGCCGAGAGGCCGAGCCCCGGGCCCGAGCGGCCTGCGAGCGCAGCGAGCAAGAGCGGGAAGCACGGCGAGAAATCGTGCCGTCGTGGTCGTTCGATCTTGACAGCGCCATAGAGACGGCCATTGAGACTGCGCTCCGCGCTGCTTCTGGGGGGGCATCGGCATGAGCGACGTGCTGATCATCGCCCATGCCGAGCGCGCGGAGGCGCTGACAGCTTCGAAACGGCTGGTGGCCTGGCTTGAGGACGAGGGTCACGCGGTGGCGATGGGCGGCGTGGAGGCGTCGGCAATCGGTCGCCCTGAACTTGGCATCGACGAACCGATCCGAACAGTTCCGGATCTCGCTGTGAGCATCGGCGGCGACGGCACCATGCTGCGCTCGTTCGATCTGGTTGCCGCCGCGGGCGTGCCAGTGCTCGGCGTCAATGTCGGCCACCTCGGCTACCTGACTGAATTCGAGCCGGCACGGCTCACCGACATGGTCGCTGCGGCGCTCGGAGAGTCCTTGGACATCTCGGAGCGAATGATGGTCAGCGCACATGTCCGGCACACAGGCGCACACGACGCGGACGCCCAAGACCGAGAGACGTGGACCGGGCTGAATGAAGTCGTGCTCGAGAAACGCGATCCCGGGCACACGGTGAGGCTGGAAGTGTGGCTCGACGGTGATGTGTTCGCGACCTACGCGGCAGACGGCCTCATCGTCTCCACGCCGACGGGATCCACGGCGTACAGCCTCTCGGCAGGGGGTGCGGTCGTGGCGCCGACGCATTCGTCGCTGCAGGTCACTCCTGTTGCGCCGCACATGCTCTTCGATCGTTCGCTGCTGCTGCCGCCTGACACCGAGATCGGCATCCGGGTGGTGAGCGAACGACCGGCGCTCGCCGCGGTGGACGGGCGCTCGGCCGGCTTGCTGGCAACCGGCGAAGAACTCGTCGTGACACGCGCCCCGTACGACGCACGGTTCCTCACCGCTGGCGGTGACAGCTTCCACCGCGTGCTGAAGCACAAGTTCGGCCTCAAGGACCGCTGATGCTCGTCGAGTTGGCAGTACACGATCTTGGCGTCATCTCCCATGCCAACTTGGTGCTCGGCGCTGGCATGACGGCGCTGACCGGCGAGACGGGCGCCGGCAAGACGCTGGTGGTGCAGGCTGTGCAGCTGCTGATGGGTGGGCGTGCAGACCCAGCGATGGTGCGTACGGGCGCAGTCGAAGCAGCCGTCGAAGGCAGGTTCGTACAGGCCGACGGCAGCGAGCGTGTGTTGCGCCGCGTGATCCCAGCAGACGGTCGCAGCCGCGCCTACGTGGACGGCGGCATGGCCTCGGCGGCAGAGCTCGCGGAGCTCGGGTCCGGGCTCGTCGATCTGCACGGGCAGCACCAGCACCAATCGCTGCTGCGCCCTCGCACCCAGCGTGAGGCGCTCGATCGCTGGGGTGGCATCGATGTGCGCCCGCTGGCGGCAGCGCGTGACGAACTGAGAGCTCTCACGGAGAACCTGGCCGCGCTCGGCGGTGACGCGCGAGCACGGGCGCAGGAGATCGATCTCCTGCGCTATCAGGTGGACGAGATCGCATCGGCAAAGCTGGACGACCCTGATGAATTGAGCAGGATCGCCGAGCGGGAAGACCTGCTGGCCGATGCAGCATCGGTCCTCGCGGACGGTCATGCTGCCCGCCAGGCACTCGCAGGAGACGAGGGCGCGATCGACAAGCTGGGCGCCGCGGCGGCCTTGCTGGCCTCCCGCAGGGCGTTCGCCCCGGTGAGCGACCGCTTGGGCGCCATCGCCGCGGAGTTGGATGACGCCGCTGCGCAGCTGAGAGGCGTGCTCGAGACGATCGAGGACGATCCGCAGGCGCTGGCTGATGTCCGGGCCCGGCACCAACTCCTGCGCGAGCTCACCCGCAAGTACGCCGACACGCTCGGCGATGTGCGAGCGTTCGGTGCCCAGGCAGAAGAGCGCCTGTCGCAGCTCGAACGTCACACCGAGCTGGCCGCCGAGCTGGAGGCGGGCATCGACGCGGCGCAACGTCATGTCGAAGCCGAGGCTCACGTTGTGGCTGCCGCTCGTCGAGCGGCTGCACCTGGCCTCGCCGCTGCGGTGAGCGAGCACCTCGCATCGCTGGCGTTGGCAGGCGGCACGCTCGAGGTCAGGGTCACCGGCGAGGCCCCGAGCGACGGCGTCGAGCTCCTCTTCAGCGCGAACCGGGGTGCGGGTCCCGGCCCGCTGTCGAAGGTGGCATCGGGCGGCGAGCTGGCGCGCGTCATGCTGGCGTTGCGACTCGTGCTGACCGCCGGCCCGCCGACCCTGGTGTTCGACGAGGTCGATGCTGGCATCGGCGGCGAGACCGCGGTTGCCGTCGGTCAGGCGCTGGCTTCGCTGGCCAGCCAGCACCAGGTGCTGGTGGTCACGCATCTCCCGCAGGTCGCGGCGTTCGCGCACCACCAGGTGGCGGTTCGAAAGACCGACGACGGCAACGCAGTGGCTTCCGACCTCGTCGCGGTGACCGGACCCGATCGCGTCAGCGAGCTCGCGCGGATGCTCGCGGGTCAGCCTGCATGGGCGAGCGGCCGCCAGCACGCGACTGAACTGCTGGAGGTGGCCGCCGCAGCGCGGGGCGGCACCCCCCAGTGAGCATGTTTCGCTCGCGTTCGCTGCGGCGACGCCAGCGCTCGCGCCGCGGTCATGACGGCAACCACGTGGAGATCGCGGGACGGTGCCGCGTGGACCGTCGCACCAAGAACCTGCTGCGCCGCTTGGAGCGAGGCGATATTGCGGTCATCCATCACGCAGATCTCGATCGGGTCGCCGCCGACGGACTTCTCGCCGCGGGTGCAATCGCCGTCATCAATGCCGAGTCGACGATGACCGGCCGGTACCCGGCGCTGGGCGGTCTCACGCTCGCGCAGGCAGGGGTGCCGGTGCTGGACGACATCGGCGAGAGGGTGTTCGCGTCGCTCCGAGACGGCGAGGAGCTGGCTGTCTCAGGCGACGAGGTGCTGCGAGGCGATCAGGTGATCGGGACCGGGTACCGGCGCGATGCCGAGCACTTCGAACGTGTGCTGGAATCGGCGCGCGTCGCGGTGCGCAGCGAACTCGGGAACTTTGCCCGCAACACGCTCGAGTATCTGGAGCGGGAACCGCAGATCCTCACCGACGAGCTGGAGATCCCGCCGCTGCGGCACCAGTTGCGACGCCGTCACGTGCTGGTGGTGGTGCGCGGTATCGACTACCGCGAAGATCTGGCGGCACTTCGCCGATCGGGCTACATGTCGGACATGCGGCCCGTCATCATCGGTGTGGACGGAGGTGCTGATGCACTGCTCGAGGCCGGTCTCGTGCCCCACATCATCATCGGCGACTTCGACTCGGTATCGCCGCGGGCACTCGAGTGCGGGGCGCAGCTCATCGTGCACGGCTATCCCGAAGGCGGCGCGCCGGGTGCTGTCCGCCTCGACGACGCCGGCTTGAGCTACGACGTGATCGCCGCGCCCGGAACCAGCGAGGATCTTGCATTGCGGCTTGCGTTCGAGCAGCGAGCCGAGCAGATCGTCGAGGTCGGGTCCCACACGTCGATGGTCGATTTCTTCGACAAGGGCCGCCGAGGGATGGCATCCACCTTCCTGACCCGGATGCAGGTATCCCCGGCCCTTGTGGATGCGAAGGGCGTGAGCCGTCTCTACCGCACCCAGGTGCGCAAGCGCGACATGGCGATGCTGATCGTCTCGGCACTCGTCACTATTGGCGTCATCGCCGCAGTGACCGAGCCGGGCCGGCTCCTGCTGCGCACCCTGTGGATCAACATGGGCCTGTAGAACGGTCGGGCGAATGGTCAACCTCCGCTACCACATCGTGTCGATCGCAGCGGTCTTCCTGGCCTTGGCGATCGGCCTGGCGCTGGGCTCGACGTTTGTGGATTCGGTACTGGTGAGCAACTTGGAATCACGTGTCGACCAGTTGCAGGCCGACACCGAATCGGCGGTCGAAAGGCAGGCAGAGGCCGAGGCGGAGCTCGGCGAGGCTGAGGCGGCACGCGACGCAGCGCTTGCGAGCGTCGAAGAGGCGCTGTCCGTGCGGTTCGAGGTGGAGGATCTCGTGCGGCCGTACCTTCCCCAAGGACGACTCAGCGGCACGACAACGCTCATCGTCGCGCCGGAATCCACGGACCGGACCGCAGTGGCGGCCATCCGCGCACGTCTGGATGCGACGGACGCGCGCCAGGGCGGGGTGCTCTGGCTCAGCGATGATCTTCGCCTGCACGACCCAGCCGTGCGCCGGAGCATCGCCGAGGCTTTCTCGCTGGCGGGTGACAGTCGCAACGCAGTGCACAGAGCGCTTCGCTTCCTGCTGCCTCAGGCGCTCTTCAGGCCGGCAGAGGCCGGTTCCAGCCAGATGCTCGCTGATGATGTCAACGCGGTCACCGACTTCGGGGCGCTTGACGGCTTCTCTCGCGGCTTCTCGGCAGTTCCCTCCACACGTACGGCGCTGACCTTGCTTCGTGATCTGGAATTGGTAACTCATGACGGCACCGGCGCTGTCGCGCTGCACCTGCTCGGCGGGGAGCATTTGCGGCTCGTGGTAGTCACCGATGCTGCGGCGGCAGGGTTGAACCAGGACTTTGTTTTCGAACTCTTGAGAGCCGTCGTCGATGACGGGCACCCGGGCGCCGGCGTCATCGTTGAAGTCCCTGCCCCCGGGGCAGCAGGAGTCGGCTACGGCGCAGTGCTCGAGCGAGTCCGGTCCGACCCGGTGCTGTCGGGCTCATTCTCGAGCGTCGATGATGTCGACACCTTCTCGGGCGATCTGGCGCTGCTGGTTGCGCTCGAGCAGCTGCCTGCCGTCGACCACTTCTCGGGGGCTGATCTCAACCACGGTCTGGGCCCGTCATGACCCACGTGGTGGCGATCGTGCCCGCCTTCGACCGGGCGGACACGGTGGGCGCCACGGTGACGGCGCTGCGGACGGTGCCCGATGTACTCGACGTCATCGTGGTCGACGACGGTTCTCGGGACCGAACTGCGTCCGCGGCTGCGGCTGCCGGCGCGCGTGTTGTCGAGCTCGCGCGCAATCGCGGCAAAGCAGCGGCGGTTGTCGCCGGCGTTGCGGCGTCGGGTGCCCCCGACGTCTACCTCCTCATCGATGCCGATCTGGGCGGATCCGCCGCGCTGGCTGGCGGTCTGTTGCAGCCGGTTGCGCAGGGCGAAGCCGATATGACGATCGCCGTCTTCGATGCTGCTGAGGGCTCGCGTGGGTTCGGGCTTGTCAAGGGGTTTGCGGCACGCGTCCTGCGTTCCGAGACAGGGCTTGAACTGGTCGAACCTCTCTCGGGTCAGCGCGCCGTGCGGGGTCCGCTGCTGCGGTCATTGCAGCTCGCGCCCGGGTTCGGGCTCGAGATCGGCCTGACGCTCGATGCGGCCGACCGCGGAGCCCGCATCAGCGAGGTCGAGATCGGGTTCAGCCATCGGCAGACCGGGCGTGACCTCAGCGGCGTCGCGCATCGAGCGCGAATCGGGCGACACGTCTACCTCGCCGTGGTAGCCCGCACCGGCTGGCCGAAGGCGGTCTCCTGCCTGGCCGCCTCGCTGCTGAGCCGCGTCATCTCGGCGGTTCGAAGTGTGCCCGGGCGGGACCGGGGGCAACGGCTCAGGCGCGCTGCGCGCCAGTCATGGCGGCGAGCACGGCAGCTCCGACGACTGCGCTCGCTTGCCGGCCTGCGGTCGTGGCGTCCGCTTCGGCGGCTGCGGATTCCGCCGGGCAGACGAGTTCGCCGGTCGATGAGCGATTCGTAAGCCACGTGCGCTGTTGCACCACCCGCATCCGATGATTGTCGATGCCGGCATCGCGCTTCGGACTGCAGCCGCACTGGCATTGATCCTCGTTGGCTCGGCGGTCGTGGCGGCACTGCTGTGGCGATTGGCGAGATCTCGGATGCGACGGCAGCGCTGGATGGGGGTCAACTACCGCGGCCGGCGGATCATTGCGACCTCGGGGCTGCTCGTTGTCGCCGTCGGCATAGCCAGCGCGAGCGTCGTGGCGTCATTGGCACGCCGTGCCACTGGCTGGTTTGCCTACGTCTCTGATTCGACGGGTCCTGCGCCAGCCGAAGTGCTCGAAGGATCGGGTGCACTGGATCTCGTGTCAGCAGACGCATTCCGCACACCGCCAGCTGCCAGTGCCACGGGTGCGGTGGCGACAGCGTTGGCTCTTGTGGCATTCGGATTACTGGGATATCGGGATGACACACGTGGCGACGGTGATGCGAGCGGGTTCGTCGCGCACTTGGCGCGCAGCTTTCGCACGCGACGGCTCACGACCGGAGCGCAGAAGGCGCTCGGTGGGGGAGTCGTTGCGCTTCTCAGCGTGCAGATTCTGCTGTTCGGCAACGTCGCCGTCCTGTGGAGCAGCAGCGGATGGAGCGACGGGTACGCCATGATGCGGGCGTTCGAGCACCTCGTGATCGGATCACATGAGACCTGGACCATGATTCCGTGGTTGCGGGGGGCCGCTGTCGTAGCGCTGAGTGCCAACCTGCTGAACCTGCTCGACCGAGCGCCGGGCCGGGCCACGAAGTCTGCGCTGGCATGGTGGCTCTGCGGCCTCGTGCCGGCCGCCGTGTTCGGTTCCGCTTGGCCGCAAGGATTTCAATTCGCGGAGGTTGGCGCAGCGTGGTTCGCATGGCAATCGCCGGCGCTGTGGGCAGCCGGGGCCGTTGGCGCAGCGGCCGGCTTGCTGCGCAGTGAACTGGCGGAAGCTCACATACTCGGCGACACCGGCGTCAATCCGCTTGGCGCCGCCCTCGGGCTGGCCACCGTCGCGATGTCCCCGGCGTCAGTCGAGTGGGTGGTGCTGGGGGTGTTGGCCGCCCTGAACCTGGCGAGCGAGCGCTGGTCGTTCAGCCGGGTCATCGATGCAGTGCCGCCGCTTCGCTGGCTGGACCGGCTCGGCTCGCCCTACCGCAACTGAATCTCCAGCACCTCTGCCCGCTGCATGGCAGCGGCCCTGTGCTCTATGCCTGCTGCATGGCAGCGGCCCTGTGCTCTATGTCCGCTGCATGGCAGCGGCACACTGGCGATGCTCGGCCAAGCGTTCGTCGAGGCCGGGGTGAACGATCTGGCCGCCCGAGACAACCGGACGACCGGCCACGATCGTGTCGCGGGCGGACAGCGGGCCGCAGCGCAGCCAGGCCTCGATCGGATCAGACAGGGCGCCCGCGAACGCTGGCCCGTCGAGCTGCCACACCACGAGGTCACCGCACGCTCCGGGCGACAGCTCGCCGATCTCGCCCTCGCGGCCGAGGCACGCCGCGCTGCCACGGGTTGCCACGTCCAGCGCCTCGCGTGCAGAGAAATACGTCGTGCCGCCCCGTTCTGCATCGCTTGCTTCGGTGTCAACGACGTTCTGGCCTACGGCGCCGTCGGCAGGGCGGCCGCTGTCGAGTCCTTTCTCGGCGCTCAGATGCCGCTGGCCGTCGCGCAGGCGCCCGACCAGCAGTGCATTGCGCGCCTCGGTCCACATCGATGCCGAATCGGTGCTGGCCGAGCCGTCCACCCCGAGTCCCACCGGCACGCCCGCAGCCCGCAGTTCGCGCACCGGCGCCAGCCCGACGCCGAGCAGCAGGTTCGAGCTCGGGCAGTGCGCCACGCCGGTGCCCCATGTTCCCAGACGGGCGATCTCGGCTGCGTTGGGCTGCACGCCGTGTGCGATCCACGAACGATTCGAGCCCCAGCCGCAGTGCTCGAAGTAGTCCACCGGGCGCATCCCGAACATCTCGATGCAGAAGCCATCCTCGCCGGGGTCCTCGCACAGGTGGGTGTGCAGGCGGACGTCGAGACGCTCCGCCAGTTCGGCCGTCGCCGCCATCAGCTCGGTTGACACGGAGAACGGCGAGCATGGCGCCAGCGCGATCCGGACCATCGCGTCGGGCGAGCGGTCATGGTGTGCGCCGACCAACCGCTCCGAGTCCTCCAGGATCTCCTCAGGCGATTGGCAGACCTCATCGGGCGGCAGCCCGCCGTCGGACTGGCCCAGCGACATGGAGCCTCGGGTGGGGTGAAAGCGCATGCCCAACTCGGCAGCGGCGGCGATCTCCGCGGCAATCAAGTCGCCTGCGCCGCGCGGATGCACGTACAGGTGATCGGTGCTGGTGGTGCAGCCGCCCAGCGCCAGCTCTGCCAGGCCTACCCAGGCAGACAGGTACGCGCCCTGCTCATCGAGCCGCGCCCACAGGGGGTAGAGCGTGGTCAACCAGTCGAACAATCCGCCCCGAAGCGCCGGGGCGTATGACCGCGTGAGGTTTTGGTACATGTGATGGTGGGTGTTGACAAGCCCCGGCGTGACCAGGCACCCGCCGGCGTCGATGCGCCGGCTCGCCGCGGGCGGTGTCTGCGAGGCCTCGCCGACCGCGCTGACGAGTCCGCCGGTGATGGCGACCCAGCCGCCGGCAATCTCGCGGTGCTGCGCGTCGCATGTCGCGAGCAGATCGGCGCTGTGCACCAGCAGGTCGGCTGGGGTACGGCCGTCTCCAGCGTGCTGTGCATCTTCACCGGTGTCGCTCATGGCTTCCCTCCAGCATCAGCCAATCCTGTATCAGCCAACCCTGTATCAGCCAACACCGCCCGAAGCGACGGTAGCTTGATGACACATGCGAGTGAGCCCATCGAAGATGCCGCGTGGCTAAGCACATTTTCGTTACCGGCGGAGTTGCCAGCTCGCTCGGCAAAGGGCTCACGGCGGCCTCGCTCGGCCGGTTGTTGGCGGCCCGGGGGCTGCGGGTCACCATGCAGAAGCTGGACCCGTACATCAACGTCGACCCCGGCACCCTCAACCCCTACGAGCACGGTGAGGTGTTCGTCACCGACGACGGAGGCGAGACCGATCTCGATCTCGGTCACTACGAGCGGTTCATCGACGTGTCGCTGACCCGTGACTCGAATGCGACGACCGGCTCGATCTACCAGAAGGTGCTCGCCGACGAGCGGCGGGGGGAGTACCTGGGCCGGACCGTGCAGGTCATCCCGCACATCACCGACGAGATCAAGGAGCGCATCCGCAAGCTGGCCGACGGCGACGTGGACGTGGTCATCACCGAGGTGGGCGGCACCGTCGGAGACATCGAGATCCTGCCCTTCCTCGAGGCGATCCGGCAGATGCGCCTCGAGGTCGGCCGGCAGAACGTGTGCTACGTGCACGTCACGCTGGTGCCGTTCATCGGCCCGTCGGGCGAGCAGAAGACCAAGCCCACGCAGCACTCGGTAACCGAATTGCGCAGCCGCGGCGTGCAGCCCGACGCCATCGTGCTGCGCAGCGAGGGGCCCATCGAGGACGGCCTGCGCAACAAGATCTCCGACCTGAGCGATGTCGAGCTGGCCGGCGTGGTGAACGCCCCCGACTCGTCGGTCCTCTATGAGATCCCGATGGTGCTGCGGTCCGAAGGCCTCGACAGCTTCCTGTGCGGGATCCTCGGGTTGGAAGACGTTGAGCCGGATCTGGCCGACTGGGAAGCGATGGTCGCACGCATCAAGGCGCCCCAGGCGACGGTGCGCATCGGCATTATCGGCAAGTACGTCGCGCTGCCCGATGCCTACCTGTCAGTCGTGGAGGCGCTGCGCCACGCGGCCTCCTACCACGGCGTCGAAGTCGACATCGAGTGGATCCACTCCGAGGAGATCGAGGGGTTGCTGGCCGCTGGGCGGCTGCGCCACCTCGACGGGATGGTGATCCCGGGAGGGTTCGGCTCGCGGGGCATCGAGGGCAAGATCGCCGCGGCTGCGTACTCACGCGAGCACGACATTCCCTGCCTGGGTCTGTGCCTGGGGCTGCAGGTCATGGTTATTGAGTTCTGCCGCAACGAGTTGGGCCTGCTGGGCGCCAACTCGACCGAGTTCGACGCCAACACGCTGCACCCGGTGATCGATCTCATGCATGCACAGCGCGGCATCTCCGACAAGGGCGGCACGATGCGGCTCGGCGCATACGTGGCCAGGCTGGCGCCGCGCAGCCGCGTGGCGGCAATGTACGGCGACACGCTGGTCAACGAGCGGCACCGGCATCGCTATGAGGTGAACAGCGCCTACCGGCAGCGGATGGAAGAGGGCGGCCTGCAGTGCAGCGGGCTGTCGCCCGACGGGCGGCTGGCGGAGTTCATCGAGCTGGACGGTCACGCATTCTGGGTGGGCACCCAGGCCCACCCGGAATTCAAGAGCCGCCCCAACCGCCCGGCCCCGCTGTTCTGCGGACTGGTGGGCGCTGCGCTGGCGCGGGCCGAGGGACGCAATCCTCAGCTGCTGCCGGCATCTTCTGGAACCGGGCCGCTGGGCACCGAGCCGCTCAGCTAGGAGATGCGCAGCGGGCGCGCCAGCAGCATCGCTGGCTGGATGCGCTGCCCTAGCGATCCAAGCGGTCGCAGGCTCGCGGCGTGTCCTGCCGCCTCGATGGCCATGACATCTGTGCTGAGCGGCTGTCTGTCACTCTGAATGGCGTGCTGGCGGTCGAAGCCGAGGACTATCTGGGCTGGCTGTCCAATGAGCGCGGACGGTCGGCGCGCACCGTGGCGTCGTACCGGGCCGATCTCACCGGCTTTGCGGCATGGCTCGAGGCACGAGGCACCGATCTGCTGGGTGCCAGCTCCGTTGACATAGCGGCGTACCTGGCGTACCTGCGTGACGACCTCGGGCGGGCAGCGTCAACCATCGCCCGGGCTGCGGTCAGCCTGCGCGGCCTCTACCGATTCCTAGTGGCCGAAGAACTGGCTTCGACCGATCCCGCTGGCGCGCTCGACATGCCCCGCGCGCCTGCCGGGTTGCCGCGGGCATTGCGGCGTGACCAGGTCGAGCAACTCCTGGCGTCCCCGGTGGGCGACAGCCCGCTAGTGCGGCGAGACCGGGCGATGCTGGAAGTGCTCTACGGCATGGGCCTGCGCGCCAGCGAGCTGGTGGCGCTCTCGCTCGGCGACGTCGACCTCGACGACCGGCTGATGCGCGTGTGGGGCAAGGGCGGCAAGGAACGAGTCGTGCCGGTGGGGCGTCTCGCCGCCGATGCGGTGGGCGAGTGGCTGAGCGGCGCCGGGCGCGGCGCACTGGAACCGGCTGCGTGGCGGTCGAGAGACGACGCCGCCGCGCTGTTCCTGAATGCCCGCGGCCGTCGCATCACCCGCCAGGGCGTCTGGCTGATCGTGCGCCGCCACGGCGACCGCGTCGGCCTCGGACCCGATGAGCTCACGACCCATGTGCTTCGCCATTCGTGCGCAACGCACATGCTCGACGGCGGTGCCGACATCCGCAGCGTGCAGGAGCTGCTGGGCCACGCGTCGATCTCGAGCACCCAGCGCTACACCGCAGTGTCACAGGAACGGCTGACCGAAGTCTACCGCCAAGCCCACCCCCGCGCCCGCTATTGATGCCCGTTGCCCAAGCCAAAAGCTGACCCAAGAGGGCAACCGGAGTGCAACTCTGTTCCGGTTCGCCGAGCTTGGACTAGGGGCTGCGGGTGTTGGTGGGTGCAGAGGCAACGCCATCGACTGGCGGGTCGGCGTTGCGGGGTTCGGGGGGCTGGAGGCGGGGTCGGCCGTCGGGTGGGGTGTGGATCTTGCGGCTGTGGGCGTGGAGGTCACTGTGGCAGGGCCCGCACATCGAGGCGAGGTTCGGAACTTCGGTGAGGCCGTCGTTCTCGTAGTAGGTGATGTGGTGGGCTTGGGTGTGCTCGGAGGTGAGCTCGCAGCCGATGCAGCCGCCGTCGCGCACAGCGAGGACGAGGCGCTGGGCGTCGTTGGCGTTGCGTGTGCGTCCCAACGCCAGTTCTGACCAGTCGGCGCTGAACATCGCGGGCAGCACCTTGGCGTCGACGGCGTGCTCGACGAGCATCTGCGCCGACAGGGGAGTGCCGTCGTCGAGGCGGGGATTGACGAGCCGATCGCTCGTGGCGTCGTAGTCGGCAACGATGATGAGGTTGTTCTTGGCGTGGCGCGTCGAGGCGGTGCCGGCGACCAGCTCGCTGAGCGCATCGGCCAGCAGTTGGCGACGCGTCGGCATCGGACGGTCGCTGTCGGCCTCGCCGTTGCGCCCGTGCCCGTCGGTTGGGCCGGAGTGGGTGGAATCGGCGCTGCCGGCATCGCATTCGGCGCGTCGGCGCAGCGACCGGAGCTGGGCTTCGAGCGCAGTGCTGAGCTCGCGCCCGGTGAGGAAGTCGAACTTGCCGTGCAGATGCCACATGCCGTCGTCGCCCCTCCGCAGCGAGGCCGAGCGTTCAAGGCGCTGCAACGCCAGCTCGGCGTCGATGGGGCTGAGATCTTCGGCGGCAGCCTCGGCTGCGAGGTCGGCTTCGACTTGCAGACTGTGGTTGGCGAGCGGGTGCCGGGCGATCGTGTCGGAGGGATACACGCGGGCGAGCTCAAGGAAATCGCCCTCGCTACGGCGGTGTTTCTTGGGTGCCTCGCGGGCGATCACCCTCGCGTGGGACATGTGGATCTCGCCGGACTGCATCGCTGCGAGCGTGTCGCTGAAGCCCTCCGACACCAAGCTGTCGGCCAAGCGGGCCTCTGAGCGTGCCTGCGCGCAGTTCATGCGCGTCTGGTCGCGCAGCACGTAGGCGGCACCCTGAGTGCCGTAGCGCGATGTCAGTTCGCCCACGGCCCTGAGGTAACGGCCCTCGACCCGAGCGCGTTCGGCTGCCAACTCGACCACCAATTCGTCGAGTTCGCTGGCCCTCAGCGCTCCCAGATCGACACTGCAGTCAGCCGTGCCGCCGCCGGCCCACACCGCCGCCTCATTGGGCCATGGCGAACCGGCAGCGGGCCATGCCGAGGCCACGTTGCCATCGGCGCCGGGTGCATCTACGCAGCCGGGAGCGAGTTCTCGCACGACATCGCCGAACATGAAGAGAGCATACACGCGTATGCGAACAAATACAAACATTCGCGCGCACCAATTTCAGGGAATCTCCTCGCGCGCACCACGAGTTGTGAGTGCGTGGACGCCCAATCCGGCTTCGCCTGGGTGCCCTCGTCAAGGGCCCGACACCGCTATTTGGGCAGGAAGCCCATCGCTTCTTTGGCGCGGGCCAAGGTGCCGCATGCCACGGCCTCGGCCTTGTCGGCGCCGGCGGCGATGATGCGGGCGAGCTCGGCGGGATCTGCGTCGAGTTCGGCCTTCTTCGCGGCAATGGGCTCGAGCATGGCGATGACCGCGTCCGCGGTGTCGGTCTTGAGCGCTCCGTACTGGCTGTAACCCGCCGCGCTCTCAGCCGGGCTGCGGCCCGTTGCGGCACCCAGGATCGACAGCAGATTCGACACACCCGGTTTCGTCTCAGGGTCGTAACGCACCTCAGACTCCGAGTCGGTCACGGCCCGGGCGAACTTGCGTGCAATGTCGGCGTGATCATCGAAGATGCCGATCGAGCCTTGGGGGCTCTCGGCCGATTTGGACATCTTCGACGTGGGGTTCTGCAGGTCCATGACGCGGGCGCCGACCGTGGGGATGGCAGCCTCCGGGATCACGAACGTGTCGCCGTAACGGCTGTTGAATCGCTGCGCCACGTCACGTGTGAGCTCGAGATGCTGACGCTGGTCGTCACCGACCGGTACCCGATCAGCGTCGTAGATCAAGATGTCGGCTGCCATCAGCGCCGGATACGTGAACAGGCCGGCCGAGACGTGGTCGCCGCCCCCTTCGCCCTCCTCCGAACGTGCCGACTTGTCCTTGAACTGGGTCATCCGGCGCAGCTCGCCGAGCGACACCGTGCACTCCAGCAGCCAGGACAGCTCCGTGTGCTGGGGCACGTGGCTCTGCACGAACAGCGTGCAGACCTCCGGATCGAGGCCGACCGAGATCAATGTGGCCATCGTTCCCAAGGTGGCCTCGCGCAGCAGGGCCGGATCCTGCTGGACGGTGACCGCATGCAGGTCGACGGCGCAGTAGAAGGCGTCGGCATCGTGCTGGTCGATCGCCCACTGCCGCAGCGCCCCGAGATAGTTGCCGAGGTGGACGTCGCCGGTGGGCTGGATGCCCGAGAGCACTCGTGTCATGGTGCCTGACGGTACCGGAACGGCATTCGCGACAGTCCTGAAAATATTCCGGGCCGCGCGGGCATGCCGCGGTACCTTTGGGCCGAGTGACCCACGAGGTTCGCACTGAGGCCTTCGCGGGCCCGCTCGACGTGCTGGTGAAGCTGGTCGTCTCCCAGGAGGTCGACATCTGGGAAGTGTCGCTGACGCGCCTCGTCGACGACTTCGTCGCTGTCATGGCCGCTGTAGACGTCGGCCGGGCTGCTTCCGACGGCAGGATCGACATTGACGTCGCCAGCGAGTTCGCCCTGCTGGCAGCGACGCTCATCGAGCTGAAGTCGCGCCGGCTGCTGCCGGCCCCGCCGGTCGAATTGGATCTGGAGGAGGAACTGGCGGCCTACGGCCTGCGCGATGCCGCATTGGCACGGCTGGTCGAGGGGCGCACCTTCGGCGCAGCCGCAAGGCTGCTGCGCGAGCGCTGGGACGCAGCAGCGCTGCAATGGCCCCGCACAGCGGGTCCCCCCGAGCGCTTCTTGGTGTTCGCGCCGGACCTGCTCGCAGGAGCGTCTCGAGATGATCTGGCTGCGGCGATGGAACGGTCGCTCGCGCCTCGGCCGGTGCAGCGGGTCGACGTCAGTCACCTGAGGGCCGCCGGCATCACGGTGGACGAGGCGGCGGCGAGGATCGTCGAGCAGCTCGCATCGGCGGGCCCAGCAACCTTCCGGGAGCTCACCTGCGACATCGCCGAGCGCATCGTGGTGGTCGTGTACTTCTTGGCGGTGCTCGAGCTGTTCGGATCGGGCCTTGTCGAGCTGACCCAGGCCGAGCGCTTCGGCGACATCGGCGTGGAGTGGATCGGTGACGGGGCAACCCTGCCGGCGGCGGCCGGCGGCTACGGGGAAGACGCTGCGTGAGCGGCAAGCACCCGCCAGTCAGTTCCGCGCGCGGTCTGCGACTCGTCAGCGATGACGGGCGCACCGTTGCCGAGCCTCCGGCTGCGCCAGCGGAGCAATCTGATGGCCCGCCTGGGTCGGGAGCCTCTGCGCACGCCCCGACTCGCCCGCCGGCCCATCCATCGATTCCGGCCGACGGCGGCGCCGCCAACGACGCATCGGCGACGGCGAACGGCCCCGCAGGAGTTGCGGCGGAAGACGGCGCTGACGGCCAAAGGCTCGGCGGGTCGCGATCGGTCGCTGACGACGAGATGTACGCGGCCGTGGAGGCCGTGCTCATGGTGGCGACCGAGCCGGTGCCGGTCGATGTGCTGGCCATGGTCACTGGCGCACCCACGGCAACCGTCGCGACGATCTGCATCGAGCTCGCCCGGGAATACGCGAGAGCAGATCGAGGCTTCGCTCTCATGCAGGTGGCCGGCGGCTACCAACTGCAGACCGCGGCAGCAGTCGCGGAATACGTGGAGCGCTTCGTCGGGAGTCGCCGGTCAGCCCGTCTGTCTGCAGCGGCGATGGAGACCCTGGCCGTGGTGGCGTACAAGCAGCCGATCTCGCGTGCGCAGATCAGCGCCATCCGGGGCGTCAATGCCGACGGCGTCGTCCGCACGCTTGCAGACCAGGGCTACATCGCCGAGGTCGCCCGCGATCCGGGCCCAGGCAATGCCGCCCTGCTCGGAACGACGGCAACCTTCCTGGAGCGGCTGAGCCTCGACAGCCTCGATGACCTGCCGTCATTGGCGGAGCTGCGCGTGGACCCTGAGGCGGTAGAAGCCATGGACCGCCTCGCAGTGCCCCAGCACGGCTAGCCGCCGTGACACCTGCGGGCGCGCCGGACCACGGCGACGCAGCCTCGCCCGACGGCGAGCAGGACAGCGCTGAGCGATGTCTGGGCCGCAGCATGCCCGATGACCGTGACGCGGTGTCGCCCGACGGCGGACAGGACAGCGCTGAGCGACTGCACAAGGTGATGGCTCATGCTGGAGTGGCCAGCCGTCGCAGGTGCGAGGAGCTGATCGCTGCCGGACGCGTCACCGTCAATGGCAGGACTGCTGGGGTCGGCGACCGCGCGGCACCGGCAGACCGGATCGAGGTCGACGGTGCAGTCGTCACCTGGGACGCGGTGATGGTCCACTACCTCCTGAACAAGCCCCGCGGCGTGCTCAGTTCGGCTTCGGACGACCGGGGCAGGCGCTGTGTGACCGATCTGGTGCCCACAGCAGTGCGCATCTACCCGGTCGGTCGGCTCGACGCCGACTCGGAGGGACTGATCATCGTGACCAACGACGGCGAGCTGACGCACCGGCTGACGCATCCGTCGTGGGGAGTCCCCAAGGAGTATCTCGCTCACGTGGATGGGGTGCCCGCGCGCGGGGCACTGGCGCAGCTGCGTGCCGGTGTCGCGCTCGACGATGGGCCCACAGCACCTGCGGTGGTGTCGATGCCCCAGCCGTCGGTGCTGCGCATCGCGATACACGAAGGCCGCAACCGCCAGATCCGGCGAATGTGCGACGCAGTGGGTCACCCGGTGGTGCGTTTGGTGCGCACCCGCATCGGCCCGCTGACCGACCCCACGTTGCGGCCCGGTGAGCACCGGCAGCTCAATGCAGACGAAGTCCGTGCGCTGCACCGCGCCGCCACCGACTCGAGCCGTTCGGCACAGACGCCGTAGCTGCCGAAGCGGCAGGAGGCTCCGCAACGTTGCGACCGGCTGGATCGCTCGTCGCAGAGGGTTCTGCTGCTTCCGCAATGAGCACTCGCACTCGCGCAGCAGTGCGCTGCGTCGCAGGCGGCGCGCGGTGCTGTTCGGCGTACTCGCCGTGTCACAGGCAGCGACCACAATGGGTGTGGCGCACCGGCGAATATCGGCAGGCCCGACGGGAACCGTTGCCAGCACATGGGAGCACGCAGATGAGCCTCGCTGAGACGTACCGGCTGTCGGGGCGCTACACCGACGACAGCGGCACCACGTTCATGACCGGGCTGCAAGCGCTGGCTCGCCTGCCGATCGAACAGCTGCGAGCCGACCGGCGCGCTGGTCTGCGCACGGCGGCGTTCGTGTCGGGCTACCCAGGCTCACCCCTGGGTGGATATGACGCCGCTGTCGAAGCCGCCCGCAGCGCGACAGACCTGCCGGTCATTCACTCGCCGGCGGTCAACGAGGATCAGGCTGCGACCTCCGTCATGGGCAGCCAGCTCGCCACCACCCGTCCCGATGCCACCTACGACGGCGTCGTGGGGCTGTGGTACGGCAAGGCGCCCGGCGTCGACCGCGCCACCGATGCACTGCGCCATGCGGTCTTCGCAGGCGCCGATCCTCGCGGCGGTGCGGTCGCCATTGCCGGCGACGACCCTGCGGCCAAGAGCTCCACGATCCCGTCGAGCTCGGCGGGGTCGATGGCCGACCTGCACATCCCGGTGCTCTACCCGGGCACGCCCGCCGAAGCGCTCGATCTGGGCCGCCATGCCATTGCCATGTCCCGGACGACGGGGCTGTGGACGGGCCTCAAGATCGTGGCAGATGTGGCCGACGGTGCCGCGACAGTGCTGCTGGATCCCGACAGGTTCAATCCGGTCATCCCCCTCGTCGATGGCGAGCCGTACCGCCACCGGCCCGACGGCTACCTGCTCACGCCCCATACGGTCGACATCGAGCGCGAGATCGTCGAGGTCCGCTACGAGCTGGCGATCGCGTACGCGGCGGCGAACCGCTTGAACGATGCCACGGTGGATCCGCCAGACGCCTGGATCGCGATCGTGGCGTCGGGCATCACCTATCGCGAGGTTCGCGAGGCGCTGCGGCGGCTGGGCCTCGACGGCGACGAGTCGATCCGCGATGCCGGTGTCCGGCTCGTGCGGATGGGCATGCCGATCCCGTTCAGCGCCGAGCGGGCCCGGCATTTCGCCCGCGGGGTCACGGAGATCTTCGTGATCGAAGAGAAGAGCCCCAACATCGAATCGTTGCTGAAGGACGCCCTCTACAACCAGTCGCACCATCCCCGCATCGTCGGCAAGACCGACGAGCGCGACCAGATGCTGCTCAGCTCGTACGGAGCCCTGACCGCCGATGAGCTCATCGAGCCGCTGCGCGGGAGGTTGGAGGCTCGCATTCGTGACCGGCTGGAGCAGCGCCAGCCCGAGCGCGTGCGCATCGAGCTGCCACTGGCTCCCGGGCAGAGCCGTTCGCCGTACTTCTGCTCGGGCTGCCCGCACAACCGGTCTACCGAGGTGCCCGACGGTGCCGTGGTGGGTGCCGGGATCGGCTGTCACACGATGGCGCTGTTCATGGATCCCGAACGGGTCGGCGACATCGTGAGCTTGACGTGCATGGGCCAGGAAGGCACGCAGTGGATCGGCATGTCGCCCTTCGTCGAGACGCAGCACATCTTCCAGAACCTGGGGGACGGCACCTATTTCCACAGCGGTCAGCTGGCAATCGCCGGCGCAGTGGCCTCGGGCACCAACATCACCTACAAGCTGCTGTGGAACCGCGCCGTCGCCATGACCGGCGGGCAGGATCCGGCCGGGCAGCTCGAGGTGCCCGATGTGGCCGCCGGGCTGCTCGCAGGAGGTGTGGCCCGGGTGCTCGTCACCACCGACGAGCCCGCTGCCTATCGCGGCCGTGCACTGCCTGCCGGTGTCGAAGTGTGGCATCGCGACCGCTTGACCGAGGCCCAAGAGCTGCTGGCCGGCATCGAGGGCGTGACGGTGCTCATCCACGATCAGCAGTGCGCGGCCGAAGCGCGGCGGGCACGCAAGCGCGGCACGCAGCCTGCGCCGCCAAAGCGAGTGGTGATCAACGAGCGAATCTGCGAGGGCTGCGGCGACTGCGGCGCCAAGAGCAATTGCCTGTCGGTGCAGCCCGTCGACACGTTCTTCGGCCGCAAGACCCGCATCGATCAGACGTCGTGCAACCTCGACTATTCGTGCCTCGACGGCGACTGCCCGTCGTTCATGACGGTCACCGAGCCCGGGCCATGGCGCACTGCTGTCCGCGAGATGCTGGCGCCGCTGCGGCGCAAGCAATCGGCGGCCGGCAGCGATCGCGCCGGCAGCGACGCCCGGCCCGAGCCGCCCGGTGAACTGCCCGATCCGGTGCCGCTCGTCGGCCCTGACGAGGTGTCGGTGCGCATGTGCGGGATCGGCGGCACCGGTGTGGTGACGGTGAACCAGGTGCTCGGCACCGCAGCGATGTTCGACGGGTTCGAAGTGCGGGGCCTCGATCAGATCGGGTTGTCGCAGAAGGCGGGCACCGTCGTCGGCGACCTGCGGTTGAAGCGGATCGGCGGGCCGGCCACGGCGCGTCTCGGCAGCGGCCAGGCCGACGTCATCGTGGCCTTCGATCTGCTCGTGGCGGCATCGCCAGCGGGCCTCGATGTGGCCGATCCGACCCGCACGATGGTCGTCGGGTCGACGTCGCCGACGCCGACCGGTGCCATGGTCGCCGATCCGACCATCGCTATGCCCGCGACCCCCGAATTGCTCGAGCGCGTGGCTGCGGTCACGGTCGACGGCAGGCAGCACTGGGCAGACGTCGCTTCGCTGGTGACTGCGCTCTGCGGCTCGGCGGTGGCGGCAAATGTGTTCGTCGTGGGCATGGCCGTCCAGGCGGGCGCGCTGCCGATCACACCGGCGAGCGTGGAGGCAGCCATCGAGCTGAACGGCGTCGCCGTCGCCCAGAATCTCGCTGCGTTCCGCTGGGGCCGAGCGATGATCTGCGATCCGGCGGCGGTGACCGCAGCAGCGGCACGGCACAGCGCCAGCGCAGCGGACCCGCAAGCGAGCACCGCCGAACGCACCGACCTCGACAGCGCCGAAGGCACCGGCCGTGACATCGCTGTACCCGATTGGCTGGCGGCCCGCATCGACGAATTGACCGATGGGCTCGCCCGCGGGGCAACAGCGGGAGAACCCGACGAGCTGCGTGCGGCGCTGCGCCGGTACGCAGCCGAGCTGTGCGCCTACCAGTCAGAGGGGCTGGCAGCGAACTTCCTCGACGCAGTCGAACGCGTGGCGAGCGCAGATCAGGCCGCGGGGGACGGCACCGGCCGGTTGACAGCCGCCGCCGCGGCAGGGCACTTCAAGCTGATGGCGTACAAGGACGAATACGAGGTCGCCCGGCTCATGACCGATCCTGAGGCGAACGCAGCGGCCCGGGACGTGGCGGCGTCGGTCGGCGGCACGGTGTCATGGAGTCTGCACCCGCCGCTGCTGCGAGCACTGGGCCGCACCGGCAAGATCCGGTTCTCGACGGCATGGCGGCCGGTGTTCGCGCTGCTGGCGCGAGGCAAGCGCCTCCGGGGCAGATGGTGCGATCCGTTCGGCCATACCGAGGTCCGCCGGACCGAGCGAGCGCTGCCAGGCGAGTACCGGGCGGCACTCGACGCGGCGCTCGAAGCACTGGAACGGGAAGCGAATGGCCTCGGCACGGGAAGGCTGACGAGTTCGTCCATGCTGTATGAACAGGCTGTTGCCATCGCCGGTCTGGCTGAGCTGGTGCGGGGCTACGAGGACGTCAAGATGGCCACTGTGGATACCTTCCGTTCGGAACTGGCGACCCATGTCGCCGGGCTGGTGCCGCCCGACTGAGCCGCAGAGGCCCCTCAGGAATCTCTCCGGCCCAAACCGGCGACGATCAGAGCCATCGGTACCCTTCGTTGCGTGGCCTCGAGTCCCGCCGAGACAACGCAGCAGCGGTCGCCTGACGGCGTAGCGGTGCCGCCGCGCGCCAGCGAGCCGGCGGGTCGCGCCCAAGTCGTGGGCACGGGCCTCATCGGCGGATCCGTCGCAGCGGCACTGCGCAAGTCGGGATGGCATGTGACGGGGCGCGACGTCGTCGGCGATCACGCGCAGCGGGCACTCGAGCTCGGCTGTCTCGATGCTGTCGGCACCGACCCGAAGGCAACGTTCTGCGTGGTGGCAGTGCCCGCAGCGCTGCTGGCCGACCAGGTGGCGACGGCACTCGCTGACACCGCTGCTGCAGGCGCTGTGGTGACCGACACCGGCAGCGTCAAGACGCCCGTTGCCCGGGCGATCGCCGATCCTCGCTTCGTGCCGGGCCATCCGATGGCCGGTTCGGAACAAGACGGCATCGAAGGCGCGAATCCGGACATGTTCGCCGGCGCCGTGTGGGCCCTGACGCCCAATGAGGCGACCGACGACAACTCCTTGCGAGTGTGCCAAGCAGTGCTGGCAGCTTTCGGGTCTGACGTCGTGACGATGACTCCCGAGCGGCACGACGCCCTTGTTGCGGTCGTGAGCCATGTGCCGCACCTCGCCGCCGCGTCGCTGATGTGCCTCGCCGACGATCGAGCCCTCGACGACGCACCGCTGCTGCGCCTGGCGGCTGGCGGTTTCCGGGACATGACCAGGATCGCCGCCGGACACCCGGGCATCTGGCTGGACATCTGCGGTGAGAACCGCGATGCCATCGTGAACGTGCTCGACGAGCTGTCCGAGCGTTTGACGCAGATGCGCGACGTCGTGGCCGGAGCCGACCGCGAGGGCTTGCGTGCCGTGCTCGTCCAGGCGCGGCGCGCCCGCACCAACCTGCCGTCGCGCTATGTGCGACCGCAGGAGCTGCTGGAAGTGCGAGTGCCCATCCCGGATCGCAAGGGACAGATCGCGGCCATCACCATGCTCGCCGCGGACTGCGACGTGAACGTGGCCGACATCGAGGTGGCCCACTCGACCGAAGGAGCCGAGGGTGTGCTCGTGCTCGTGGTGGCACGTACCGAGGCGCAACGCTTCCTGGCTGCGTTGGCCGGTCAGGGCTATCACCCCACCACACGCGATCTGGCATGAGCACGGGACGGGTGATCGGGGTCATCGACCCGTTCACCAACGGTGCGTCGGGAACGGCGCTGTTGCCGGGTTCCAAGAGCATCACGAACCGGGCGGTGCTGTGCGCGGCCTTGGCCACCGGGCGCAGCACGCTCGACGGGGTCCTGTTCGCAGACGACACCGATGCAATGATCGAAGCGGTCACTGCCATCGGTGCGGTCGTGCGGGTGAATCGCGGCAAGCGTCGGCTTGTCATCGATGGCATCGGCGGCGGGCAATCTCGCTTGCCCAGCTCGCCAGACGAGCCGATCGTGGTCCACGCGCGGTCGTCGGGCACCACCGCGCGCTTCATCCTGCCGGTCGCAGCTGCTCTTGGCGGCCGCTGGCTGCTCGACGGCGACCCCCAGCTGCGGGCGCGCCCCCAGGATGACCTGCTCACGGCGCAGCGCTCACTCGGTGCCGAGGTGCACGAGCTGGGCGAGCACGGCTGCCTGCCGATCCAGGTGTCGTCGGCGCCCGCCGACGATGAGGCTGCCGTCCTGCGCCATATCCGCATCAGGGCCGATGCTTCCAGCCAGTTCGCGAGCGGCCTGCTGCTTGCCGGCCCCCTGCGTGGCGGCATTCATGTGGAGATTGATTCCGAATTCGACGCGGTCAGCCGGCCGTACATCGATATGACGGTGGCGGTCATGGAGGCATTCGGCGCCATCGTGACCCACCCGAGCGCCGACCGCTTCGTGGTGACCGAGGGCCACTACCGAGCCGCCGATTACGTGATCGAGCCCGATGCCTCTGCCGCAAGCTATGTCTGGGCCGCGGCGGCGCTGTGCGGCGGCAAGGTGCGTGTCGAAGGGCTCGGCAGCCACAGCATCCAAGGCGACGTGCGCTTTGCCGAAGTCCTCGGCGAGATGGGCGCCGACGTCACCGTCAGCGACCACGCCATCGCTGTTGGCGCGCCGCAGAGCGGAACGCTCCAGGCCGGCTCGTTCGACTTGCGCGACTTTTCCGACACTGCGCAGACGCTGGCGGCGGTGGCTGCGTTCGCCGAAGGCACCACCTCCATCGGCGGCATCGGCTTCATCCGCCGCAAGGAGACCGACCGCATCAGCAATACGGCGATCGAGCTCGCCAAGCGCGGCATCGACGCGGTGGCCGAGCCCGACGGCATCACTGTCCACGCGAATCCTTTCGGATTCCGGGCGGGTCTGGTGGACTGCCATGGCGACCATCGCATGGCGATGGCGATGGCGCTGATGGGACTGCGTGTGGCCGGGATCGACATCGACGATCCCGATTGCGTCGCCAAGACGTTCCCCGACTTCTTCGATGTGATCGAGACGCTCAGAGCGTCGCCGGGTCTGGTGCCGAAGCAGCAGATGACGGTGATCGCGATCGACGGTCCCGCCGCCTCCGGCAAGTCCAGCGTGGCTCGGGCAGTGGCCGGCGAGCTCGAGATGGACTACCTCGACACCGGCGCGATGTACCGGGCGGTGGCGTGGGCGGCTTTGGGGGCCGGCGTCGATCTGGGCGATCTCGCGGCGGTAGCGAGCATCGCTCGCAACGCAGAGATCGAGATCTCCAGCGAGAGCGGCGCCCAGCACGTGACCGTCGACGGTGCCGATGCAACGGCGGCGATCCGCAGCGCAGACGTGGATCGCAGCGTCAGCGTCGTAGCTGCCAACCCGCAGGTTCGGTGGGAGCTGACCCGACGCCAGCGTGACTGGGCGAACCGCGTCGGCGGGGGGGTGATGGAGGGCCGCGACATCGGCAGCGTGGTGTTCCCCGATGCTGTTCTCAAGGTGTTCCTCACAGCAGCGCCTGCCGAGCGGGCCCGCCGCCGCCTCGCCCAGCAGATCGACTCGGCGGGCAGCTTTGACGATGCGAGCCATGACGACCGAGCTGTCGCGGCGCTCGCTGCGGAACTGAGCGAACGGGATCGGCTCGATTCGGGACGGGCCGACTCGCCGCTGCGTGTGGCGACTCGAGCAGTCATTGTCGACACGAGCGAGTTGTCTGAGGACGAGGCTGTCGCGACGATCGCCGGGCTGTACCGGCGCGCGATCGAGCCCCTCGGTCTCCCGCGCCCGAGCCCGGTCGAGAGCCGATGAGCGGAACGGACGGGCCCGAGACAGACCTGCGCGACGGGCCGCTCAACATGGCCGTCTACCGGATCATGAAATACGCAATCTGGGGCGTCTTCCGGGCGTGGAATCGCATCTCCGTCGACGGGCTGGCGAACCTGCCTGACGGACCGTGCGTGTGGGTGCCCAACCACCGCAGCTACATCGACACGCCGATCCACGCCGCAATCCCTGCGCGGATGCGGGTGATGGGCAAGGACTCGATGTGGAAGTACCGCTTTCCGGGCTGGCTGTTCACGACGATCGGCTGCTTCCCGGTGAACCGCGACGCACCTGATCGGGCTGCGCTGCGGACCGCGCTGGATGCCCTGACCCACGGCGACGGCCCGGTGGTGATGTTCGGCGAGGGCGAGCGCAAGGACGGCCCGCGTGTGCTGCCGCTCATGGACGGGCCCGTGTACCTGGCGGCGCGGGCGCAAGTCCCGATCGTGCCCGTCGGCATTGGCGGGACGGCCGCAGCCATGCCGCGAGGCGCCAAGTTCATGTACCCCCGCCGTATCAAGTTCATCATCGGCCAGCCGATGGACCCGCCGCCGCTCGGACCGAGCGGCCGCACATCACGACGAGCGATACGTGAGCTCACCGAGGAGCTGCGCGAGCGCATCCAGGAGCTCTTCGACCAAGCCCAAGCCGAGGTCGGCACCCCCAACGTCCGCTGAGAACTCTGCGCCGCCTCAGTACTCCGTGGTGACCAGCGTGGCGAGGACACCGCTCGCCGCCGTCGTCAGAGTTCTGCTGCGTCGGCACCGAGTCTGTGCATGTCAGAGGCGTCAGTGGTGAGGACTCTGAGGCCGAGTTGGTCGGCGAGCACAGCGAGGCTGGCATCGACAACGTCGCTCGTACCAGTGCGCGCACAACGCTGGCCGATCACACGAGGGTCCCCGAACGAGTGCACATCCATTGCCTTGACCAACATCGCCAAAGGCACCTGCCTCGCAGGCTCCCTCCATGCTTGGGCCAGAGCGGCATCGTTCGTCGCCGGGATCGCTCCTTCGGCCTGCATCCGGCGTACGAGCGCCAGGACGACTCGTCGCTTCGATGGGTTCTCGAGCGCGATGAACACGCCGGCATCGAGGATCACCGATTCGACCAGATCTCCTCAGCACGGGCTGCCTCCGCCTCGGTCGGCTCGCCCCACTCGGCGATCGCCCACTCGACGAAGTCGTTCATAGCGTCGAGTTGAGCGTCCCTTGTCGCCAGCAGTCGAAGCCCTTCTTCGACAGCCTCGCGTTCGGTGCGACGCCGAGCCGCAGTCGACCTCAGGTCGCGCAATGCCTCTGGCCCCAGGAACATGGCTTTCCGCCGTGGCTTGTCAAAAGCGATCTCAGGGGTAACGTCAGGCATACAACAAGCATACATGAGGCACTGCCTCCAATGGCCCTCATATTGTGTTGGCCGCCAGTGCATCCAGATGCGGAGCGGCTGATCCTGGAGCGAGCCGGGTTGCGCGAGTTCATCGAGGAGAGCGCATTCGAGGGCGACGCTGCCGTTCGTTTGCCAGATTGGAATGGGAGCAGGCCCATCGACGGTGCCGAACGGCCCCAAAGCGCTGTCAGCCGACAACACCGCAGGCGAGCCATCAGGGAAGCTTCCGCCCAAGACCATCGCCAAGCTGAGAAAGCTGGGGGCCGATCTGCCCGCTTGAGACGCTGTTCGACATCCTTATGTGCCGTGCCTCAGCGATAGGCGTCTTTGCGTGGCGTGATGGCGGTGACTCGGATCACGTCGTCCGAGACTCGGTAGATAATGCGATGGCTCCTGCCGAGGCGGGCTGAGCGAAAGCCGCGCAGGTTGCCCTGCAACTTCTTGCCGAGCGCCGGGTTGTGGTCGAGGCGCCGGATTATCTCCATTGCCCGCTGGCGTTGCGACTCAGGCAGCCCTCTCAGCGATTTGGCTGCACTGCGTGACAGTTCGGGCACAGCCCTGATCTTGTGTCGCTAGATCTCGTCGAGTCGAATGAATTCGCCTGCGGCGAATTCGGCCTCGCCCTGCGCAATGGCCGCCATCGTGTCGTCGTCGCTCAAGATGTTGAGCGTCTCCACGAGCGACTCGTACTCGTCGCTCGAGACGATGACCGCCACCGGCCGGCCGTGCTTGGTGATGACGCACTGCGTGCCGGTGCGATCGATCTCGTCGACGATCTCGCTGAGGTTGCTGCGGACGTCGGTCAGCGGCGCCGTCGATGGGAGCGGCTCAAGCCGTGATGACATAGCGAGAGCGTACAGTATTCCGTACAGAATATTCTGCGGCTTGTCAGACTGCGGTGGCGGCGAGTGTGGCCAGCACGTCGCTCGCGGCGGTGGATCGATCCGTCGCGCGGACTCGTGCGGCTGCGGGCACGGCAAGGCTGGCATGCACCGCGGTCTCCATGGCGTCGAGCAGGTCGCGCAGCTCGCGAGGCGGGGGGAAGTACTCGTCCTCGTCGGTGATCGTCACCTCGGTGGTGCCACCGGCAGGCGCCAGGCGTGCGATCACTGCTTCCACGAGCTCCTCCGGCGCGGATGCCCCTGCGGTGACGCCCACGGTGCCGGACAGGTTGTCGGGCAGCTCAGCGGCTGCGTTCACCCGCAGCACGCGCTCGCAGCCAGACTCCGCTGCCACCTTGGCCAATGCCATGGTGTTCGACGAGTTCGCTGAGCCGATCACGACCACCGCGTCACAGGCCGCAGCGATCTCGGCCAGCGCACTCTGCCGATTGGTCGTGGCAAAGCACAGGTCCGAGCGCCCCGCCATCCACACGTCGCCGAAGCGCGCCTTGGCGGCGTCGGCAACGTCGGTCCAGTCGCGGTGGCTGAGCGTGGTCTGCGCCAGCACAGCCACGGGTGCGTCGGTTTCGTCGAGCAAGTCGACATCGGCGGGTTCGGAGACCAGCGAAATGGCACCGGGTGCCACCGCCATGGTCCCGACGGCCTCGTCATGGCCTTCGTGGCCCACATAGACGACCCTGAAACCCTTGCCGGCACGTACGCGGACCTCGTGGTGCACCTTGGTGACGAGCGGACAGACTGCATCCACCACGTAGCCGCCGCGCTGTCGGGCCTCGGCGACGACCTCGGGCGCCGAGCCGTGCGCGGAGAGCATGAGCGGCCGACCGGCCGGCACTTCGGCGACGTCGTCGACGAAGACCACGCCGAGTCGCTCGAATCGATCCACCACGAGGCGGTTGTGGACGATCTCGTGGTAGCAGTACACCGGCGGCGGGAACGAGCGGACGAGCCAGGCCAGCGCCTTGATGGCCATCTCGACGCCGGCGCAGAAGCCGCGAGGCGCTGCGAGCAGCACCCGGTCCACAGCCACCCCTGTGACGCTACCGACCGAGCACGAGCTTCCTATCCTGAACCCATGAGGCTGAGCCCCCGGGCCCAAGCGGTCCGCGAGCGAAGCGAGCTAGAGCGGGAAGCACAGGGCGAAGCCGTGGCCCGAGCGGCCCGTGAGCGCAGCGAACAAGAGCGGGAATAGATGGCCGAGCAACGAGGACGTGAGCCGGTCCGCGCGCCCTCCAGCCACCGGCCGGTTGTGGTGGCGGTGGAGCCCGGCTCGGCGGCCGAGATCGCCGGGCTGGCCCCCGGCGACGAGGTGCTGTCGATCTCCGGTGTTGCCCCGACCGACGTGATCGCCTGGCAGCTGCTGCTCGACGAGGCAGATCCCACGCTGGCGGTGCTGCGCGACGGCCACGAGATCGCCATCGACATTCCAAAAAGCGCCGGCGTCCCGCTCGGCGCCGAGGTGCATGCCGCGATCTTCGACCGGGTGCAGACCTGCGACAACCACTGCGAGTTCTGCTTCATCTACCAACTGCCGCCGGGGCTGCGCCGGAGCCTCTACCTCAAAGATGACGATTACCGGCTGTCGTTCCTGTACGGGAACTTCACCACGCTCACCCGCTTCACCGAGCTGGATCTCGAACGTGTGCTCGATGAGCGCTTGTCACCGCTGTATGCGTCGATTCATGCCACCGATCCCGGGGTGCGGGCTCGGATGCTCCGCAACCCGCGCGGTGCCACGAGCCTGCGATGGCTGAGCGCGTTGCTCGATGGGGGCATCGAGGTTCACGGGCAGGTTGTGGTGTGCCCGGGAGTGAACGACGGGGCGGTGCTGGCCGACACGCTGGCAGGCGTGCTCGACCGCTACCCGTCGCTGGCCACGCTGGCGGTGGTGCCGCTGGGGGTCAGCTCCCACCAGCGCGAGCCGGCCATGCGCCCTCACACTGCCGCGGAGGCTGCGGCTGTCGTGGACATCTGCGAGGAGTGGCAGCAGCGTTTTGTGGACGTGCTCGGTCGCCGCCTGGTGTTCGCAGCGGATGAGTACTACCTGCTCGCAGGCCGACCCTTTCCCGCGGCCGAGACCTACGGCGACTTCCCGATGCACGAGGACGGCATCGGCATGGCGCAGGCGTTCTCCGAGGAATTCTGGGCGGCCGGCGAGGGGACGATTGGCGGCCGCAGCGGGCTCGACGGCTGCGACACCGGACTCGGCGTTGATGACCGCGGATCCGATGGAGGCGTCAGGCAGCGCGCACCGGCTGCGGGTTTCTTTTCGTGGGTCGACGGTGCCCCTGCGCAGGGCTACCGGGCCGTGCGAGTTTCCGGCCACGGCGCGAACCGCAGCGGTGAGATCAACCTCGACGGGCTGCCACTCAGTCTCGGGTCGACGCTGGCGCCGAAACCCGTGGCCGTGACGCTGCGGACATCACCCGGTCGGGGCCCTTCCACAACAGCGCGCCCGGCAGACGGTGATCCGGCCAACCATCCCATCGGGATCCTGACGGGCACCTACGGCGCTGCCGTGCTGGCGCCGCTGGTGAAGCAGTGGCGCGCCGATGCCATGTCACGGCAAGGCAGCCGACGACACAGCACGGCAGCGGGAGTGCCCGGGGCGCGGGTCGTCGAAGTGCCCAACCGGTTCTTCGGCGGCAACATCGGCGTGACCGGTCTGCTCGCCGGAGCGGACATCGCCGCCGTGTTGGCCGCTGAGCCGGTCGAGCATCGCTACCTGCTGCCCGACGTGTGCCTGTCGGGAGGGAAGTTCCTCGATGGCATGACACCCGACGAGTTGCCCCGGCACGTCGAGATCGTCCCGACGAACGGCAGCGCCCTGCGGGAACTGCTCGACGCTGCCGCAGCAGCCCAGTCCGCTGCGGCGCGGACGAGCGGCACTGCATCGCCGAGCCGCACGATTCCGGCAGGCAGCACGGCATCGCGCACAGCAGGAGTCTCGCGATGAGCGCCGGACTGCCCGTCGTCGGCATCGTGGGTCGGCCCAACGTGGGCAAGTCCACGCTGTTCAACCGGCTCGTCGGCCGCCGAGAAGCGGTGGTGGCGCCCGAGCCCGGCGTGACGCGTGACCGCAAGGCAGCCGAAGCCGCTTGGCGCGGGCACCCCTTCCTCGTGGTGGACACCGGCGGGTGGTCCGCCGACGGCGACACGCTCGACGGCAAGGTGTCCGAGCAGAGCGAACGGGCAATGGCCGACGCCGATGTCTTGCTGCTGGTGGTCGATGTGACCGTGGGCATCACCGAACCCGACGCCCGGATCGCCGCCATGCTGCGCCGCAGCGGCCGGCCGACGCTGGTGGTTGCCAATAAGGCCGACAGCGGGGCCCGTGACGACGGCCGCTGGGAGTTCAACCGCCTGGGGCTCGGCGAAGCCTGGGCTGTGTCTGCCCTGCACGGCCGCAACGTCGGCGATCTGCTGGATCAGGTGCAGGAGATGCTCGGCGCGGATGCTGTGGCTGGCGCGGCGGCGCCGACCGTCGGAGGCGGCGACAGCGACGACGACTCCGACGATTCCGGCAGCCCCGGCATCCCCGACGCGGTCGAGGACCCTGTCGAGGGTGAAGCGGCGGTGCCCGGGGTGGCCATCGTGGGCCGGCCCAATGTCGGAAAATCCACGCTGTTCAACCGGCTCATCGGCGACGAACGGTCGGTGGTGCACGACCGGCCCGGCACGACCCGCGACACCATCGACACTTTGGTGGAGACCGAGGCGGGCCCGGTGCGGTTCGTCGACACCGCCGGCATGCGGCGCAAGGCCCGGGTCGACGCGGATACCGAGTACTACGCCAACTTGCGGGCGCTGCGGGCCATCGATGCTTGTGACGTGTCGCTGCTGGTCATCGACGCCACTGAAGGAGTGACGACACAGGACCAGCGTCTCGCCGAGCGCATCGACGCCGCTGGCTGCCCGATCGTGGTGCTGCTCAACAAGTGGGAAACGCTGGATTCCGAGCATCGTGAACGCGTGTTGGGAGAGCTGGCGCGTCGCCTGCACTTCGTCGGCGAATCGCCGGTGTTGCGCATCAGCGCGCTGACGGGTCGGGGCGTGCATCGGCTGGTGCCCGCAGTCTCCGCCGCGATGGAGGCATACGAATCGAGGGCGCCGACCGCCAAGGTGAACGCGATCGTCCAGCTCGCGCAGTCCGCGCAGCCGGTGCCTGGCGGAGCACGGGTGCTCTACGCCACCCAAGCCGCAACACAGCCGCCGACGTTCACGCTGTTCGCCAACCGGGAGCTCCCAGCTACCTACCTGCGCTACCTCGAGCGCCGCTTGCGCGAAGAGCTGGGCCTGGCGAAGACGCCGCTCAAACTGCGAGTGCGCCGGCGATGAGGCCGCTGTCCAGGCGCGACGCGCCCTCGACCGCCCAACGGCAGAATCGCCGCCCGCTCTCCGACGGTCCCCTCCATCGCCCCAGGCGTCGCGGCGGCGAACGCGACCAGCTCCAGCAGCGGCGAGCGGGCGCGCCGTGGCATTTCTGGCTGGTCGTCGTCATGGCAACTGTGTACTTGGGCTGGCGTGCGGTCGAAGGCGTCGTGTGGCTCATCCAGTGGTTCGCGGGCGTCATCAGCTGAGCGGCTCGACGTTGGACTGTCCATTCAACCCAGCCGGTATCGTGCCTGCGGAACGGGCTGTGGCGCAGTCTGGTTAGCGCACTGGTCTGGGGGACCAGGGGTCGGAGGTTCAAATCCTCTCAGCCCGACCGCAGCGGGGTTTGTCATGGCAAAGAACCTGCTCTCGACATGGTGCCATGATGTGGCTTGCAGCGACTCGCTGCTGGCGAAGGGGAGCGCAGATGAGCGAAACAGCGACTGAGCATCGCAAGCCCGAGATCGCGATCGTGCCTGAGTCTGGGCGGGTCACCGTTCGGGTGGATGGCGTGGTTGTGGCCGATTCGACTGCCGCGGTAGTGCTGACCGAGGGACGGCTGCCACCCCGCCACTACCTGCCGCCCTCAGACGTGAAGATGGAACTGCTCCACCCGACCGTCCTGTCGACTCATTGACCGTGGAAGGGCGATGCCAGCTACTGGTCAGTAGCAGTCAACGGTCAGAGCTACGACGACATCGTGTGGTCGTACCCCGATCCGATCCCCGAGATGGCGGAGATCGCCGGTCTGATGAGCTTCTATGCCGAGCGTGACGAGGTAGATCAGACCGTCACCTGAGCACTGCGTGCAGTTCGGGCCGCGCTCGGGCGCTCATCAGTTCAAGGTGGCCGCCAGTTCCAGTGCCTCGTCCCACGAAGGGTGTGACGCCAAGAGCCGGCGGAAGCGCACGAAGGGCCTGATTGCGTCGAGCGCCATGACCGCGCTGAGGCGGCCGTTGCGCCGGTATCCGGCCAGGAACGACCTGCCCGCATCCGGGCTGCCCGGATTCGGGATGCTGGCATTCGTGCCGCCTGCCGCCGATCCGACCAGCACCTCCACGTCGTCGCCGGCGTCGGGATGCCCGGCGATCTGGATGCGAGCGTCATATTGATCCGACCAGACAAATGGCACCGAGTTGTAGGGCTGAGCCTCCGCAGGGGCCACCAGATTGCGGCCCACTGCCATGCCGTGCTCGACTGCTGCAGTCCAGTGCTCGACCCGGACCGGCTCGGAGCCCGCCAACGGCCCCAGCCAGCCATTGGGGGCACGCGCCGCATCGCCAACGGCATAGACGCCCGGGGGACCGCAGCACAGCGTCTCGTCGCAGACCACGCCGTTGTCGATCTGCAGCCCCGAGCCTTCCAGCCATGCCGTGTTCGGCACAACCCCGATGCCCACCACCACCAAGTCGGCCTCGACGCGGCTGCCGTCCGCCATGGCCACCGCTTCGACGCGGTCGGCGCCCAGCACGCCGTCCACGCCGACGCCCAGTCGCAGATCTACGCCGTTGCGGCCGTGCAGCGCACCGACCCGCGTGCCCATCTCTGCGCCCAGCCCGCGCATCAGCGGGGCCGGGGCCGCCTCGATCACCGTCACCTCGCAGCCCCGGGCCTTGGCCGAGGCCGCTACCTCCGAGCCGATGAACCCGCCGCCCACCACAGCGACTCGCGCGCCGGCCCGCAGCCCGTCACGGATGGCCTGCGCGTCGTCGACAGTCCGCAGCGTGTGGACACCTCTGATGCCCTCCGTGCCAGGCAACGACCGAGCCGCCGCGCCGGTCGCGACGACGAGGCCGTCGAATGGCACCGTCTCGGCGATGCCGCCTGCTGCTGGGGCGACAGCGACCGTTCGAGCTGCTACGTCGAGCCCCACCGCGTGGGTGCTCAGCATGACCTCCACGTCGAGATCGTCGTAGGCGCCATCTGGGTCGAGGGCCAGCGAGCTGGGATCGTTGTCGCCAGTCAGGTATTCCTTCGACAGCGGCGGCCGATCGTAGGGGAGGTGCGGCTCGGCGCCGATGAGTGTCAGCGGCCCGTCATGGCCCGCAGCGCGCACGCTGTGCACAGCGCGCGCGCCTGCCAGCGACGCACCGACGACGACGACGCGATTCGGTGTGTTCGGCACATCAGCAGTGTGGCATCTCCGACGTGGGCGAGGATCGGTTGCCGCGGTCCTGCCATCTGTTGCCACTGGGTCGGATTTCCAGCGCCTGCAAGGGTTTGGGCACCCGGCCCGCCCCCGCAGCGGCGCTGTCGGGGCGGGTCCCGCCACACTGCGAGCGCGCGGCGGCGTGCAAGCAGCGGCCCGCTATTCGGCCAGTTGCCGGGGGATTAAGCCAAGGCTCGCAGCGCCCACACTTGCGCGCTATAACTGTTCGTCACACCTGTGTAACTACCGCAGTGTCATTCGAGTGGTGTCGGCGGCCAGCAAGCACTCGAGGCGGCACTGCATCCAGGGGATGAGAGGGACGAGACCGGCATGATCATCACACGTCGCACAGCGCACCTCGGTGCCTGTCTATGTCAAGGCGCCGGCAGATGAGCATCACCGATGCATCTGCAGCCGACACCTCGCATCACGCTGACGCAGCCGACACTCCCGGGATGCGCGTGCAGAAGCGCGACGGTTCCATGCAGGCCGTCGATGTCAACAAGATCGTCCGCGCCGTCGAACGCTGCGCCACCGAACTGGCCGGCGTCGATCTCATGCGGGTGGCGACGCGGACCATCTCGGGTCTTCATGACGGTGCTACAACCACCGAGCTCGACGAGCTGTCGATTCGCACGGCCGCGGCGCTGATCTCTGAGGAGCCGAACTACTCGAAGCTGGCTGCCCGCTTGTTGGCCACCTACATCGACAAGGAAGTCCAGAACCAGAACATCTACTCGTTCAGCCAGTCCATCTCCGAAGGCGGCGAGTGCGGGCTCATCCATCCTGATGTGGTGGCATTCGTGGCGGCGAACGCCCGCAAGCTCAACGATGCGGTCATAGCGCAGCGCAACGGAGACTTCGAGTTCTTCGGGCTGCGCACCGTGTACGACCGCTACTTGCTGCGGCATCCGCAGCGCCGGACGGTCATCGAGAACCCGCAGTACTTCCTGCTCCGCGTTGCCTGCGGCCTGTCGCAGACGTCTGAGGAAGCCATCGCGTTCTACGAGCTCATCTCCAGCCTGCGCTACCTGCCGTCGTCGCCCACGCTGTTCAACTCCGGCACGGCTCACCCGCAGATGTCGTCGTGCTACCTGCTCGACAGCCCCACCGATTCGCTCGAAGGCATCTACGACCGCTATTCCGACATCGCCAAGCTGTCGAAGTTCGCCGGCGGCATCGGGGTGGGCTGGCACCGGGTGCGGTCGCGCGGCTCGCTGATCAGCGGCACCAATGGCCTGTCGAACGGCATCGTGCCGTGGCTCAAGACGCTCGACTCGTCGGTGGCGGCGGTGAACCAAGGCGGCCGGCGCAAGGGTGCTGCATGCGTGTATCTCGAGTCGTGGCACGCCGACATCGAGGAGTTCCTGGAACTGAAGGACTCCACCGGCGACCATGCCCGTCGCACCCACAACCTGAACCTGGCGAACTGGGTGCCCGATGAGTTCATGCGCCGGGTCGAGAACGACTGGCAGTGGTCGCTGTTCGATCCCAAGCAGGTGCCGCATCTCACTGACCTGTACGGCGACGAGTTCACCGATGCGTATCGCGAGGCCGAGGCGAGCGGCGAGTACGAGCGGCAGGTGTCGGCCCGCGAGCTGTACAGCCGCATGATGCGCACGCTTGCCCAGACCGGCAACGGCTGGATGACCTTCAAGGACGCCTCGAACGCCAAGTCCAATCAGACCGGCGAGCCCGGCAACGTCATCCACCTGTCGAACCTGTGCACGGAAATCCTCGAGGTCACCAGCGACGCCGAGACGGCGGTCTGCAATCTCGGCTCGGTCAATCTCGCCAAGTTCGTGCGGCAGGGCCCAGATGGCGGCAGAACTGTCGACTACGACGCGCTGGGAGAGGTCGTGCGCACCGCGGTGCCCTACTTGGACCGCGTCATCGACATCAACTACTACCCGACACCCGAGGCCGCCCGATCGAACGAGCGCTGGCGTCCGGTCGGGCTCGGCGTCATGGGCTTGGCCGATGTGTTCTTCCAGCTCAATCTGGCGTTCGACTCGTCTGAGGCGGTCGAGATTGCGGCCCGGATCGCCGAGGAGATCTACTACTGGGCGGTCTGGTCGAGCTGCGAGCTGGCTCGCAAGCATGGACCACACGGGGCGTTCGGCGAGACGCGGGCCGCGGCGGGAGAGCTGCAGTTCGACCTGTGGGGCGTCGAGCCGTCCGATCCGGCACGCTGGGCAGAGCTGCGCGAGCGGATCGGCCAGCACGGGCTGCGAAACTCGCTGCTGGTGGCAGTTGCGCCCACCGCCACCATTGCGTCCATCGCAGGCTGCTACGAGTGCATCGAGCCGCAGGTGTCGAACCTGTTCAAGCGAGAGACGCTCTCGGGCGAGTTCATGCAGATCAATCGCTATCTGGTGCGTGAGCTGCAGCAGCGCGGCCTGTGGAGCGAGGCCATGGCCAACAAGATCAAGATGGCTGAGGGCTCGGTGCAGAACATCGCTGAGATCCCCGACGACCTCCGCTTGGTATATCGCACGGCGTGGGAGCTTCCTCAGCGCGCGCTCATCGACATGGCCGCAGCACGCGGCGCCTTCGTCGATCAGAGCCAGTCGCTGAACCTGTTCATGGAGAGTCCCAACATCGGGAAGCTCTCCTCCATGTACATGCACGCCTGGAAGTCGGGCCTGAAGACCACCTACTACCTGCGCTCCCGTCCGGCCACCCGCATCAACCAGACCACCACCGACACCGCATCGGGCGGCAACGGGAGCCAGCCCAACGGCGCCGCTGCCATGCAGGCGACCGTGTCGACCATGCCCGACCCAGCCGCCGCCGAGGCCGTGGCGTGCTCGCTGGAGAACCCCGAGACCTGCGAAGCCTGCGAATGAGCCGGCGCGAGCTACCCGGCCGAACCACCTGACACAGACAGAGGATCCCCATGGCACTCGTGCAACCAGCGCCCGAATCGGTGCCTCAATCCCTTCCAGCCCAGTCGCTTCCAGACGGCGAGTCGCAGACCAGCCCGGGCGCCGATACCGCTGTCCGCAGCGGCAACATCCTGGATCCGGGCTTCGAGCTGACGCTGCGGCCGATGCGGTACCCGCAGTTCTTCGACATGTACCGCGACGCCATCCGCAACACGTGGACGGTCGAGGAAATCGATTTCTCCGACGACATCGTCGACCTCAACCGCAAGCTGGCGCCCGCCGAGCGGCACCTCATCAACCGGCTCGTGGCGTTCTTCGCCACCGGCGACTCGATCGTCGCCAACAACCTGGTGCTGAACCTGTATCAGCACATCAACAGCCCCGAAGCTCGCATGTACCTGAGCCGGCAGCTGTACGAGGAAGCGCTGCACGTGCAGTTCTACCTGACCCTGCTGGATCACTACATCCCTGATCTCGACGAGCGAGCGGCGGCCTTCTCGGCCATCGAGAACATTCCCTCCATTGCCGCCAAGGCCGATTTCTGCTTCCGCTGGATGGACAGCGTGTGGTCGCTCGACCAGCTCGCCACCGCAGAGCACCGCAAGGCCTTCGTGCTGAATCTCATCTGCTTCGCGGCGTGCATCGAGGGGCTGTTCTTCTTCGCAGCCTTTGCCTACGTGTATTTCCTGCGGTCGAAGGGGCTGCTGAACGGCTTGGCTGCCGGCACGAACTGGGTGTTCCGGGACGAGTCGGCGCACATGAACTTCGCCTTCGAGGTGGTGCGCACGATCCGGGCCGAGGAGCCCGACCTGTTCGACCAAGATCTCGCCGACCGGATCCGGCAGATGGTCACCGAGGCGGTCGATGTCGAGACGCAGTTCGCGCACGATGTGCTGTCCGGAGGCGTGGCGGGGATGTCGGTGACCGACACTCGGGCGTACCTGGAGTTCGTGGCCGACCAGCGGCTCGCCCAGCTCGGCCTCGCCAAGGAGTACGGCTCGAAGAATCCCTTCTCGTTCATGGAACTGCAGGACGTGCAGGAGCTCACGAACTTCTTCGAGCGCACGGTCGCCAGCTACCAGGTGGGCATCGAAGGCGAGGTCGCCTTCGACGAGGACTTCTGGGCTAGGCGTCCGTCGTCGCGTCGAAGGCTGCCATCAGCCGGTCTGCTGCGGCTGTTGGCGTCAGCCGGTCGGATCGCACTTCGTCTTCGAGTTCGGCGAGCAGGTCTTGGGCGCGCGTGGCCAGACGTGAGCGCATGCGCTCGGCGAGCATCGCGCGCATCCAGCGCACCCGCTGATCCGCCCGGCGGGCCGCCAACTCGCCCGATGCCGTCATGAGCCGGCGGTGCTCTGTGACGTGGTCCCACAGGGCCTCGAGGCCGTCGGCGGTCAGGCCTGAGCAGGTGATCACCGGGGGAGTCCACGTCGGCGAGGCCGGCTGGGTCATGTGCAGCGCGAGCTGGTAGTCGCGAGCTGCGTTGCCGGCTCGCCCGAGATTGTCGCCGTCAGCCTTGTTGACCGCGATCAGATCCGCGATCTCCAGGATGCCCTTCTTGATGCCCTGCAGGTCGTCGCCGGCTCCCGGCAGCATCAGCACGATGAAGAAGTCGACCATGTCGGCCACGGCGGTCTCTGACTGGCCGACGCCCACGGTCTCCACGAGCACGATGTCGAAACCCGCCGCTTCGAGCACCAGGATCGTCTCGCGGGTCACGCTGGTCACGCCGCCGAGCTCGCCTGACGTCGGGGACGGTCGCACAAAGGCCGCCGGATCATTTGCCAGGGCCGTCATGCGGGTCTTGTCGCCCAGGATGGAGCCGCCGTGCAGTGCCGAGGTGGGGTCGACGGCCAGTACCGCCACATGGTGCCCCCGCCCTGTCAGCGTGGTGCCGAGCGTCTCGATGAGCGTGCTCTTGCCCACACCGGGCACGCCGGTGATGCCGACGCGATGTGCTCCGCCGCTGTGGGGCAGCAGTCGGCCGAGCAGGGCTTGTGCCGACTCTGCATCGGCAGGGCGCCGAGATTCGACCAGCGTGATCGCCTGACCGATGGCAGCGCGGTCGCAGGCGCGCACATCGGCGGCAAGTTCAGCGACATCGACTCGAGCCATCAGGAGCAAGGTACCGGGAGCCGCGGCGGCCGCCTGCCGGCTGCTGAGCCCGATCATCCGTCGGGTTGCCTCCAACCGGCGGCTGTCTCGTTCGGACTGTGCCCCACTTCGGGCAGAATGTCTCGGTGGGCTTGCTGAAGCGGATGCGCACGGGGGATCGTTCTCACCCCGCCGAGCAGTACCTGAACCAAGGCGACCACCTGCACGCACTCGTGCCGGCGCAGGGCGGGCTGCACCCCTTCTCGATGCTGGTGATCGGCGTGGCAGCGCTGGCGGGCATCGTGCTGACGGTGGATCTGCCGTGGGTGCAGGTCAGCCTGATCTCCACGACGGTCTTTGCGACGGCGGCGGTGCTGACAATGTCGCGTTACCGCCTGCTCGCGTTCACCGACGCCGACATCGTGGTCCTGCGTACCCGGGCGCTGAGGCCTGCCAAGCCGGTCGAGCTGCTCGACCGCATCGAGCGCACGGCGCCGTTCGACATCCGCGGCTCGGCGTGGGGGCAGATCGTCGTCGGCGACGAGAAGCTGTGGGTGCACCGCCGCTACCACAGCCATCTTCACGACGCCGATGCGCGGCTCGCCGCTGCGCCCCGCGGCATGCGAGCGGCTTCCAGCACCGCGTACCGCGCTGCTCGGGCCAAAAAGAAGGTCCGCAACGTGGGTGGTCGTCACCGCTGAGGCGGCGGCGGTTGTGGGGCGCTAGCTGGGCCGCTCGAGCAGATCCAGCATCTCAGCAGCGGCTTCGGCGATGACCGTGCCAGGCGGGTAGATCGCTGCGGCACCGGCCGCGCGCAGCGCGTCGAAGTCCTGCGCCGGGATGACGCCGCCCACCACGATCAGGATGTCGGGCCGGCCAAGTTCTGCCAGCGCGTCCCGCAACTCCGGCACCAGCGTCAAGTGTCCTGCGGCGAGCGACGAGGCGCCGACCACGTGCACGTCGTTCTCAACGGCTTGACGGGCTGTCTCGGCGGGCGTGCTGAACAACGGGCCGATGTCGACATCGAAACCCAGATCCGCATAGGCCGTGGCCACCACTTTCTGGCCCCGGTCATGGCCGTCCTGGCCCATTTTCGCGATGAGAATGCGCGGTCGGCGCCCGGTCTGTTCCCCGAAGGTCGCAACCCGGTTGCGCACGGCATCGACGGCGGCTGCCATCGGATGGCTGCTGCCGTCGCCTGAGACGGTGCCATCGTCTCCCGAACTGTCGCCAGCCATCTCGCTCCCGTACACGCCGCTGATGGTGCGTATCTGGGCAGTGTGCCGCCCGAAGGCGTCTTCCATCGCCGCGCTGATCTCCCCCACGGTGGCATGGCAGCGCGCTGCGTCGACGGATGCGGCGAGCAGGTTGCCCTCGCCGCTGCGGGCCACCTCACGCAGCTCGTCCAGCGAGCGACGCACCGCATCGGCGTCGCGGCCACGGCGCAGGCGGTCCAGCTTCGCCAGCTGGGCGGCGCGTACTTCGGCGTTGTCAACCCGCAGGATGTCGACTTCATTGGACAGCTCAGACCTGTAGCGGTTCACCCCGACCACCGTGCGCTGCCCGGCCTCGATACGAGCCTGGGTGCGCGCGGCGGCTTCCTCGATGCGCATCTTGGGAATGCCGGCCTCGATGGCGCGGGCCATGCCGCCGAGCTGCTCGACTTCTTCGATGTGCGCGGCGGCTCGCTGAGCCAGCTCGGCGGTCAGCCGCTCCACGTAGTAGCTGCCGCCCCACGGGTCGATCACCCGGGTAGCGCCGGCTTCGTGCTGCAGGAACAGCTGCGTGTTGCGGGCGATGCGGGCGCTGAAGTCGCTCGGCAACGCCAGCGCCTCGTCGAAGGCATTCGTGTGCAGGCTCTGGGTGTGGCCGTCGACGGCGGCCATGGCCTCGATGCAGGTGCGCACCACGTTGTTGTACGGATCCTGGGCGGTGAGCGACCAGCCCGAGGTCTGGCAGTGCGTCCGCAGCGACAGCGATCGCGGGTTCTCGGGCTCGAAGCGGGCGACCAGCTTGGCCCACAGCAGCCGGGCGGCCCGCAGCTTGGCGACTTCCATGAAGAAGTCCATGCCGATGCCCCAAAAAAAACTCAGGCGGGGCGCGAAGTCGTCGATGCCCATGCCGGCGCCGATGCCGCAGCGCAGGTACTCGAGGCCGTCGGCCAGCGTGTAGCCCAGCTCGAGGTCGGCGGTCGCGCCGGCCTCCTGCATGTGATAGCCCGAGATCGAGATCGAGTTGTAGCGGGGCATTTCTTTCGAGGTGAACTCGAAGATGTCGCTGATGATCCGCATGGAGGGCTGTGGCGGGTAGATGTAGGTGTTGCGGACCATGAACTCCTTGAGGATGTCGTTCTGGATGGTCCCGGTCAGTTGGGCGGGAGCAACGCCCTGCTCCTCGGCGGCCACCACATAGAGCGCCAGCACCGGCAGCACGGCGCCGTTCATGGTCATCGACACGCTCATGCGGTCGAGCGGGATGCCGTCGAACAGCGTGCGCATGTCGAGGATCGAGTCGATGGCGACACCTGCCATGCCCACGTCTGAGCTCACCCTGGGATGGTCCGAGTCGTAGCCCCGGTGGGTTGCGAGGTCAAAGGCAACCGACAGGCCGCGCTGCCCCGCTGCCAGGTTGCGCCGGTAGAAGGCGTTGGAGTCCTCGGCAGTGGAGAAGCCGGCGTACTGGCGGATGGTCCACGGCTGGTTCGTGTACATCGTCGGGTAGGGGCCGCGCAGGTACGGGGCGAAACCGGGGTAGCCGTCGAGGTACGTGCGCCCTGCGGGGCCGTTCCCGCCGGTATCGGGCCCGCCGTCGTACAGGTCGGCGACGTCGGCTGCGACGTACAGCGGCGCGATGTCGATGCCTTCGGGCGTGGCGCTGGGGGCGGGGGCGCGGCCGGTTTCGGAGGCGAATCGCTCTGCCCACGCTGCTCTATCCGATGACTCAAGGACGCTCGCGCCGTTCGAGGCCTCGTGGGCCGGCCCAGCGTCATCGAGTTCGAGGTTCGAGAAGTCGCCGATGACGCTCATGAGGCTGCCGCTCCGGGCTCGAAGGGTGTACGCGGGTCGGCTGAAGCTCCCGCCGAGTCACCAGTCGTCTTCCGCTCTTGTTCGCTGCGCTCACGGGCCGCTAGCGCCCGAACTTCGCCTTTCGGCTCGGCCTCGTAGGGTGCCGCCCAGCGGTGCACCCCCAGCCCGCCGGATGGCTGGTCGGGGGAGGGGTTCGCCCCGAGTGCCGGCTCAGCGTGGGTGTCCACGAAGTCGGTGACTCCGACGAGCACGTGCTCGCCCGCCGCGATCTGCTCTTTGCGCTGCGCTCGCTCAGTGGCGATCGATGCCTCCAGCTCGCCGCTGGCCATCACAGCGCAGATGCCGCCGGTGGCTTCGATCTCTCGAAAGCGGTCCCAGGCTGCGTGCGCCAGCTGGCGCGTGAGGTCTTCGAGGTACCAGCTTCCCCCGGCGGGATCGATGACCGATCCGATGCGGCTCTCGTGGCGAAGGATCAGCTGTGTGTTGGCAGCGACGCGCCAACCCAGGCCGCTCGACGACGCTCCGGCGCTGACGGCGTCAAAGGGCCGGACGGTGATGGCGTCGACACCGCCGTTCGCGGCTCCGAACGTGGCGGTGGTGGCGCGCAGCATGTTCACCCACTGGTCGACGGCGCTCAGCATGGCGGTGGTGGTGACTGCGTGGAGCCGCATCGGCGGCCCCTCGTCGCCGGAGCCGTCGACCCCGCAGCCTCGCAGCACACGGGTCCAGCACATCCGCAGCGCCCGGCACTTGGCGGTGACCAGGAATGCGTCTGGCCCCGCGGACAGCGTGAAGCCCAGCAGGCCCGCAGCACCAGCCGGGTCGATCCTCGGCCCGTCGGCGTTGTCGCAGATCGCCCGCAGCCACTCCACCCCGGTCGCGAGCACCGCAGCCAGCTCGGTGGCGTCGCTCGCGCCGGCATCGGCGAAGACCGACCCGTCGGCTTCCAGCGGCACAGCCCCAGGCGAGCGCTGCACAATCTCGGCGGCGCTGCGCGCTGTGGCGCACATCGAGGAGACGAGCGTGGCGCTGTCAACGGAATCGGCTCCGTGCCAACCGCTCGCGGCCGCGGCGATCGGGTCGAGACCGAACCAGGAGTTCAGGCTTGCGCGGTCCACCCCGTGATGGTCGAAGACGTCCAGCAGAGCCGCGGCGTGCGCAGGCGATGCGCCGGACTGCAGGTGGATCGTCACGCCCGCACCGGCGGCATCGCCGACGGCGGCATCGAGCATCGCTGAGTCGTCGTTCGCATCCCAGCCCCGCGCGACAGTGACGGCATCCACGCCCGATGTCGTGTCCACCGCGACCGCGTCTGGGGTGCTCGCAAGTCGCACGTCGTGGATCTGGCGTACCTCCCAGCCCTGTGCGCCGCTCGCAGCGGCGGCGCCGCGGGTGAACGGTGCGCTGCCGGGCAGGCCTGATGGGTCAGCCTCGGTGCCGTGGCGATGCGCGGTGTACAGCGGGGAGGTCTCGACGCCGTCGAGCAGCGTCGTGTGGAGCGACGACAGCGGCTCGCCCCGCAGCGCGCCTTCGGCCGCGGCCTCCCAGTCGCTCTCGGAGACATCGGCGAAGCCAGGATCGCTGAGCGCGGTGTCGTGCTGCGATGGGGGCGTACGGGCCACGGTCCGCAGGGTAGCGGTCACTTTCCGGACGGAAATGTGGCTCTCTCTTAGTGATTCGCGGGTGACCGTGGCATCCTTTGCCGCATGAATCCCCCCTCATCGGCCGATGTCGCTGTCGCGCACTCAGCTGAGGGGAGCGAGCTCCCTCCGTATCGCTACAACGCCGAGATGGCGAACGAGATCGAGCTGCGTTGGCAGGAGCGATGGAAGGCCGACGGCACGTATCGCACGCCGCTGCGTCCGATGGCTTCGGCCCCAGGTGGGCCGAAGCTCACTGCCGCGTCGGCGGATCCGGCGGCCAGCAAGAACAAGCTCTTCATCATGGACATGTTCCCGTACCCGTCGGGTTCGGGACTGCACGTGGGGCACCCGCTGGGCTACATCGGCACCGACGTGTATGCACGCTTCAAGCGCATGTGCGGATACGTGGTGCTGCACCCGATGGGCTACGACGCATTCGGCCTGCCTGCAGAGGAGCATGCCCGCCAGACCGGCGAGCACCCCCGCGTCAACACCGAGCGGAACATCGCCAACATGTCGCGCCAGCTGGCTCGGCTGGGGCTCGGGCACGACGACCAGCGATCGCTGGCCACCACCGATGTCGAGTACTACCGCTGGACGCAGTGGATCTTCCTGCAGATATTCAATTCCTGGTACGACGCCGATGCGCAGCGAGCCCGCCCGATCGCCGAGTTGATTGAGCTGTTCGAGAACGGGCTGAAGGCCACCACCAGCGGCGCTGTGTGGGCCGAGATGAGCGATGTCGAGCGGCGTACCGAGCTCGACGAACATCGCTTGGCCTACCTGGGCGAAGCACCGGTCAACTGGTGCCCCGCACTGGGAACGGTGTTGGCCAACGAGGAGGTCACCAACGAGGGACGTTCCGATCGGGGCAACCATCCGGTCTTCCGCCGCCCGATGAAGCAGTGGATGATGCGCATCACGGCGTATGCCGACCGGCTGCTGGCCGACCTCGACCGGGTCGACTGGTTCGAGAGCGTCAAGCTCATGCAGCGCAACTGGATCGGTCGCAGCGAGGGCGCATACATCAGCTTCGCAGTCGACGCCGAACCCGGGAGTTCTGGTTCAGCCGTCTCCAGTGCGAACGGCTCCGGCTCAGCCATCGAGGTGTTCACCACCCGTCCCGACACGATCTACGGCACCACGGCGATGCTGCTGGCACCCGAGCACCCGCTGGTCGACGAGCTGGTCGCGGACGAGTGGCCGCCCGATACCGATCCGCGCTGGACCGGGGGTGCCGCTACGCCCCGTGAGGCCCTCGACGCCTACCGGGCACAGGCAGCCGCGATGACCGACTTGCAGCGCCAGACCGAGCGCAGAAAGACCGGCGTATGGCTGGGCGTCAACTGCCTTGTACCGACCACCGGGGAACCGGTGCCGGTGTTCGTGGCCGACTACGTGCTGATCGACTACGGCACGGGCGCAGTCATGTCGGTGCCGGGGGAGGATCAGCGCGACTGGGACTTCTCGCAGGCGTTCGGGCTGCCGATCATGCGCACCGTGCAGCCGCCGCCGAACCCCGACGGCACAGCGTTCGATGGCGAGGCCTACGACGGTCCCGGGCCGGCAATCAACAGCGATTTCCTGAACGGCCTGGGCAAGGACGAGGCCATCGACGCCATCTGCGGCTGGCTGGAGGAGCGGAGCTGCGGCCGCCGCACCGTGACCTACAAGCTGCGGGACTGGCTGTTCAGCCGGCAGCGCTACTGGGGCGAGCCGTTCCCCATCGTGTTCGACGAGACGGGCCTTCCCCTGGCGGTGCCCGAGGCCGAATTGCCGGTCGAGCTGCCCGAGCTGATCGACTGGGCGCCTCGAGCGCTCGATGAGTCGTCGGAGCCGGAGCCGCCGCTCGGCCGTGCCACCGAGTGGGCCACCGCCACCTATGACCTCGGCGACGGCGAGCGCGCCTACCGCCGCGAGCTGAGCACGATGCCGCAGTGGGCCGGGTCGTGCTGGTACTACCTGCGCTACCTCGACCCGACCAACGACGACGCCCTGGTGGATCCCGAGGTGGAACGGTTCTGGATGGCTGACTCCGACGGCGGGGTCGGGGGCGTCGACCTCTATGTCGGCGGCGTGGAGCACGCTGTGCTGCACCTGCTGTATGCCCGCTTCTGGCACAAGGTGCTCTACGACCTGGGTCACGTCAGCGGTCCCGAGCCGTTCGGCCGGCTGTACAACCAGGGCTACATCCAGGCGGCGGCGTACCAGGACAGCCGGGGCGTGTACGTCGAGGCGTCCGAGGTGGTCGAGCGGGACGGCAAGTTCTTCTGGGGCGACGACGAGGTCTCCCGTCACTTCGGTAAGATGGGCAAGTCGCTGCGCAATGCGGTCACGCCCGACGACATCTACAGCGCGTACGGGGCCGACACGCTGCGCACCTACGAGATGTTCATGGGTCCGCTGGATCAGGGCCGTCCGTGGGAGACACACTCGGTGATCGGCTCGCACCGGCTGCTGCAGCGTGTGTGGCGAAGCCTCATTGACGAGCAGACCGGCGAGCTCACGGTCGCCGACGTCGAGCCCGACGCCGACCTCGAGCGCATGGTGCATCGAACCATCGACGCAGTCACCGATGCCATGTCCGATCTGCGCTTCAACTCGGCGATCGCGCGCATCACCGAGCTGAATAACGAGCTGACCCGGCGGGGCGGCGCGACGCCCCGTTCGGTCGCTGACGTGCTGGTGCGCCTGCTGGCGCCGCTGGTGCCGCACCTGGCCGAGGAGCTGTGGTCGAAGCTGGGCAATACGACCACGGTGGTCTACGCGCCATTCCCACAGGCCGACCCCGCACTGCTGGCGGCCGAGGTGATCGAGGTGCCCGTGCAGGTGAACGGCAAGGTCCGCAGCCGGATCACGGTCGACGCCGGCATCTCGCCCGCCGATCTCGAAGCCGCAGCGAAGGCCGACGAACGCATCGCCCAGCTCACCGCTGGCGCAGACATCCGTCGCGTCATCACCGTCCCCGGCAAACTCGTGAACCTCGTGCTCGGCTAGGCTCGGCTGTGGACTGATCGGGAATCGAACCCGACGCCGGGCGGCTCAAGGGCGCGGCGGAGAACCATCTCTCAGCCCTTGGCCTTCGGGTCGCTCGGAGCCGCACCAGCTCGCTGGTGCGGCTCTTCGCGTCGGCTGACCCGGAGGGGTCGTGAGACTGGGCTCGAGAGGCACCGCGCTCGGCGGGCGATAGGCGGCTGCACGCCTCGGCGCAACGGTAGGCCGCGTGCCAAGCTCTTGCGGCAGGTTTTGTTGCGGAGGTTCGAGATGAGCGACAAGGAACGGCGAGCGCTGGGCGTGACGGCCACCGAGACCCACGGCGGCAAGCTCGCCGCTCGGGCACTGAAGGCGGCTGGGGTGGAGTGCGTGTTCACCCTGTCGGGCGGGCACGTCATGGGCATCTACGACGGCTGTCTCGACGAGGGCATCGAGGTGGTCGACGTCCGACATGAGCAAGCCGCGACGCATGCCGCCGACGCGTGGGCCCGCCTGCACCCGGGCAAAGTGGGCGTGGCCATCCTCACCGCGGGCCCCGGGGTGACCGACGGCGTGACCGGCGTGGCGAATGCCTGGCGGGCCAACTCGCCGATCCTGGTCTTCGGCGGTCAGGGGCCGTTCAAGCACGCCGGACGTGGCTCGCTGCAGGAGATGGACCACGTGTCGCTCATGCGGCCGGTGACCAAGTGGTCGGGTGCGTGCGGGGAGACCCGTCGCATTGCCGAGTACATCGAGTTGGCCGTGCGCACGGCACTCAGCGGTGTGCCCGGCCCGGCCTTCCTCGAGATCCCCATGGACATCCTGCATGGGCGGGTCGATCTTGACGCCGTCGAGGTGCCCCGGTTTCGCGACTACCGGGTGGCCGCTGCCGCTGCAGCCTCTCTGGTGGAGCAGGCGGCCCAGTTGATCGCCTCAGCCGAGCGGCCCGTCGTGATGGCCGGCACGGCGCTGAAATGGAGCGAAGGCGGCGATGCGTTGGCGGCATTCTTGGATGCCACGTCCGTGCCGTGTTACGTGAACGGCATGGCGCGCGGGGAGATCTCGTGGGATCACCCGTCGTTTCTCTCGCTCACTCGCAAGGAAGCACTCGAAGCCGCTGACGTGGTGATCCTGGCCGGCACGCCGCTCGACTTCCGCATGAAGTTCGGCCGCGCCATACCGGCAGACGCCCGTATCGTGCAACTCGACTTGGACGAGACGCTCATCGGTCAGAACCGCCCCGCCGATGTCAGTCTCGTCGGCAACCTCGGCGCCAACTTCGATGCGCTGCTCGACGTATTCAAGGCCACCGGTGTGACCGTGGACGCCAGTGCACAGCTTGCGGCGCTGCGCCAGCGCGAAGCCGAGCTGGATGAGGCCCGCAGCGCCGAGCTCAACAGCGACGAGGTGCCGATCGACCCGTTGCGACTGTGCCGCGAGATCGCCGACGCCGTCACCGACGACATGATCGTGATCGGCGATGGCGGCGACATCGTGGCCCAGGCCTCCAAGGTGATCCGGGTGCCCAGGCGCGGCACCTGGATGGACCCGGGACCGCTGGGCACGCTCGGCGTGGGGATGCCGTTCGCGCTGGCGGCGCAGAAGGCGCACCCGGACAAGCGGGTGCTGATCGTCTACGGCGACGGTTCGTTCGGGCTGAACGGTTTCGAGTACGACACCGCGGTGCGATTCGGGCTGCCCATCGTGGGAGTCGTGGGCAACGATGCGGCGTGGGGCCAGATGCTGCGGCCCCAGGCCAGCCTCTACGGCCAGGACCGTGTAGTTGCCACCGAGCTCAGCTACACGCGCTATGACAAGGTGGTCGAGGCCATGGGCGGCCACGGCGAGCACGTGACGGAGCCTGACCAGATCGCACCAGCCTTGTCGCGGGCATTCGACTCGGGTCTGCCGGCCTTGGTGAACGTCGAGATCCGCCAGGACCGCGGCGCCATGAAGGGCTCCACGTACGTATAGCCAGAGCAGCGCTTCCGCCGGTCGGCTCTACGGCAGGATGTCGTGGGTGCCGCAACGGTGCCACTCAATGTGACGTAGTCCTTGCCGAGGCGGGTTTCCCAAGGAAAATGTCGCCCGCCCGTCGTCTGCCCAGCGGAATTCGAACAAGCCGTCGACACCATGCAGCTTGCTGACAATTCCCTTCCGGAACCAGTGTCGGTTGCCGGATTCGATCTCTCGCAGATCGGCAACGAAGAGTGCGAGTGCGGCGTAGAACTCTTGCCGTTGTGCTCTCGTGAGCTTCGCAATGTCGCGGCGAAACCGCGCGGAGGAGGCGTACGTCGGCACGATCCCTGGTCACTCGGGAGCGGTGTCGTATGGAATTGATTCGAGATGAGCTACGAATTCTTCGTCGGTGTAGATGATGCCGGTGGGGTCTTCGAGCGGGGGTCCCTTGCCCTGCGATTCGATGATGTCAGCGAGCGTGACAGGACCCGGCTCGTACAGGTGTGACTCGCCCGGCCGCGAGGTGGGCAGCCAAGCGATGATGA
>JAJDTF010000038.1 GCA_022827265.1 Acidimicrobiia bacterium | reverse complement strand
GCGCCCGGGCTGTCGCATCGAGCGCCGACATTCCTGACGACGATGGCGGCGCCAACGACGGAAACGCCGGGCGAGACCGTCTCATCGGGATCGGCTTCGCTTGCTACAACGAGCTGACCGGGCTCGGGCAGAAGGCGTCGGCCGGGCCGCGGCTGCCGTTCCGCACCGGTCACGAGTCCGCCGAGGTCCGCATCGATCCGTCGGGTGCTGTGACCGCAGCGATGGGCGTGACGGCTCAGGGTCAAGGCATCGAGACCACGATGGCCCAGGTGGTCGCGGCCGAGCTCGGGGTCGGCGTCGATGACGTGGCCGTGGAGATGGGCGACACCGATCGCCTCGCATTCGGCTTGGGGGCGTTCGCCAGTCGCCAGGGCGTCATCGGTTCGGGCGCTGCGACGCTCGCAGCGCGAACGGTGCGCGCCAAAGCGCTCGTCATAGCGGCACACCTGCTCGAAGCCGAACCCGAGTGGCTGAGCATCGACGACGGTTTCATCCACACGCAGGACGCCCCATCGGTCGGCATCACGCTCGCTGAGGTGGCGCGCTTGGCCTACTTCGAGCCGCACCGGCTCCCGCCCGGACTCGAGCCCGGCTTGGAGGCCATGCGATTCTACGACCCGATGACCGGCACGTTCGCGGCGGGCGCGCAGGCTGCCGTAGTTGCCGTGGATCTTGAGACCGGAGAAGTTGACCTGCAGCGAATCGTGTGCGTGGAGGACACCGGCCGCGTGATCAACCCGATGATCGTGGAGGGCCAGGTGCACGGCGCCATCGCGCAGGGCGTCGGCGGCGCGCTGTACGAGCACTTCGTCTACGACGCCGACGGTCAGCTGCAATCGGGCACGTTCATGGATTACCTGGCCATCACCGCAGACCGGATGCCGTCGATCGAGCTGGGCCATGTCGCCGATCCGGCGCACAACCTGAACCAGATCCGCGGCGTGGGCGAGGGCGGCACGCTCGGCCCCTATGCCGCCATCGCGAACGCCGTATGCGATGCCCTCGCGCCGCTGGGCGTCACCATCGACGAGCTGCCGCTCAGCCCCGCCCGCATCCACGCCGCAATCGCCGCTGCCTCATAACACCCCGTCTCTATGTTCATCGCATGTCAAAGCCATGCATTGAGCCCAGCATTCTCAGCGGGTCCTCGGGTGGCGGTTCATGCAAGTTACGGCATCAAGCCCCGAGCGAAGGTCTTTGCGTTGTTCATCTGCCGCCGTTGAACGCGACTCTCGGCGACGACACGTCGAAGCCCAGGAACGTCTGCGAGTACTCGCATTCCCCGTCGACCATCTTGGCTGCCACGGTGGCCGGTCCTGCCGCCGTGACGCGGATCGGGTTGGCGCGGCTGTCGTTCTGGAACGTCGTCTTGCTGTTGACCAGATCGCGTATCTCGGCTGCTGTCAGAGTGCCGACGGACAGGTTGATGCGCGTCGCGCTGGAGCGGTAGACGCCGTTGCCCAAGCCGAGGTTTTTGCTCACTCCGATCTCGACGCCGTTGCCGAGCGAGACCAGGCCCGCGGCGGCGGCGTCCGTCATCTCCATCTCCAGCCACTGCTCGCCCATGCGGATGTTCAGACCGTGGCACTGGTAGCGCTTCTCGACTGTCAGGGTCGCTGTGGCCTTGACAGTGCCGGCCGCCGGCTGCGGCGGCTTGCAGATTTGCAGCCACTCGGCAGGCTGACGCACAGAGACATATCCCCCCGCCCCAGGCGTTCGCCCCGTCAGGTTCTCCCCGGCGTAGCTCACGCCGGTCAGCCGCAAGCGTGCGTCGGCAGCGGAACCGAAGCAGTCGAACCTACCCAGATTTGCGTCTCTTGCTGCCAAGCCGCTCAGCAGGTGGGCTGTTTCGCGGCTGAGAGACTGGACGGTGCCGCTCGCTCCGATCTCCTCGCCCGGAGCCAGAGACACCCCGCTGGACTTGATCCAGCTTTCCCCTGTCACCCGAAAATGCAAGGTCACTATGCCCTCTCGCTCTGCCGGGATGACGTCGCGAGTCGGCTCAGCGAACCAACTGGCCCCGTCCTTGAACACATGGAGGGCAGAAGCGTCGTCGTCGATGACCGCGATGTCTGCCGCGCTTTCGCCGTTTACGGCGCCGCCTGTGGCTGTGGCCGTCAGGTAGCCGCCGAGCCAAAGCTGAGAGTCGTCCGGCGCGATGACGGTCAGCGTCTCCTGTCCGCTGGCGGTGTGGTTCGGCCGGTCTGACCGCAACGGCGCGTCGATGAGCCCCGCGTTGCCGCCGCCGCGCGCCACAGCCAGCGTGTCATCCGGTCCGCAGCCGAACGACGGCGTGAACGTCACCGTGTCGCCGCTGAGCGTGGAAGCGCCCTCAGTGATCTCTGTGACGCCGCTTGTGGTCCACTCGCACGCGATGGTGTCGTACAGTTTCCACGACGCACGCGTCAGTTCCTGCCCTCCTTGGGGCGTCTCGACCAACTCGACCGTCACCGGTCCGTCGACGTAAGTGAAACGAACCCATGCGGAGGTGTCGGTCCGGTAGGCGGGTACTGGTGCTTGAAGGGGGCGGCGAGGAAGCTCCGTCCAGCTCTTGCCTTGACCAACGCCCTCCGCCAGCACGTTCCCGGTGATGCGAAGCTCAACGAAGGTTTGAGGGCCGCTCTCCGCCCAGAATCTGATCATCGGCCGGAAGTCCGTCGGATACTTGGTGTGCTGCGCGGATCCGCATGTGAACTCCGGCTCATGACGTATCACAGCCTCGCTTGTGCCGATTGTGTCCGCGTCCGGGGGCACGCCGACGCACTCCCACCGAAGCTGCGAAACCTGCTGATCCTGCTGCGCAGCAGCGGGCTGCACTGAGTCCTGCTGCGCTTCGGCCTCCACGGCGGAAGGGTCGAAGCCGCAGCCCTCCAGCCGCCTCAACTCGTCCCGGACGGCGACCCAGCGGCCCCAGCCACGAGCGGCATAGCCGTCCGCCTCGCCTGACGCCATCGGGTCCGCGGCGTCGCTGCGCCCGAACGCAGCCAGCACCCGATCCCAGCGCTTGTAATGAGCCGACACGGCCGGCTGCTCGACACGCCAGCCCTCCACCTTGCTGATGATGCTGCTCTTGGGCTCGCAGTCCTCAGCGGCGGCGGGCGACACCGGCAGCGCGACAGAAACGGCGGACAGCAGCAAAGCAGCGATGACGAGGCGGTGCCTCATACGTCCCCCCCCCCCGTAAATTCAGGAGGGTGGGTCAGTCGGTGTTGGCCTGTTCTTAGCCGATGGGGCTAGCCATGTCAAGAGTGCTGCGCAGCCGACGGACGCTGCACCAGCCGGCGATCGGTCTGGCGATGTCTCGTCTGGCTTGGCGGCGTGTGGCCCAGTGTCGCTTGCGGATGAGTTCGTGGGCGATGGTCGAGAAGAACGACCCGGCGGCGGCGCTGTCCAGGGCGCAGCCAGTGCCGGCTTTTCGTGGTGCCGGTGCAGGGGCATCTTCGGTTGCCGCGAGGGCTGGCCGATTGGCGTGCTCAGGTGCTGGCGCCCGAGCCCAGATAGGCATCGACCACGGTCTCGTTGGCCCGGATCTCCGCTGATGTGCCCTCCGCGATGATCTTGCCGAAGTCAAGCACGTAGATGTAGTCGCAGATGTCGAGCACGAGATTCATGTCGTGGTCGATCAGCAAGATCGACACGCCCTCCGATGCCACGTCCAGCAGCCGCACGCCCAGCGCGATGCTCTCCGCAGTGGTCAATCCTGCGGCCGGCTCGTCAGCGAGCATGACCCGGGGTTCCGACGCCAGCGCGCGTGCAACACCGACCAGCTTCTGGCTACCGAGCGGGAGGTTGGCTGGTCGTGTCTCGGTGTCACCGACCAAGCCGACGATGTGCATCGCTGCATCAACCCGGGACGTGTCGGCTGGCCGTTCGGGTATGACGAGATCGGCGAGCACTGAGCGCATCGAGGACCGCTCGGCGGCAACCTGCACGTTCTCGCGCACGGTCAGGTCACCGAACAGCTCCAGCGACTGCCATGTGCGCGCCAGCCCCCGCTGGGCGCGCACATGGGGGGCTTCACGGGAAAGCCGTTCCTCGCAGAACGTCACACGCCCACGCGACGGCACAAAGCCCGTCAGCGCGTCGATCAGGGTCGTCTTGCCGGCGCCGTTCGGCCCGATCAAGCCCACGATCTCGCCCTCGCGAACTCGCAGCGACACCTGGTCCAGTGCTTTGAGCCCGCCGAAGCGCACCGTGAGATCCTCCACTGCCAGCACGACCGGTTCGCCCTCGAAGCTCCTCTGGCGCTCCTTGCGCCGATACTCCGACAGGCGGACCGACTCGCCCGCTGTCCCGGGGCCGGGCTCGGCGGGCATCGCGCCGAGATCGCTGCGTTCGCGTGCCTCTGCCCGGGCCAGCCTGCGTGACCGGAATGCTCGCAGGCGTGCGAGGTTCTGGCGGTACGCACCGGCCACTCCTTCGGGGAAGAAGATCGCAGTGGCCACCAGGGCGACGCCAGCCACGAGCTGGTACCAGCGGCCCAGTTCGGCGATCCGGTCTGCGGTGATGTAGACGATGCCGAGCGGGGCGAACAGGCCTGCGATGATGGCGCCGGGCACGCTCGTGATCCCGCACAGATAGGCCAGCGCCAAGAAGCTCAGGCCGATGAGCACGGCGAAGCTCTCGGCAGAGAGCTGTCCCCGGCTGTAGCCGATGAACGCGCCGCCCACGCCAGCCAGGAACGACGCGAGCGCGAACGCCAGCATCTTCGTGCCCGCAACATTGATGCCGACCGACGCACCCGCCCGCTCGTTGGAACGGACGGCCAGGAAGCGGCGCCCTGTCGCACTGCGGGCCAGGTTGCCGACGGCAATGGCGCACACGGTCACCACGGCCAGCACCAGGAATCCGAATTCCATGCGGGCAAAGTTCCTGCCCTCGCGAATGCTCAGGTTCGCGCCGAACAACGAAGGACCTGTAATGGGATTGCCGTACAGACCGGTGATGGCGGAGTTGCGGAACACGAACTCCTCGAGCGCGACCGCTCCCGCCAGTGTGACGACCGCGAGCTGTGCGCCGCGAATGCGCAGGGCGGAGACGCCCACCACGAGCCCGAAGGCGGTGGCCATGAGCGCCGCGAGCACCAGCGAGATGGGAAACGGGATGCCAACCGAATCGCCCAGCTTGCTGAGCGCGAAGCCAGCGGCTCCCGCGATGGCGGCCTGGGCCAGCGAGATCTGACCGACGAGGCCGGTCAGCACCACCAGCGACAGCATGACGATCGTCATGATCATGCTGGTCATGATCCCGATGCGGTAGCTGCCCTGCGCCACAGCGGTCAGCACGCCGGCTGCCACCACGGCCGATGCGATCACGCTCGGCCGCATCTTCGGCCGGACGACCTCGGGCAGGGCATCGGCTTCGACGGCGCCACGGGTCGGCAGGTTGTGGCCCAAGCCGAACAGGGCGATCACGATGACGCCGAACGGCAGTGCGTCGGGTATGCCGGTGATCGCCCAATCGGGCCACCACGGATTGGTGGTCTGGTACACGACGATCGACTGGAAGATGCCGAGCCCGAATGCGGCCGCCACGCTGACGGCGATGGACAGCAAGCGACCGATGACCGCCGCGGCGAGCGCCGGAACGATCGAGAGATAGGTCCACGGGCTGAGGGAGACGATCGGCGAGGCCATGATCAGCAGGAAGCCGACGAGGGTGCTCGACAGCACCCACGTCGAGCCGGCCAGCACTTGCGGCGAGTAGCGGGCCAGGCTGACTGCCCGCTCATTCTCGGTAGAGGCCCGCGTGGCGAGCCCCAAGCGCGTGAAGCGGAACCACGCCCACGCCGCGGCGGCGGTCAGCAGCACGACGGCCGTGAGCCAGAGGCGATCACGAGAGAAGCTGACCCCGGCGAAGCTCACCGGCTCGTTGGGCAGGATCGGAGCGACGACGCGGGCGCTGCTCATGAAGTGCATCACGATCAGGGCTTGGATGACCAGCAGCACGCCGACCGACGCGACCACGCGAGCCAGGATCGGGGCTCGCCGGAGCGGCCGGAAGACCAGGAAGTGCACCATCAGCCCGATGAGGCTGCACGACAGCACGGCGAGGACGATGGCCACCCCGAAGGGCACGCTGCCAGAGCTGCCGCCGAGGCTGATGCGGCTGCGAATGATCACCAGCGGCAGCACGAGATCGCCGGTGTCGCTGAGCTCGTCGTAGACGTACGCCCCCCACATCGCCATCGCCCCGGTGGCGAAGTTGATGATGCCGGTGCCCCGGTAGGTGATGACCAAGCCCATCGACAGGGCCGCGTAGAGGCAGCCCGATCCCAAGCCGATGATCGCGAAGAGCAGGTACTGGTCCACGCTCCCCTACAGCCCGCTCAGCTCGTAGGCGTCAAAGAGCCCGTCGCCGATCACGATCCGGCGCAGCGATCCGTCGTCGGCCTCGACCACCTGCCACACCATGATGTGCGACATGCAGTGCGAGGACTCCGGCGGCCACGGTGCCTGCCCGCAGCGCAGGTTGGGGCCGAACCATCCGGGCGTCTCGCCGGCGGTTGCGAACGCCTCGGTGATCGAGTCGGAGGTGATCGGGCCCTCGATGGTCTCGAGAATGAACTGGATCTCGCGCCATGCTCCGTAGGGGGCGATGGCGAAGCCCTCGATCAGCTTCTCGTGACCGGCTGCGGTCATGTGGTCGGCGTATTGCGCGAGACGTTCTTGGATTTCGGGCGGGGCGAACTCGGCAACCCACGGGACCCACTGGTCGCCCTGGGTGTAGGTGCCGATGGCGGCAGGCCCGAGCACGTCGATGTACAGCGTGCATGACCCGGCGAAGATCGGCTTGTCGAAGCCGCTCGCGGCGGCCGATCCGACCATGCCGATGCAGCCGAATTCGTCGAGCTGGCCCATCATCCCCTCGACGCCCGCGGACTGGGCGGCCGCGATGGCGGCGGTCCAATCGGGCGCCGCGATGTCGACCACGACGCGCTCCATCTCGATGCCGTAGTGCGCGAGCACCGGGGCGATGATGTTGTCCATGAAGTCCAGGGCGGTGGAGGAGTCCTGGACGACGACTGCGATGTGGTCGATGCCCAGTTCGGAGAAGGTCTTGGCGGGGCCCACGGCGAATGCCCCGGTCGCCACGTGGAGCAGGAAGGCGCCGGCACTGTTCCTTTCGGTTTGGCCCCACGAGTGGGATGAGACGTAGGGAATACCGGCGTCGAGCCACAGTCCGAGCGCCGCTTCGGAACCCAGCTCGACGCCCATGTACGCCATGTCGACGTCTTCTTCGATCAGCTTGATCGCGCAGTTGATGGCACTCTCGGGCGTGCCGTCGGAGAGGCAGACGATCGGTTCGATCCTGGCGCCGTGGATCCCGCCTGCATCGTTGATCACCCCGATGGCCACCTCGCCGCCGATGCGCAACTCGGGCAGGGAGATGTTGCCGCCCTCGTTGTTGACATAGCCGACCCGGATGACTTCGCCGGTGCGGTCGATCGGTGTGCCGTTGCCGGTGTCTGGTTCTGGGTCGCCGCCTGTTCGTTCATCGTCCGGCTCGTCACCGCTGGCGGAGGAGCCGGCAGCGTCGCCTGGCGATTCGGCTGTGGTGGGCGCAGGCTGGGCGCCGTCGCCATCGCCGTCCGAGCTTGCGCATGCCGCAGCGACAAGTCCGACGGCGAGCAGCAGCACCGAAAGGCTGCGCCGATAGGTGATCCGTCTCGCTGTCACACCTGCAGTTTCCCGCTCCTGTTCGCTGCGCTCACGGGCCGATCGGGCCACGGCTTCGCCTATCGGCTCAGCCTCTAGGAATCGTGTCAGTGAAGAACCCATAGAGGCCACGACGCTACTCCTGGTCGAGAGTGCGCTCCCCGAGGTAGCTGGCCTCGAGCACCTCGGGTCGCTGCGCCAGCTCGTCGGCAGTGCCCGACAGCGCCAGCTCGCCGTGATTGAGGACGTACGCCCGGTCGGTGATGGCGAGTGCGGCGTGCACGTGCTGTTCCACCAGCAGCACGGCGGTGCCGGTCTCGTCGGCGATGCGCCGCACGACCGGCAGCAGGCGCTCCACGATGATCGGCGCGAGCCCCAGGCTCATCTCGTCCACCATGAGCAGCTTCGGATCGGCAATGAGCTTGCAGCCCAGCGCCAGCATCTGCTGCTCGCCGCCTGAGAGCAAACCGGTCCGGCGATCCAGCAGGGCGTCGAGCGCGGGGAACCAGCCGATGATGTCGGCCTCGGTCACCTCGCTGCGACGGTGCCGGTGCAGGCGCAGGTTCTCAGCCACGGTGAGCTGGAAGAAGATGCCCCGGTCCTCGGGCAGCAACGCGGCGCCCCTGCGTGCCACCTGGTGCGCGCTGGCGCCGCCGAGCGGCTCGCCGAGCACATCGATCTCGCCGTCGATCGGCCGCAGAATCCCAGCGATCGTCAGCAGCGTGGTCGTCTTGCCGGCGCCGTTGGGGCCCAGCAGTGCCACCACCTCTCCGGGATGGACATGGAGCGACAGGTCGCGCACGGCGGGCACACCGCCCCAGCCGGCCACGAGGTTGCGCACGTCCAGGGCAGGAGTCGTGGCTGGCCCGAGTGCATCGGCCGGTGTCTGGGTGTCGGTGCTGCTCATCCGTGTACCTCGGAACCAAGGTAGGCGTCGATGATCGCATCGTCGGAACGAGTGTCAACGAGTTCGCCGGACAGCATGCGTGACGACGCCGCGAAAGAGTCAGGCGTGAGCGGACATGACAGCCATGATGGCTGTCTGCATGCTCGCCGCTCACGACGAGGCCTGGTTCCGGCACCTCTACGCCGAGGCGTACCGGCCGCTGCTGGCGTATGCCCGCCGCAGGGTCGATGCCGCAACCGCCGACGAGGTTGTCGCTGACACGTTCCTGACAGCGTGGCGCCGTCGCGACGACGTTCCCGAAGGCTCCGAACGTCTGTGGCTGTTCGGCGTAGCCAGGAACATGGTCCGCAACGCCACACGCTCCAGTCGCCGGCGCCAGATGGCGCACGATCGGTTGCGACTGGTCCGCCCCGCCGGGGCAGACGAAGCGGTCGCGCCTGAGGGCAGCGAGCGCTCGACGCTGATCACAGCGGCCCTCGCTGCCCTGTCTGAAGCCGACCGGGAAGTGCTCATGCTCGTGGCGTGGGAGGAGCTCAGCCATGCCGAGATCGGCCAGGTGCTCGGCATCTCGGCGAACGCCTCGGCCATCCGTGTTCATCGTGCCCGCAAACGACTCGCTGCGCGCCTTGATCGTCTCGATGACGCAAGCGGCGGCGAAGGGAGTGCTTCATGACTGGTACCGGTATCGAAGACGAACTGCTAGCTGATCTGCGCCGAGCGAACCCGGTCAACGTCGATGCGCTCGCCTCGGCGACGGACCCGGAGCCGGCCCAGTTGTTGGATTCGATCCTGGCGGACAGCGCGGACGCATCTCCGCGGCTTCGAGTGGTTCACGGGCTGAAGAGATCGTCCTCTGTCGGCGTGCCCGCTCGTCGACGCTGGATCAGCGCAGCGGCCGCGGCGGTGGTGATCGCCGTCGTCGCAGCCGCGACGATCGTGGTGTACGACACCGGTTCCGGTCGCGATGCCACTGCTGCCGTGCACGAGGCCGTCCAGACCACGATCAGGGTGAGCAGCTCGGCCACCACATCCACGACGGTGACGTTCGACTTCGATGTCTTGGCCGAGCCGTGGGAGATGACGATCGAAGGCGTGTTCTCGGACCGCAGCTTCGAGTACCGGCTGACATCCGGACCCGCCGTGCCCGAGGCGGGCATCCCGGATCTGGGCTCCTACGCCGAAGTGGTCATCGGCGATCAGGCGTATCGAGCGACCGGCGACGAACCGTGGGAGGGCCCTCATCCATATGTCTGGGCTCTGGACTCCGAGGATTCGAGCGCACCCGTCAGGTCGAATCTGACGTTCGGCGTCACCGTCAACGATCTCGGTGCGGTGTTCGACTTCGTCGAGGTGGGCGACACCAGTCTCGACGGTGTGACGGTCGCCCACTACCGCACGCACTCCCTGCCTGCTGGCGCAGGGGCCGGCTTCCTCATGTCGCTCGGCATGTTCATGACCATGACGAATCAGGAGCCGCCTCAGCGACTCGACAACGTCCAGCTCGACGTGTGGGTGGATCGCGACGACTTGATCAGGCGGGTCAGCTACACCGCCGTCATCGACGGCGCCGGATCATTCAGCGTCGTCACGGATTGGGCTGACTTCGGCACAGCACCGCCGATTACTGCGCCGACCACCTGAGCGCGGAGTCCACCTGCGGCCGCGCAGCGTCCTGTTGGGACACCCTTCGGCATGGGCGAGTGCATGCAGCTACTGCCATGATGAGCCCCGAATTGCCGGCCGTGTGGGCCGGCATGGCACGAAGGGCAGGTCAGGGCAGGTCATGGAGATACACGGCACGTGCAAGGAAGGATTCGAGGCAGTCCGCGACGCCTTCGAGCGGAACTTCGGCGAAGGCCTCGAAGTTGGTGCAGCAGCGGCGGTGACCGTCGACGGCGAGTCTGTCGTGGATATCTGGGCCGGAGACGCCGACACAAACGGCACCCCGTGGGGCCGGGACACGATCGTGAACGTGTACTCCACCACCAAGACCATGGCGGCGACGTGCATGCTCGCCTTGGCCGATCGGGACGAGCTGGACTTCGATGCGCCGGTGTGCGAGTACTGGCCCGAGTTCGCACAGAACGGCAAGGAGGGCGTCCTGGTGCGGCACGTCATGTCGCACACGGCGGGCCTGCCCGGATTCGTGCCGCCGGTATCGGCCGAGGATCTGTACGACCTCGACGCGATCGCCGAACGGCTGGCTGCCCAGGAACTGTGGTGGGAGCCGGGCACCAAGTCGGGTTACCACGCGGTCACCCAGGGCAACCTCGAGGGCGAGATTCTCTACCGCATCACCGGCAGGCGCATGGCGGATTGGTTCCGCACCGAAATCGCCGAGCCGCTCGGTGCCGATTTCTGGATGAGCCTGCCCGCGTCGGAAGACCACCGCGTCGGCGAGCTTCTTCCGCCCCCGTCCCTGCTGGAGGTTCTCGAAGCGAGCGGGGTGCCGATCGACCCTGATTCGATTGCCGTGCGCACCTTGGCGAGCTGCTCGCTTGATGCCACCGAGCCCCGGACGCGTGCGTGGCGAGCAGCCGAAATCCCGGCGGCGGGCGGGATCGGAAATGCCCGCGCGGTCGCGCGGATCCACTCGATGCTGGCCTGCGGCGGAGAAGTGGACGGCGTCCGGATCATGTCCGAGGCCGGGGCGCGCAAGGGCCTCGAGGAGCAGGTCGACAACGTCGACGAGGTGCTGATGCTGCGACTGCGGCACGGCCTGGGCTTCGCTCGCCAGCTCGACGGCTGGGTGACCAGCCCGAATCCGAACCACATGTACTGGGGTGGCTGGGGCGGATCCATCGCCGTTGTCGATTTCGACGTGCGCACCTCGGTGGCCTACGTGATGAACCGGATGGATGCCGCCATCACCGGTGACCCGCGGGGCGGTCGCATCGTGGATGCCGCCTTTGCCAGCATCGCTGCGGCCGACTGAGCGCCACGAGCCCGCCGCCGCCCGCTGGCCGGCGCGCCGAGTCGCGCATCGTGCACGTGGTGTCGGCGAACACAACGCCGTCAAGGTCCAAGCGCCGTAATGGGAACAACCGTCGTGCCGTCGGGTCTGTCGTAGCCGTAGCCGGTCGCGGTGATGATCAGCAGCTTGGACGGTTCGCCTGCTCGTGATGTGTCGACCTTGTCGCGCAGCCTCGTCAATGATTGAGCGGCTTGCTCGATGTCGCGCTCGCCGCCGAGCTTGACCTCCGCAGCGATCCACCGGCCGTCGCGGGCTTCGATGACGGCGTCGGCTTCGAGCTGGTCACTGTCGCGATAGTGGAAGACGGATGCCCGATTGACCTGGCTGTAGATGCGCAGATCTCTGAGCACCAGCGACTCGAAGAGGAAGCCGAGCGCCTCAAGGTCTGCGAGGAGTCGCTGCGGGCTGCCCCCGAGGGCGGCGACGGCGAGCGACGGGTCGACAAAGTGGCGTTTGGGCGCGGCCCGCAAGGTTGCTCGGGAGCGAAGATGGGAACGCCAAGCTGGAGCGTCCTCGACGACATAGAGCCGTTCCAGGGCACGCAGATATTCAGTGGCCGTAGTGCGGTTGAGCGGCCGGTCGCCAGCGGCTTCCGCAGCGAGCTTGGAGAACGACGTGGTCGTGGCGATGTTGCGTGCGACGGACGCGATCAGCCGTGCTATCCCGGCTGGGTCGCGCGCCACGTCGTCCACAGCTGCCACATCGGTGCGGCACACGTCATCGAGGTAGTTGTCCAAGAACAGCTGGGCCTCGGCCGACGACAGGTCCGACAGCTGCGGCCAGCCACCGCGGCAGAGGGCGTCGACCACGTCGTTGAAGCTTGCCTCCGGCCGCTGGGCGTTCACCGGTGCCGCGTCGAGCAAGGCACCCACTGACACGTCGCCCGTGGACTCACCGGTCTCGGCCAGCGACATCGGACGCATTCGAACTCGTGCGACGCGTCCGGCTCCGGAGTGGCGGGTGATGTCATCAGCGGGGACCGCCGAACCGGTGAGGATGAACCGGCCCTTGCGCTGGTCTTCATCGCTGGCGTGCCGCACTTGGTTCCAGACCTCTGGTGCGAGCTGCCATTTGTCGAGCAGCCTTGGTTCGGGTCCGTCGAGAGCGAGGCCTGGTGCGACGGACACAGAGCGTCGAGCGTTCAGATCCCGGTCGAACAGGACCTCGCTGCGGGCGAACCGCCGGCCTGACCACGTCTTGCCGCAGCCTCTCGGCCCCTCGATGACGACGGTGGGCATCGCCCCGAGCGCGGCGGCAACGGCAGCATCGGTAACACGGGCTGTGTAGCCAGAAGGCTTGAGAGTATCGGACATTGTCCGTTGTTCCCTTATCCGTCGAGCGTGCAGACCATGCAACCTACAACTTCTAGGAGTTGTGCCCTACAGTTTATGGCAGATTTGAACCACAGTTTGTGGACCAGTCTTCCTGAGAGGCTGCGGCAATAGGTACGCCTTCTCGCTGTTGCACTTACAAGCAGCCGCCACGGCCTGAATTCGGCTTGCGTCTTGTAGGTCAGCAGTCCGCCATGGCGCCGAGCGCGGCGCAGACTTCAGGCCGGCGGTGGGGCAAGGCGCTGATGCGCTCCGTCAAGTGTGACTTGAGCACCACGCGAAGGTTGTCGAACGAAGCTGCGCCTGGGTGGGGGAGACCGTCGTCCGTGTCGAGCGCTACCTCGGTCGGGATGCCCCGAACGGTACGCGTGATCGGGGCGACGACCAGCTTGTTGAGCACTGCGATCGCCTCGTTGCGGGTGACGATGAGCACCGGCCGAACCTCGTTCTCGCTCTCCGCCCACCAGACGTCGCACTGAGCAGGTGTCACCAGGGTTCCTCGGCGATCATCGTCCGGGTGCTGTGCGCCGCCCATTCCAGCTCGTCGTCGGTTTCGGGGATTCGGCGGTACGCGTCGACGATGGCCTCGCCGACTTGGCGCCGTCGCCGCCGGTCGAGCATCTCTTCGAGTGCTCGCCGCACCGCATCGGAACGGGACCGTGCGTCCCC